>JAFAGG010000012.1 GCA_023422955.1 Pseudomonadota bacterium | reverse complement strand
AATGAGGGTCGTGCTGAGGCCGACTGCCCGTGTAGCCGCCTCATAGAGCGCTTAGCCTCCAGGAGGATAGCCGGATCGCCACTGCCAGCTCAGCGTCGGTAGCGTCGGCAGTATCATCACCACAGGATTACCCTGACTGAAGTATGCTGCAGGCAGCAGCGGCACTGGCTGCGCCATTTCATTTGAACAAGCAAGGAAGCTCCCGTGGGTCTCACTGAAACCTCTGCTTTCCATCCGCCTGAACTCGACATCGATGCCCGTGCACTCGCCGATGAACTGGCAGCCGGCATCAACGGCGAAGTCCGCTTCGATGGCGGCAGCCGTTCGCTGTATGCCACCGATGCATCGAACTACCGGCAAGTGCCGATAGGCGTGGTAATTCCGCGTACCGTGGAAGACCTGGTCAGGACGGTGGAAATTTGCCGCCGGCATCAGGCGCCGATACTCGCGCGCGGTGCGGGCACCTCCTTGTGCGGCCAGACTTGCAACGTCGCGGTCGTCATCGATACCTCCCAGTATCTGAACCGAGTCCTGTCGGTCGATCCGCAGCAGCGCCTCGCGCGCGTGGAACCCGGTGTGATCTGTGATGCGCTGCGCCATGCAGCCGAAGCGCATCGCCTGACCTTCGGTCCCGATCCGGCCACGCACAGTCGCTGCACATTGGGCGGCATGATAGGCAACAATTCCTGCGGCGCGCACTCGGTAATGGCCGGCAAGACCGTCGACAACATAGCGCGCATGGAAATCCTGACTTATGACGGCTTGCGCATGTGGGTCGGCCCGACTTCCGAAAAGGAACTGGAGCAGATCATTGCCGAAGGCGGACGGCGCGGCGACATCTATCGTCGCCTGAAAACCCTGCGCGACCAATATGCGGAGCATGTGCGCAATCGCTTCCCCACCATCAAGCGGCGCGTGTCCGGCTACAACCTCGATGAACTGCTGCCGGAGAACGGCTTCAATGTCGCGCGTGCCCTGGTCGGCAGCGAAGGCACCTGCGTGATGGTGTTGCAGGCGGAAACCAAGCTGGTTCATAGCCCGCCGGTGCGCGTATTGGTGGTGCTCGGTTATCCCGACATTTACCAGGCTGCCGACCAGACGCCGGCCATTCTCCCTTTCGGCAACATCTGCCTGGAAGGTCTGGACAAGAGCATGATCGACGACATGCGCCGCAAGAACTTGCAACTGGGCGATATCGCGCTGCTGCCGGGCGGCGATGCATGGTTGCTGGTGGAGTTCGGCGGCGAAACGCTGGAAGAAGCGCAAGCCAAGGCGAATGCGCTGGTCGAGGCGCAATTGCCGTTCACCGTGGGACGACAGATTTATCTCGACAAGGCGGACCAGAACCGCGTGTGGGCCATACGCGAAGCCGGCTCTTCGGCGCGCAATGCAGTGCCGGGCCAGCCGGAAACCTACGCGGGCTGGGAAGATGCGGCGGTCGATCCGAACCGCCTGGGCGACTATCTGCGCGACTATCAGAAGCTGCTCGACAAGTATGGCTACGATGCCTCGCTCTACGGCCATTTCGGCGATGGCTGCATTCATGGCCGCGTCACTTTCGATTTCAGCACCGAGGAGTCCGTTACGCACTGGCGCCGTTTTCTGGTGGAAGCGGCAGAACTGGTGGTCGCTTACGGCGGCTCGCTGTCAGGTGAGCATGGTGATGGTCAGGCTCGTGCCGAACTGCTGCCGCTCATGTTCGGCGATGAACTGATGGCAGCCTTCCGCGAATTCAAGCGCATCTGGGACCCGGACAATCGCATGAACCCCGGCAAGCTGATCGATGCGTATCCGCTGCATGCCAATCTGCGCGTCGGGCCCGAGTATCGCCCCGTCAACCTCAAGCCTCTGCATTTCTCCTTTGCCCGCGACAATGGCAGCCTGCTGCAGGCCGCGCAGCGCTGCGTCGGCGCCGGCAAGTGCCGTCGCATAGAAGGCGGCGCGATGTGCCCGAGCTATCGCGGCACCGGCGAAGAAAAGGATTCCACCCGCGGCCGTGCGCGCCTGCTGTTCGAAATGATGAATGCGGATTCGCCGATGGCGCATGACTGCAGCAATGAACATGTCAAAGATGCGCTGGACACCTGCCTGTCCTGCAAGAGCTGCAAGACCGAATGCCCGGTGTCGGTGGACATGGCGACTTACAAGGCGGAGTTCATGGCGCAGTATTACCAGACGCATTGCCGGCCGCGCCGGGCTTATACGATAGGCCTGATTCATCGCTGGGCACGCATCGGTGCGATGATGCCGCGCCTGACCAACTTCTTCACGCAAACACCGGGCTTGAGAACGCTGGTGAAGAAAGTCGCCGACATCGCGCCCGAGCGACAGATACCGGTGTTTGCCAAACAGACCTTTCGCAAGTGGTTCCAGCAGCGCGGCACGCGCCATGCCTCGGCGCAGAAAGTACTGCTGTGGCCCGACACTTTCAATAATCACTTCCATCCGGAAGTTGCGCAGGCGGCAGTTAGGGTGCTGGAGCATGCCGGCTTCCAGGTCACGATACCAAGGCAAGCCTTATGCTGCGGTCGCCCCCTCTACGACTTCGGCATGCTGGATCAGGCGCGTCGGCAATTCGTCGAGATCATGGAAACGCTACGCGACGACATCGAAGCCGGCGTTCCGCTGGTCGGACTGGAGCCGAGCTGCCTGTCGGTATTTCGCGATGAACTGCTCAGTCTTTTCCCCGGCGACCAGCTTGCTGAAAAATTAAGCAGGCAATCTTTCCTGTTCAGCGAATTTCTCGAACAGGTGAATTACATCCCGCCCGAGATCAGGGGCGAAGCCATCGTGCATGCGCATTGCCATCACCGCGCCATCATCGGCCTCGACACGGAACGCCACGTATTAGGCAAGACCGGCATGAAGGTGAAGATACTGGATTCCGGCTGCTGCGGCATGGCCGGTGCCTACGGATTCGCACCTGAAAACGTGGAAGCTTCAAGACGCATAGGGGAGAAAGTGCTGCTGCCTGCGGTTCGTGAAGCTACGCCCGATACGCGCATCCTGGTCAATGGCTTCAGTTGCCGGGAACAGATACACCAGGGGACCGAGCGTCGCACGCTGCATCTGGCGGAAGTGCTGGCGGCGGCATTGCCCGAGCCTGGCGACGATGCTGCCCGCAGTTGAAAAGAACGTGCCCAGGCTGCATTGAGCCGGGCCTACGTTGTTGGAACCGCTAGTTATGCCTGGCCTGAGACTGCTAGTTGAACGGCGCAACGCCCTGTGGCACCATGCCGGGGCAGCGCGCAGGCTCTGCCGCGTCACATCGAATGACCTGCGCTGAAGCTGCGGCGAAATAGCAAGATCAAACGCCCGATACCGCCGTGGGCTGCCGGGCTTCGTTTATGACGTCCGGGATATTCTCGAACTCAACCCGTCCATTGATTAGGGGCAGAAGGAATCATGCAGTTTTCAGGAGTTCTTGATCCAGCGACCTTGAAGCGAACTCAAGCTTGCAATGGCAAACTGGTCGATCCGGATCGGATCCGGGCCATTAATAATACGGGACTCATGGACGCGGGCCGCCAGGCTGCGTTCGATCGGCTGGCGCAGCTGGCGGCTAAAATCGTGAACGCTCCGTTGACGATCGTTTCCCTGGTCGGCGCCGATAAACAATACTTCGTCGCCGATTACGGCCTGCCATCGCCATTCAAGGAATCTCGCGAGCTTCCCATCGACTCGTCGATTTGCCGTTACACGCTTGAGGGTGAGTCCATCATCTCTTCGAATGCGCTGAACGACCCGCTGCTCAAGTTCCACCCCTCTACCGGTCCCTGGGGAATCGTCGCGCTGGTCGTCATTCCATTGATCAATCCCGACGGCCATGTTCTTGGCACCTTCTGCGCGATCGACAGCAAGGAGCGCGAGTGGTCGGAGTACGAAATTCACGTCATGCAGGAACTTACCCTTTCTGTCATGACCGAGATAAACCTGCGCGACCAACTGCTGAAGCTAAGGGCTGAACAAAACCTGCGTGAAATGTTCATGGCAGCTCTCACTCACGATTTACGCACGCCCCTTTGCGCATCGAAGCTCAGCACGCAGCTACTGGCTCTCAAGTTTGCAGACCGGGAGGATGTGCAATTGCTGCTTTCCAGAATCGACAGGAATCTCACTCACGCCGACCGCATGATCCAGGACCTGCTTGATGCGTCCCAGATCAAATCGGGCAAGTTAATTTCCATTCACGTAAAAGAGTGCGATCCCTGCAAAATAGCCCGGGAAGTCATTGAAGAGCTTACTGCGATGCACGGCGACCGCTTCGAGTTTGAAACAGTCGATATCCGCATCACCGCTGATCCGGTAGGCTTGCGCCGCATCATTGAAAATCTTGCAGCCAATGCCGTTAAATATGGGGCCTCGGACACTCCCGTTCGCATTTCTCTTGTCGCACATGAAGACCGCATTGAACTCCACGTGGAAAACAAGGGGAACCCGATTTCCGAGGCCGATCAACGCACTATCTTCGAACCCTTCCACAGAGCAGCGTCTGCCACCGAAGGCCAGGAAAAAGGATGGGGGCTTGGCCTTTCGCTGGTCCGCGGCATTGCCCAGGCACACGGCGGTGACGTCGCAGTATGCAGCTCGGCGGATGGCACCTGCTTTTCCGTTACCCTGCCGTTACGCCCGACGCTCGGCTAACGCCCTTACGTCGACCCCCGCTCCATAATCGCAAAGCCGACATCCGTCACCGCTTCTTCCACGTCCTCTCCATTGCAACGCTTCAGTATCTTCTGCGCCGCAATGCGGCCGATGGCAGGGCCATCGATACGCACGGTGGTCAGGGAAGGATCCAGATGCGCGGCGAAGTCGGCATCGCCGAATCCTATGATGGCGAGGTCTTCCGGTATGCGAAGGCCGCGGGCCTTGGCTTCGGTGTGCACGCCTTGCGCCAGGCCGTCGGAACTGCAGACGACCACTTGCAGACCGCTGTCCTGCGCCAGCAGATCACGCAAGGCCTGGCGGCCGAGTTCCAGATTACTGGGTGCGCGCACGGTGGCAGTCGGCACGTCACGGCCGAAGGTCGCGAGAAAACCCTGGCGGCGGCGCGTGGCGCGGTCGTCGCTGGCGGTGGCAATGCCCGCCTTGTTCCAGCCGCGCGCGATGCAGAATTCCGCGACCTTGCTGCCTACTTTGACTTGCGAAAAACCCACCAGCATATCGACCGGACGATCGCTCAAATCCCAGGTTTCCACCACCGGAATGCCGAGACGACTAAAGCGCTCGGTACCCTGCAGTTGCCTGAGCAGGCCGAATACCACGATGCCATCGACACGCCGGCTCAACAGCGTGTCGAGCAATTCCGGTTCACGCGCATTGTCGTAGCCGGTCTGGCCGAAGATCAGCTGGTAACCCGCCTGCGCCAGTTCTTCCGTCAGGGTTTGTATGGTCGGCAGGAATTGCGGTACGGCGATATACGGCACCAGCGCGCCTATGGTCATGCTGCGCCTGGATTTCAGGCCGCCCGCCAGGCGGTTTGGAATGTAGCCGGTCATATCGATGGCGCGGCGCACCTTTTCCAGCGTGTCGGCGGACACGAGGTCGGGCTTGCTGAGCGCGCGCGATATCGTCATCACGGACACGCCGGCTGCTTGCGCCACGTCATGAAGCGTGATCGAAACCGGCAGGGAAGGACTCTGTTTTTTCATGAATACATCATATTTCAAAGCGTGTTGCGAAGCACGGATGTTAACGTTATCATCAACCGCAGCCCTTTGCTTGCCGATCAAACTACCAGTGGACTGATAATGATATCAACGAGCGCTTCCTATTCCGATGAAATTGCCTGGATGAAAATTTCTTCCTGCATGCTGCCGCTGCCAACGCCTATCAGCGATGCCAAGGTTTTCACGGGCCGGCAAAAGCCCATGACCGAAGTGGCGATGCTGTTTGCCGAAATCCAGACCAGGGATGGCCATAGCGGACTGGGCTTTAGTTACTCCAAGCGTGCCGGCGGGCCGGGCCAGTTTGCCCATGCCAAGGAAGTCGCGCCGGTGCTGATCGGCGAAGATCCCAGCGATATCGCCAAGCTCTGGACCAAGCTGTGCTGGGCCGGCGCTTCGGTCGGCCGCAGCGGCCTGTCGACGCAGGCGATTGCCGCCTTCGACGTGGCGCTGTACGACCTGAAAGCCCGGCGCGCCGGCCTGCCGCTGGCCAAGCTCTTGGGCGCGCATCGCGATTCGGTTGCCTGCTACAACACCTCCGGCGGCTTTTTGCATACGCCGCTCGACCAGGTGGTGGCCAATGCCCAAGCCAGCGTGGAGCGCGGCATAGGCGGCATCAAGCTGAAAGTCGGCCATCCCGACCATGCGGTCGATCTGGAGCGCGTGTCGACCGTGCGCAAGCAGCTCGGCGACAAGGTGCCGCTGATGGTGGACGCCAACCAGCAATGGAATCGTCCGGCCGCGCAACGCATGTGCCGCCGCTTCGAGGAATTCAACCTGATCTGGATCGAAGAACCGCTGGATGCCTATGACCACGAAGGCCATGCCGCATTGGCACGCGAATTCGATACGCCGATTGCCACCGGCGAAATGCTGACCAGCGCCGCCGAACACCTCGACTTGATCCGTCACCGCGCCGCCGACTTCATCCAACCGGATGCGCCGCGCGTGGGCGGCATCACGCCCTTCCTGAAAGTCTTGGCCCAGGCTGAAAACGCTGGCCTGATGCTGGCGCCTCACTTTGCGATGGAACTGCACGTGCACCTGGCCGCGATCTACCCGATCGAGCCCTGGGTCGAACACTTCGACTGGCTGGAGCCGCTGTTCAACGAGCGCCTGGAAACGCGCGATGGCCGCATGCTGGTGCCGACACGGCCGGGACTGGGCATCAGCCTGAGCGAGCAGGCGCGCGCATGGACGCAAGAACAAGCCGAGTTTGGAAAGCTTCCTTAACCACGTAGTACCCTGCTAGCTGCAACTGGTAATTTTCGGGGCCGCAGAGCCCTCTACCATTGAAAACAAAAGAGGAGACACAGCATGAAAAAAGCACTTGCAACCCTGGCCCTGGGCCTGGCCGTATCTACCGGCGCTCTGGCACAGGCCTGGCCCGCCAAGCCGGTCAACTTCCTGGTGCCGTTCCCGCCGGGCGGCTCCACCGACATGATCGCCCGCACCGTGGCAGCCAAGCTGGAACCGGCTATCGGCGCCAGCGTCATCGTGGAAAACAAGGGCGGCGCGGGCGGCACGGTGGGCGCGGCAACGGCCAAGCGTTCCTCGCCGGACGGCCACACGGTTTTCGTCTCCTCGCTGGGACCATTCGTGATCGGCCCTCACCTGATGAAGAACGTCGGCTATGACCCGCTGAAGGATTTCGACTACATCACGGTCGCGGTGCAGGCGCCCAACGTGCTGGTAGTACCGGCCGGTTCGCCGCACAAGGACTTCAAGGATGTGATGAACTTCCTGAAAGCCAATCCCGGCAAGATGACCTTTGCGTCGGCAGGCAACGGCACTTCCGACCATCTGACAGCCGAGCTGTTCTGGCAGGAAACCGGCACCAAGGCCATCCACGTACCGTACAAGGGCGGCGCGCCGGCCATGCTCGATCTGCTGGGCGGACAAGTCGATGCCACCTTCATGAACATCAACACCGGCCTGCCCAACATCAAGGCTGGCAAGCTGCGCCCGCTCGCGATCACCAGCTCCAAGCGCTCGCCGCTGCTGCCGGATGTGCCGACCATGGAAGAGCTCGGCCTGAAAAATGCGACTGTCTATTCCTGGCAAGCCTTCGCCGCACCGAAGGGCATTCCCAACGATATCAAGATGAAGCTGCACCAGGGCATCGTCGCCGCGCTGAATGAAGCCGATGTGAAGGCCAAGCTGCTGGAACTGGGCTTTGAAATCGTCGGCAATTCGCCGGAAGAATTCACTGCCTTCCAGGCCAAGGAATTTGCACGCTGGCAGAAAGTGATCGACACCGGCAAGATCACCATCGACTAAGCAATCAAACTTCGATGAAAGGCGGCCCGCTTGAAGGGGCCGCGATGAAAGGGAAAGCAGCGCAGCAAGTGCTTGCTTTCCCGTTTTTCTTTTGAGCTGTCTGCTTGCAGATACTGACAGCAACGCAACTCCTGCAAGCACAACTAGGCAGCAGAAGACAGGTCCGTCGGCAAACCTTACAGAAAACGATCCAGCAATTTTCGGCTTGCGCGATCCAGTTCCTGGATATCGCGTACCAGGTATTGCACGCCATGCGCATCGGCGATCAACAGCGCCGCCTGCGTAATGCGGCGGATATCTTCTTCCCCTTTCAGCACCAGCGTGGCCGGACCGCGGTCGGTTTCCACTTCCCAGGTGCTGGGCGACGCAAAGGTGGAAACCTGCAGGATGCGATGAATCTGAGGCAGAAAGTCGCGGTTGGTCAGTTCTTCCTCGATCAGCGCGCGCGCCGGTTCCGGCACATCGCTTAACTTGTCGATCCACGCCAGTTCGCGGCCCTCCGTGCTGAGCAATGAAATTCCCTTGTCGGGCGAGGCAATCGGAAAGGCGCGAACGGGCACCACGCCTTCATGCACGCTGTTGCCATCCGCCGAAGCAAACACCAGCTTTCCGAATGCATTGCGGCTCAACTGGAATGCACTCATGCCGCACCCTCCTTCAGTTCGGCTGCCGGCTCGATCACCTGCACGCCATAATCGTTTTCCGCCTGGCGCTGCTGCGCCTGATACAGGCGGTGGTAGGCGCCCTGGCGCGCCAGCAATTCATCGTGCGCGCCGATCTCGACAATCTGGCCGCGCTCCAGCACCACCAGCCGGTCGGCCTGGCGCAGCGTGGACAGTCGGTGAGCAATCGCTATCGTGGTGCGACCTTGCACCAGGTTGTCGAGCGCTTTCTGGATTTCCTTTTCGGTGCTGGTATCGACCGAGGAAGTCGCTTCATCCAGGATCAGGATTTGCGGATCGATCAGCAGCGCGCGCGCAATCGAAATGCGCTGGCGCTCGCCGCCGGACAAGGTCTGGCCGCGCTCTCCCACCAGCGAATCGTAGCCGTGCGGCAGCCGCAGGATGAATTCATGCGCATGCGCGGCGCGCGCGGCAGCGATGATTTCCTCTTGGGTCGCGTCCGGCTTGCCATAGGCGATGTTCTCGGCGATCGTGCCGAAAAACAGGAAGGGTTCCTGCAGCACCAGGCCGATGCGGCGACGGTAGTCGGCAATTTTCAGGTTGCGAATATCGATGCCATCCACGGTAATCTCGCCTTCCGACACATCGTAGAAACGGCAGATCAGGTTGACCAGCGTGCTCTTGCCCGAGCCGCTGTGACCAACCAGGCCGATCATTTCACCCGGTTTGATGTCCAGCGAGAGATTGCGGATCACCGCGCGGTTACCGTAGCGAAATCCAATGTCCCTGATGGCAATCCGGCCTTCGATGCGTTCCAGGTGCACCGGTTTAATCGGCTCCGGCACGCTGGCCACATGATCGAGAATATCGAAGATGCGCTTGGCGCCGGCCGCCGCCTTTTGCGTGACCGAGACGATGCGGCTCATGGAGTCCAGCCGCGTATAAAAGCGGCCGATATAGGCCAGGAAAGCGGTCAGCACGCCCACCGTGATGTCGCCGCGCGACACCTGCCAGATACCGAAAGCCCACACCACCAGCAAGCCGATCTCGGTCAGGAACGTGACCGTTGGCGAGAACAGCGACCAGATCTTGTTGACGCGGTCATTGATCTGCAGGTTGTGCCGGTTCGCTTCGCGAAAGCGTTTCGCTTCCCGTTTTTCCTGCGCAAAGGCTTTCACCACGCGGATGCCGGGTATGGTGTCGGACAAGACATTGGTCACTTCCGCCCAGATGCGGTCTATCTTTTCGAAGCCCTGGCGCAGACGCTCGCGCACCGCGTGGATCATCCACGCAATGAACGGCAGCGGCAGCAAAGTCACCAGCGCCAGCCACGGATCGATGGACAGCAGAATGGCTGCCGTCATCGCGATCATCAGCACGTCGGTGGCGAAGTCGAGCAGGTGCAGCGACAGGAATACGCAGATGCGGTCGCTCTCGGAACCGATGCGCGCCATCAGGTCGCCGGTGCGCCGCCCGCCGAAGTAGGCCAGCGACATGCGCAGCAGGTGTTCGAAAGTTTCCGCGCGCAGATCGGCGCCGATGCGCTCGCTCACCAGGGCCAGGATATAGGTCCGCGCCCAGCCCAGTATCCACGCCACCAGCGCCGCACCCAGCAGGCCGCCCAGGTAGACCGACACCAGCCCAACATCCAAGGGCGCGCCGTTCTGATAAGGAATCAGCACATTGTCCATCAGCGGCATGGTGAGGTAAGGCGGCACCAGCGTGGCGGCGGTCGAACCCAGCGTCAGCAGAAAGCCCAGCAGCAACTGTCCCTTGTAAGGCCGGGCAAAACGCCAGAGCCGGAACAGCGTCCAGGTCGAGGGCGGTGTCGCCACCTCGGAAGCGCAGACGCTGCACTCTTCCTGGTCGTCATCGAACGGCGCCTTGCAGCGCGGGCAGCTCTGTGCCGTCGGCAAGGCCGGTGGCCTGCCGCTGGCCAGCGCTTCGGATTGCAGCCTGAAGGCATCGATGAGACGCAAGGCTTCCGGATTATGGCCCAGCGTGTAACGCCAGGAAGCCAGGCGGGCGCTGTCGTCCAGCAATTCCAGCGTGCCGACGCCGGCATGGTCGTGGTGCGTCAATACCAGCTCAGCCCGGTATGGCCATTCCTGCCACGCACCGTCATCGCCTGTTTTCGCCAGCAGGCGGCGGGTCGTGACGACGATAATCCCGGCCACGAACCTGAGCCTGCCATCGAGATCCAGTTCAAGGTGCGCCAGGACGGCTTCCTCCTCCTGCAGGCGCAATTCAAGCTCGTCGCGCCAGGTGGGAGGAAGGACAGGCTTTTTTGCCGGCAGTCCGGAAGATGCAGTTTTCATTCGAGGGGGAAGCGGATTCGGGAGTCAGGCGGCATCAGGAATTGGCAACGCGCCTGCTTGCTTGATGGGAGAAAGATAAGTGTCGAACAGGTTTCGAACGGAAATTTGCTGCGCCGGTTTATCGGCAGCCAGTATATCAACAGGCGTAACGAATAGACTGGTATTTACCCTAGGTTATTTTTCTTTTTCTATCGCTAGACTAGCGTCCCATATCCGCGCATTGCGGAATTCTTTTTACTGGAACCATCCTGCCTGTTGCTGCACTCCTGCCGCATCTTCGACCTCCTCCTACTCTCCGAGTTATTACATGAACAAGCGCACGACCCTTGAGGTTATCAATGCGTTCTACCTGCGCGGCCCCAACATCTGGACTTATCGCCCCAGCCTTGAAGCCTGGGTCGATATCGGCGATCTGGAAGATTCGCCCTCCCATACCCTGCCCGGCTTCAACGAGCGCCTGCTTGCCTGGCTGCCGACCCTGGCCGAGCACCATTGCGGCATAGGCGAGCCGGGCGGTTTCCTGGAGCGGCTGCGCGACGGCACCTGGCCGGCGCACATCATGGAACACGTGATGATAGAGCTGCAGAACCTGGCCGGCGTTCCGTCCGCTTTTGGCAAGGCGCGCTCGACGCCGGTGCGCGGCGTCTACAAGCTGGTGGTGCGCGTGCCTTACGAGGAAGTGGGACGCGCGTCCCTGGCGGCGGCACGCGAGCTGGTGATGGCCGCCATCGAAGACCGGCCTTTCGATGTGAAGGCTAACGTGGAGCGCCTGCGTGATCTGGCTGAAGCGGTAGGGCTGGGCCCCAGCACCGCCTGCATCGTCGATGCCGCGTATGAGCGCCGCATTCCGCACCTGCGCCTGAACGACGGCAACCTGGTGCAACTGGGTTACGGCGCGCGCCAGCGTCGCATCTGGACCGCGGAAACCGACAAGACCAGCGCAATTGCCGAAGGCATTTCCAGCGACAAGGATCTGACCAAGCGGTTGCTCGCCTCTTGCGGCGTGCCGGTGCCCGAAGGGCAGATCGTCGCCAGCGCGCAGGAAGCGTGGGAAGTCGCGCAGGAAATCGGTTTGCCGGTGGTGATCAAGCCCACCGATGCCAATCACGGCCGCGGTGTTTTCATGGAGCTGACTCAGCAGTCCGAGATCGAGGCAGCCTATATCGCCGCCTGCGAAGAAGGCAGCGAGGTGATGGTCGAGCGCTATATCCAGGGAAAGGAACACCGGCTGCTGGTGGTAGGCGGGCGCGTCGTGGCGGCCGCCTGCGGCCAGTCGGTTTGCGTGACCGGCGACGGCATTTCCACCCTCGTGCAACTGATAGACAGCCAGATCAATACCGACCCGCGCCGCGGCGAAGCCGAGGAATTCCCGCTCACGCCCATCCTGCTGGAAAGGGAGCCGGCGGTGCGGCTGGAAATCGCGCGCCAGGGTTACACGGCAGACTCGGTGCCGCCCGCCGGCAAGTCCGTGCTGATACAACGTAACGGCAACCTGGATATAGACGTGACCGAGCGCGTGCATCCCAAGATCGCCACCGCCGCCGCGCTGGCTGCGCGCATCGTCGGGCTGGATATCGCCGGCGTCGATCTGCTGGCGCAGGATATCTCGCGTCCCTTGCCGGAGCAGGGCGGCGCCATCGTCGAAATCAATGCCGGCCCCGGCCTGCTGATGCACCTGAAACCCGCGGAAGGGCAGGCTCGCCCGGTCGGGCGCGACATCGTGAACCACCTGTTTGCAGACAACGATAACGGACGCATTCCGATTGTGGGCATCACCGGTTCGCGCGGCAAGACCGTGGTCGCGCGCCTGCTTGCGCAAATGATCGGATTGCAGGGCACGTATGTGGGACTGGCTTGCAGCAACGGCATGTACCTGAAGCAGCGCCGCGTCGAGCAAGGCGACCAGGCGCGCTGGGACGCGGGCCAGCGCCTGCTGATGAATCGCTCGGTACAAGCGGCCGTGATCGAAAACAATCACCGCTCGATACTGGCGGAAGGCCTGACCTATGACCGATGCTTGGTCGGCGTGGTCACCAATATCGATGCGCAGGAAAGTCTGCCCGAGTTTTACATCAACGATGCGGACAAGATGGCCGATGTGGTGCGCACGCAGGTCGACGTGGTCCTGCCGGAAGGCGCGGCAGTGCTCAATGCGGGCGATGTGCGCGTGGCCGGCATGGCATCGCTGTGCGATGGCGAAGTGATCCTATTCTCGGCGCAGTCCGACCTGCCGCTTTTGTCCGCGCATCGTGAAAAGGAAGGACGCGCCGTTTTCCTGCGCGACAGTGTTGCAGTCCTGGCCAGAGGCATGTCGGAAACTGCCGCCATCGATCTTTCCGGCGTGGCCTGGCTATCGGGCAATCCGCCATCCGTCATCGAAAGCCTGCTCGCAGCCATAGGCGCGGCCTGGGCGCTCGGCGTGCCGGCGGAACTGATGCGCGCCGGCATTGAATGCTTCGATCAGGGCCAAGAGTGCGCGGACACCGCATCAGGGATTGCCGCGCAATCGGAACCTGCCGCGCAGCACGTGCAAACACGACAAGGATAAAGCGGCCCGGCCTGCGCCGATCCGCATCAACAGCACACACCCAAGGACACCTTACATGAACATCTCGCGTGTCCGCGCCCTGCGCGGACCCAATCTCTGGAGTCGGCGCACCTCGATAGAAGCCATCGTGGCTTGCAGCGAGGACGAGCGCGACATCAACAAGCTGGCCGGCTTCGAAGACAGGCTGCGCGCGCGCTTTCCCGAGATAACGCTGCTCTCGCCCGCCGATCCGCGCGTTTCCTTTTCGATGGCGCATGCGCTGGAAAGCGCGGCGCTCTACCTGCAGGCGCAGGCCGGCTGCCCAGTCACGTTCGGGCGCACGGTCGAGACTGTCGAAGACGGCACTTACCAGGTCGTGGTCGAATACACGGAAGAAGCGGTCGGACGGCTCGCGCTGGAACTGGCGCAAGACCTGTGCCGCAGCGCGCAGGATGACCGCAGCTTCGATCTCAGGCAGGCACTCATCCGCCTGCGCGATCTCGATGAAGATATGCGCCTCGGACCCAGCACCGGCGCCATCGTGCAGGCCGCCTTGGCGCGCGGCATTCCCTATCGCCGCCTGACTGAAGGCAGCATGGTGCAGTTCGGCTGGGGCAAGCGGCAGTTGCGCATCCAGGCGGCCGAGACCAGCTTCACCAGCGCGATTGCCGAATCGATTGCGCAGGACAAGGAATTGACTAAGAAACTGCTGCATGCAGCCGGCGTGCCGGTGCCGCAGGGACGCACCGTGTCCGATGCGGAAGAAGCGTGGAAAGCGGCTTGCGAGATCGGTCTGCCGGTGGTGCTGAAACCGCTCGATGGCAACCAGGGCAAGGGCGTGGCGGTCAATATGAAAACGCGCGAAGAAGTGCTGGCTGCGTTTGCCAATGCGCGCAACTACGGTTCCGAGATCATCGTCGAGCGCTTCATCCAGGGGCGCGACTATCGCATGCTGGTGGTCGGCGACAAGCTGATCGCCGCAGCGCGCCGCGAACCGCCGCAGGTGTTCGGCGACGGCATCCGCACCATAGGTGAGCTGGTCGCGGAGGTCAATCGCGATCCGCTGCGCGGCAGCGGCCATGCCACGCCGCTGACCAAGATCCGCATCGACGACATTGCGCTGCATACGCTGGCCCAGCAAGGCTACATGGCCGACAGCATTCCGCCCCAGGGCGCACGCGTGGCGTTGCGCGACAGCGCCAACCTGTCCACCGGCGGCACCGCCACCGATGTCACCGATGAAGTCCATCCCGAGATGGCCGCGCGCGTGGTCGAAGCGGCGCAAATGGTGGGGCTGGATATCTGCGGCATCGACATGGTGTGCGAAACCGTGCTGCGGCCGCTGGAAGAGCAAGGCGGCGGCATCGTCGAAGTCAATGCCGCACCGGGACTGCGCATGCACCTGAATCCTTCCTACGGCAAGGGCCGCGCGGTCGGCGAAGCCATCATCTCCACCATGTTCGCCGATGGCGACGACGCCCGCATTCCGGTAGTGGCCGTGTCCGGCACCAATGGCAAGACCACCACGGTGAGACTGATCGCGCACCTGCTGGGCGTGAAAGGACATTGCGTCGGCATGACCACCACCGACGGCATCTACATCCGCAACGAACGCATCGACAGCGACGATTGCAGCGGCCCGAAAAGCGCGCGCAATGTGCTGATGCATCCCGACATCGATGCCGCGGTATTCGAAACCGCGCGCGGCGGCATCCTGCGCGAAGGCCTGGGCTTTGACCGCTGCAATGTCGCAGTCGTCACCAACATCGGCCTGGGCGACCATCTCGGCCTGAACTACATCACCACTGTGGAAGATCTCGCGGTGGTCAAGCGCGTGATCGTGCAGAATGTCGCGCCCAATGGGACGGCGGTGCTCAATGCCGCCGATCCGAACGTGGCCAGCATGGCCGCTTCCTGTCCCGGCGCGGTCACCTTCTTTTCCCGCGACTGCCATCACCCGGTGCTGGTCACTCACCGCGCACAGGGCCATCGCGTGGTGTACGTCGACGGCGATGCCATCGTTGCCGCCGAGGGCGAGTACGCGCATCACATTCCGCTGGCAGGCATTCCGCTCACGCGCAACGGCCAGATCGGCTTCCAGGTCGACAATGCGATGGCCGCCATCGGTGCAGCCTGGGCGCTCAACATCAGCTGGGAAATCATCAACAGCGGACTGCAGACTTTCGTGTCCGATATCAGTACCGCGCCCGGCCGGTTCAACCTCTTCAACTACCGCGGCGCAACACTGATCGCCGACTACGGCCACAACCCCGATGCGATCGCCGCACTGGTCGCCGCCATAGCCAGCATGCCCGCCACGCGCCGCAGCGTCGTCATCAGCGGCGCCGGCGACCGGCGCGATGAAGACATACGCCAGCAAGCGCAGATACTCGGTGATGCCTTCGATGAAGTGATCCTGTATGAAGACCAGTGCCAGCGCGGCCGCGTGGATGGCGAAGTGATCGCCTTGCTGCGCGACGGCCTGGCGAATGCCAAGCGCACCACGGCGATCCGGGAAATCCGCGGCGAATTCGCCGCCATCGACCTGGCGCTGGCCGGCTTGTCGGAAGGCGAGCTGTGCCTGATCCTGATCGATCAGGTGAACGAGGCGCTGGAATATATCGGGAAACAGGCGGGCTGATATTGTTCTTACCCTCCTCTTCAAGGGATGAGACGGGAGGTCGCGAAGCATTGCTTCACGCCTGACGAACGCGAGCCGCTTACCAGCGGTGAGCCGTGAGGTTGGAATGGGGATGGCAAGCCGAGCCTAGCGCGCAGCGCTCGGTTCTCACCTTCCCCTTCAAGGGGAAGTGTATAGACCGGAGACATGGTGAACACCTGTTCGGGGACATGGTGGACGGGTTGAGGCGTCATTTTAGCCGTGTTTTTTCAATTGAAATGGTTTGCTGCTTCACATTCATGCTCGCTACCTGGTGAA
>JAFAGG010000119.1 GCA_023422955.1 Pseudomonadota bacterium | reverse complement strand
GTCTTGACGCGGCCATCCAGCATTTCCGGGAAGCCGGTGTAGTCGGCCACTTCCGTCACGGGAATACCGTTATCCGCCAGCAGCTTGGCCGTGCCGCCCGTGGAGAGGATGCTTACCTGCATCGCATGCAGCGCGCGCGCGAATTCCAGCACGCCGGTTTTGTCGGAAACGGAAATAAGGGCTTGTTTAATCATCATCACAGATCCTAATTAGATAAGCTAAGGAAGTGGTTTGCCGCCTCGCCCTTAGCTTATCCCCCTCCTGCTTCCGCTTACCCCTTCTTACAACAAGTCATGCTGCTGCAGTTTCTTGCGCAAGGTATTGCGGTTGATGCCTAAAATTTCAGCAGCCAGCGACTGGTTGTCGTTCGCTCGCACCATCACCGCTTCAAGCAAGGGGCGTTCCACTGTCAAGATCACCATATCGTACAAGCTGGTCGGCACCTGCTCTCCCAGATCACGGAAATACTTGTCCAGACTTTTCCTGATTACATCCTGAATATTATCTTTGCTCATTTTCCAACTCGTCCCGATTACTCGTTATTGTTTATTGTTGTTGTGCCGGCTTTCATGCGGCCAGCCTGCCTGTTTCCTCGACATACTGCAAGCGCTCTCCCTGCAAGCGCTGCACGTCGAGAAAATCCTGGACTGCCGCCAGTTGCGCCTCGCAGCTTTCCAGTTGATTCATATGCCGGCGGAAGCTTTCGCCGCCCGACAAGTCGCGCATATACCAGCCGATATGCTTGCGTGCGGTACGCACGCCGAGATACTCGCCATAAAATGCGTAATGCGCGCGCAAATGTTCATCCATCAAGGTCTTCACTTCCGCGACCGTGGGCGGTGGCAAGATCTCGCCGGTACGCAGGAAATGATCGATTTCCCGGCATATCCAGGGCCGCCCCTGCGCGGCACGTCCTATCATCACGGCATCGGCGCCGGTCATCTTCAGCACCACCCTGGCTTTTTCCGGTGTCGTGATATCGCCATTGGCCACCACGGGAATATCGACTGCCGCCTTGACCGCTGCAATCGTCTCGTATTCCGCTTCGCCGCTATAACCATCGGCACGCGTGCGCCCGTGCAAGGTCAGCATCGCGATGCCGGCGGACTGTGCGATGCGGGCGATGTTCAGTGCATTCTTGTGCTGCCGATTCCAGCCGGTACGAAATTTCAGCGTGACGGGCACGTCCACCGCACTGACCACCGCATCAAGTATTTGTCCTACCAGCGCTTCATCCTGCAACAGCGCCGAGCCGCACCAGGTATTGCACACCTTCTTGACGGGACAGCCCATGTTGATGTCGATGATCTGGGCGCCGCGATCGACATTGAACTTCGCGCACTCAGCCAGCATAGACGGGTCCGAACCGGCGATCTGTACTGCCTTGGGTTCCATCTCGCCGTCATGGTTGGTACGGCGCGTAGTTTTTTCGCTCGCCCACAAGCGCGGATTGGAAGCCGCCATCTCGGACACGGCGTAGCCTGCGCCCAGCTCCTTGCAGAGCTGACGGAAAGGCCGGTCCGTCACCCCCGCCATGGGAGCGACGAACACGTTGTTCCGCAAAGAATACGGACCGATGTTCACGGTAAATGGCTGGAAAACTGGAAAGCTGCCATTCTATCGCCAGATAGGAGGCATGCCCTAGCGGAAAGAAATAAAAACTTTAAAAATTACCGGGAAGCAGAAAAAGACGGCGGCAACGACAGTAATAACAATCGATAGCTTGCGTTGCTAGAGGTAATGCAAGGCATTTGGCAGATCATCAGTGTCATTTTGCATATCAAAATTGGCATGCATAACCAGATCTTCCCAACTTGCCATGTGCGCAGCATACTCGGCCACTCCGACCGACAAGGTGAGCCGCACTGTCCAGTTATTCATGTCCACCGGGTTGCGGGCAAAATGCTCATTCACCCTGGCAGCCAGTGAGCGCGCATCCTGCAAGGGCGTGGCGGGCAGAATGAAGAGGAATTCCACGCCGGCCCAGCGACCGCCCTTGTCGCGGGGATGCACGATGGCCGTCAACTCCTTGGCGAACTCGGCCACGATGGTATCGGCCGCCCCCCAGCCATACAAATCGTTGAAACGCTTGAAGTCTTCAATCCGGCACAACAAGACGGACAGCGGATGACCTGCCCGCCAGGCATCGACCATGGCCTTTTCCAGTGCTTGCGTGGCATGACGGCGGCTCATCAGGCCGGTCAGGGGATCGAACTGGGCTTTCTGGCTGAGCAGGTTCATCAGATTCGATTGTTTCCACACCAGCTCCGCCACGTGACCGAAAGACTGGAACAGATCGACGCCGACCTGGGAAAAATAATCCAGCGTGTCGGCATACAGCACTATCATTCCCTGCAGACCGCGATTGCCGGAACGTAGCGGCAGCGCCAAGGCACAACTGGCGGTGCATTCGCGAGGATTATCGTGCCAGGGGAAATACAGGGTCGACAATTCCAGCGCACGCGGATGATGAATGGGCGCGGCTTGCGTATAAGGGCCGGCGCTATCGAAACATTGCGCAGGAAGGTTCCAGTCAGCCGCTT
Source organism: Pseudomonadota bacterium (assembly GCA_023422955.1). GTDB lineage: Bacteria > Pseudomonadota > Gammaproteobacteria > Burkholderiales > Burkholderiaceae_D > JAEZLB01. The sequence continues at coordinate 6,309 of JAFAGG010000119.1, read as the reverse complement.
CATGCAGGGCAGCGCCCGCCGCGGCGTAAGGCTCTACCGTGTCTTCATTGCCTTTTGAGAATCCCACCCAGACGCAGCGCAGATGAGGGGTGGCGCGCAACAGGGCATGGCACAGCAGCCTGATGTTTTCGCGCCCGCTGTGTGGTTGCGGCAGCACTTCGAGCAAGGACTGCAATGCAGTGGTCAATGCCGCGCGCTCGGCGGCGACAGTGGCATTAGGGCGCGTCGTAGTGTGCAGCTCGCTGACCTCGAGGCTCAAAGAAGAAGTGGGCATCCTGCGTATCCAAGTCGGAAGGTGCCGCAAGCATAAAGAAAAATCTCATGCGCAGCGACTTGGGCAATCGTACAAGAAGCGATGCATTTCTGCCAGGCAATTAGTGCAAGGAGCGAGCCTTGTGTGGTATTTGGATTATCGGTCCGTTTCGTCGAGCGCGGCTTCGGCGAGATGGGCGGCATCGCCCCACTGCGCAATCGCCAGCGACTGACCATCCCAGGTCAGCCGGTTGATGCCGGCATTCAGGATGTCGAAATCACGCGTAACCGAAAGGCTTTTCCCTGCTGCCGCCCGATAAAGGCAATCCAGCACGCCGCCGTGAGTCACGATCGCGACTTTCTGCTTCGGATGTTTTTGAGCGATGCCGATTACCCTATCGACCACCCGGCTGGAGAACTCAAGCAAGGTTTCGGCCGGGCTAGCGCCGGAAGGAAAGCGCGCATGAATGTCGCGGCTGCGCCAGGTGATATAGATTTCAGGATAAGCCTGCTTGATTTCCTGATAGCTCATGCCTTCCAGTACGCCGTAACAGCGCTCGCGCAACTGGCGCTCTTTTTGCACCGTCAGTCGCTGCGGAGATGCGATCGCCTGTGCGGTCAGCAGGGCGCGCTGCAAATCGCTGGCATAGACTGCATCCAGCGCTTCATTGGACAGCGCATTTCCCAACGCTTGCGCCTGCCAGCGACCTTTTTCATTCAAATCGATGTCGATGTGTCCTTGCAGGCGCCTTTCGACATTCCAATCCGTTTCGCCATGGCGAATCAATAATAGTTCAGTCATCCATTCCTCATTACCGCGGGATGCCCTGATCCTATGCGCCGGTTTTCGGCAACGCGGGATTCAAGGAGTAAGTGCCCATGATACTGGCTTCTGCCAGCACATGGCCATCAATGGCATCTCGCACTTGCTGTCCTGTGAACTTTCCATCCACATCGAGCTTGGGAATATCCAGCGCATACAGCGTGAAGACGTAGCGATGAACCAGCGCATCGTTCCAGGGCGGGCAGGGACCGTCATAGCCGAAATAGTCACCACCCATGTCGGCGTCGCTGACAAACCACACGGTATAGTCATTCAGACCATGACGCGCTGCCTTGCCGGCAATTTCCGGCCCCGTCTTGCCGCGGACCGTCACGCCATCGGAATGCTCTCCCGCTGCGATTTCCTGCGTTGAAACCGGCAAGTCCACCAGCAACCAATGAAAGAAATCCACACGCGGCAAATCCGCCGGCACTTCCCGCCCCTCGCGATTGACGTCATCGCCCTTGGAAGGAACGTCGGGATCATGGCAGATCAGCGCGAAGGATTGCGTTCCGGCGGGCGCGTCTTTCCACGCCAGATGCGGGTTACGGTTAGCCGACAGACTCACGCGCGTTTTCGGATCTGTCACTGCGAAAGCAAATTCGCCCGGAATTGCCTCGCCCTGCTTGAATGAATCGCTCCACAACTGCATCGCAGCCTCCTTTTGATGAATGAGCAAGAGATGGATAAGACAATATCCTTCTTGCTCGTCGTCGATCCGCAGCAAGATCAAACTTGCTCAAGCGGATATCACGTCGGCGTCACTTGCAGCCAGAAAGTCACTGGCCCGTCATTAGTCAGGGACACCGACATATGCGCACCGAACCGACCGCTTTCGACCACGGCATGCTTGTTTCGTGCGCTTTGCAGGAAGTAATCGAACAATCGACGTCCTTCTTCCGGCGCGGCCGCAGGCGTGAAGGACGGGCGCGTGCCGGAACGCGTATCGGCGGCCAGCGTAAATTGCGGCACCAGCAGCAAACCGCCTGCCACGTCGCGCACGCTCTTATTCATCTTGCCCGCTTCGTCGGCGAAAACACGGTAATTAAGCAACTTCTCCAGCAGGGCATCAGCTTGCTTTTCCGTGTCATTGCGCTCTGCGCATACCAGCACCATCAAGCCCGGCCCAATGGCGCCGACGACCTGTTCGTCCACGACGACTTGTGCCTGCGTGGCACGCTGCAGCAAGGCGATCAAGCCAGCGTTACCCGGGCAAATTTGCGCTTGCCGACTTGCAACACGAAAGTACCTGCTTCGACCTTGAGTGCCTTGTCGCTGATAACGGCACCATCCAGGCGTACCCCGCCCTGATCCACCATGCGCAGCGCCTCGGAAGTCGATGCGCACAGATTGGCTTGCTTGAGCAATTGGCCTACGCCCAAAGGCGCGCCAGCAATCGACACTTCGGGAATATCGTCCGGAATGCCGCCGCGCGCGCGATTGTTGAAATCGGCCAGCGCGTCTTCGGCAGCCTGGCGAGAATGAAAACGCTCGACGATTTCCTGCGCCAGCGCGACCTTGATATCGCGCGGATTGCGGCCACCGGCGACCTCTTCCTTGAAATTCGTAATTTCCGTCAAGGAGCGGAACGACAGCAAGTCGTAGTAGCGCCACATCATGTCATCGGAAATACTCATCACCTTGGCGAACATGGTATTGCCCGGCTCGGTGATGCCGATGTAATTGCCCTTGGACTTGGACATTTTCTCCACGCCGTCCAGGCCCTCCAAGAGCGGCATGGTCAGCACGCACTGCGGCTCCTGCCCATAATCCTTTTGCAGTTCGCGACCCACCAGCAGGTTGAATTTCTGGTCGGTGCCGCCCAGCTCCAGGTCCGACTGCAGCGCGACCGAGTCGTAACCCTGCATCAGCGGATAGAGCAGTTCATGCACCGAGATCGGCGTGCCGGCCTTGAAACGCTTGGTGAAGTCCTCCCGCTCCAGCAGGCGCGCCACCGTATATTTCGCCGCCAGCTGGATCATGCCGCGCGCGCCCAATGGATCGCACCATTCGGAGTTGTAGCGGATTTCGGTACGCGCCGCATCCAGCACCAGGCTGGCCTGGGCGAAGTAAGTTTTGGCATTTTCCTCGATCTGCTCGCGCGTCAGCGGCGGGCGGGTGACATTGCGGCCGGACGGATCGCCGATCATGGACGTGAAATCGCCGATCAGGAAAATGACGGTATGGCCCAGATCCTGCAATTGACGCAGCTTGTTCAGCACCACCGTATGCCCCAGATGCAGATCGGGCGCAGTGGGATCCAGCCCCAGCTTGATCCGCAGCGGCTTGCCGGTTTGTTCCGAACGCGCCAGTTTCTGGGCAAATTCGGATTCGACGATCAACTCCTCTGCGCCGCGTTTTACGTTGGAAAGTGCTTCCTGTACGGCATCAGACAAAGGCAATGAAGACTTTTCTGATTTATCGCTCTCTAAGCGGGCCTGTGGTTGATGTGCATCCATGATTCGAAAAAAACGAAATTTACAATAAAAATCAACACTTTGTTTTGGTATAATTCACCGCTCGCGTTCTTGCCTAACATCAACAAACTAGGCAGTTCTGCTCGCGGCAAACTCCAAATTCTAACGTATTGCATGAGCGTCATCGATAAATTCGTGGCATTAGCAGCCACGCATAGCAGTCTGTTGATAGGAAGCACTCGCAAATCGCGCGTGGTCTCTGTCTCGGCGCTCCTGCTTGCGATCTGCGCCTTTGGCGCAGCCGGCGTCGCGCCTCATGCGCCCAATCCCGATGACCTGGAAGTCGTTTCCATCGCAGAGGAAATCGGGCTTCCCAACATTGCAGAGCAAATTGCAGCGCTGGAGCCGACCGCTCAGCGTTACATCATCGAAGAACAGATTCTGCCTGGCGATACGCTGGCGACCTTGCTGAATCGCCTGGGCATACGCGACGAAGCAGCGAGCCAGTTCATCAGGTCCGATAAGGTTGGACGCCAGTTGCTCAATCTGAGATCGGGCCGTCGCATACAGGCGGAAATCGCAGGGGATGGCACATTGCAGTGGATCAGTACGACGGTCCCCGGCGGAGATGGCCCGGCAGCCGTCAAGAATATCGTGGTCAAGCGCGAAGCCGACGGCTTTTCGGCCTTGGAAGAAGATGCCGCCGTAGAAAGGCGCGTTGAAATGCGAACCGGACAGATTTACTCGTCCCTGTTCGCCGCGACCGATACCTCCCAGATACCGGATGCCGTTGCCATGCAAATGGTCGAGATTTTTTCCAGCGATATCGATTTCGCACGCGATCTGCGCCGCGGCGACCGCTTCAACGTCGTCTACGAGACATTCTGGCAAGGCGGCGAATATGTGCGCACCGGCCGCATACTGGCAGCGGAATTCCGTAACGGCAGCTCGACCTACGATGCAGTATGGTTTGAGGACTCCAAGGGCAATGGCGGCGGCTATTACGGCTTCGACGGCAAATCGCTGAAGAAAGCATTCCTGCGCTCCCCGCTGGAGTTCTCCCGCATTTCCTCGGGATTTTCGGTGCGCCGCCATCCAATTTCCGGAAAGTGGAAAGCCCACAAGGGCGTGGATTTCGCGGCACCGACTGGCACACCTATCCGGGCGACCGGCAATGGCACCATTGACTACATGGGCTTCAGCGGCGGTTACGGCAATCTGGTCATCATCAGGCACAACTCCGAATTCAGCACCGCCTATGCGCACATGAGCCGCTTTGGCAGCAACCTGCGCAAGGGCTCGAAAGTCACCCAGGGCGATGTTATCGGCTACGTCGGCTCCACCGGCTGGTCGACCGGTCCTCACCTCCATTACGAATTCCGGGTCAATGGCGTTCAACGCGATCCGATGACCATCAAGGTTGCCAATACCGCGCCTTCATTGTCCAAAACGCAAATGGCGAATTTCCGTCTCGTCGCCGATGAAATGGTGCATCGCTTCACCCTGCTCTCGCCGCAAAACCGTGACATCCGGCTTGCAGCGCAATAAACTGCCTGCTCGCCGCCTCTGCGCTTCGCCCGCCGCCTCGACCTCACCAGGTTCGCCATGCTTTCTTCTGATTCCCAGCGCCAGCTCTTTATCGGCCTGATGTCAGGCACCAGCCTGGACGGCGTGGATGGCGCTCTCGCTTCCTTTGCCGCGAACGGCTCGCCGCCCATTGAGACACTGGCTACCGCCTATCTGCCCTTCCCCGCGGACCTGAGAGAACAACTGCTCACCCTGCAAGCCAGCGGGCACGATGAAATTCATCTCGAAGCGCTGGCGGCCAACCGCTTGGCACGGCTATATGCCGATTGCGTGCAGCAGTTGCTGGATCAGGCCGCAGTGGCGGCATCGGCAGTAATCGCAGTAGGCGTGCACGGCCAGACCATCCGGCATCAGCCGGGGCTCGGCTACAGCCGTCAAACCAATCAGCCCGCGCTGCTGGCGGAGCTGAGCGGCATCGACGTAATTGCAGATTTTCGGAGCCGGGATATTGCCGCGGGCGGCCAGGGCGCACCGCTGGTGCCGGCCTTCCATCACGCGGTATTCAATGTGCCGGAGCAAACCCGGGTAGTGGCCAATATCGGCGGCATTGCCAATATCAGCATCCTGCCGGGGCAAGAAGCAGGCGTCACCGGATTCGATACCGGTCCCGGCAATGTCTTGATGGATGCCTGGATCTCCCGCCATCAGGGCCAGCGCTACGATGCCGACGGCGCATGGGCCGCGCAAGGCAAAGTCTTGCCCGAATTGCTGCAGCAAATGCTCAGCGATCCTTTTTTCCTGCTGCCTCCCCCCAAGAGCACGGGGCGCGACCTCTTTCATATCGCGTGGCTGGACGAAAAACTGAAGTTATTTCCTGCAGCAGCGCCTGTGGATGTGCAGACGACGCTTGCCGCCTTTACTGCCGCCACCCTGGCCGACACGATTGCCCGCCATGCATCCGATGCCACGGCCCTTTATGTATGTGGCGGTGGCGCCTGCAATGATTATTTGATCGGGCAAATTCGGGAGGCGCTTCAAAACAGCGGCATGCCGATTTCCGTGGAATCAACCGCTGCGCTGGGCATGGCGCCCAATCATGTTGAAGCACTGGCGTTCGCCTGGCTGGCTTATCGCTTTCATCATCGGCAAGCCGGCAATTTACCGGCTGTCACCGGGGCACGCGGCCCCCGCATACTGGGCGCGCTTTACCCGGCCGCCTAAATGAAAAAGGCGCCTATCGGCGCCGTTTTTTATTTGGAACGCTTATCCGCTCACTCGGCCTACGATGTG
>JAFAGG010000108.1 GCA_023422955.1 Pseudomonadota bacterium | reverse complement strand
CACTTTGGTCAGCGCAATGATTTCGTGCGCCTCGACGTATTCGTCAGCTGCCCCCATGTTGTAAGACGTGAGTCCGCATACGACGGTGGGAATGCCGGCGTTCCGATAATGACGCGCATCGGATGCGCCAACCCGCATGTTGACTGCCGGGCGTTTTCCGAGGATGTTTTCACAGTTCGATACCAGGGACTGAATGACGGGATGATCAACCTCTGTCCAGGTGGGCTCGTAGGCGCGGCGAACTTCAACGGCTACTCCCGGATGCCGCGCTATGATTTTTTGGACTTGAGCTTCCATGTCCGACGTCTTGGCGCCTACCGGCACCCGTATATCGGCGGTAGCTTCAGCACTGTCGGATATCAGGTTCGAGAGGCGTCCTCCTTTGATGGTGCCAACAGTCATGGTGACCGCTTTCAATACCTCCGTTTCTCCCGCGCCCGAATAGGACTCGGAGATTTCGCGGGAGGCATCGATTGCCGCAGTGACCGAACCTGGCGCCTGTACCGGTTGCGCGCAAAGCGATTTCAGTTCTGCAATCACGTTGAGCAGCTTGTCGATGGCGCTGTCGCCATGATGGACGTGTGCGGCATGCGCGGATTTTCCCGTAGCGTGCAGATTCAGCCAGAGCAGGCCCTTTTCTCCAAAGCGCAGCACATAGGGCGAGCCGGTATCCGCGCTAATCATGGCATCGCCGCGCGCATGCTCTACATGGTCCAGCAGCCATTTGGTGCCCTCTGTTCCCATGGTTTCTTCGTCTCCGACGAATGTTGCGACGACTTCTCCCGAGAACAGATTCGTATTGTTTGCCAGGAATCGCAGGGCCGTCAGAATGGCGGCGATGCCGCCTTTCATGTCTGAAACGCCGAGCCCATACAATTTTCCGGCCCGCTCTTCACCTTTGAAGTCGGCCGTCCATGCTTCCTGATTCACCAGCGGAAAAGTATCCATGTGGCCGTTGAAAACGAGACGCCGGCCCGGCTTGTCCCCGCGTACGCGTAGAACGACATTCACCACATGAGGCAAGGTGGGATAACGTTCGACTTCAATATTGGAGATGTCGGATACCGCTTGAATGATAGCGTCCGCCATCTGATGCGTGTCGCCCGGCGGGTAATGGCTGGGGATGCTCACCAGATTTTTGGATAAGCTCAGGACCTCGGCGCAGTACTTGTCCAGTTCTGTTTGCTCAAAGGCTTTATTGCATGAGGCAGACGACATAAAGTTCTCCAGTTCTTGTCGCATTTAGAGTGCTTACAGTCTATTTACCCCCGGTTTCTGCGTCTAATGAATAATTTGCGGAGAGGTATAAGTAAATATTTGACTCGTTCTCTCGTTGCCGCCTGGATGTCGGCTACCGATGCGGTTGCAAGCACCGGGAGCCAGGGACTCGATCTGCCATGGAGCGGGATTTTATTCGGCGGCCTGCAGGGAAAGAAATGAGGGACACGCTTTCCCACGCGCTCCTGCGGATCGATGCGGATGGCCTACTTCCCTAAGCCGGCAGGGTGCCGGCCGTTTCGCAATACAACGAAGATCCCTCCGCCCTAAAACAGCTTTCCTTTATTGATGATGCCGACGACTTCTTCGGCCGGCATCGGTTTTGCCAGGTAAAACCCTTGCACTTCATCGCATTGCAGGCGCTGGTAATGCGCGAGCTGTTCGGCATTTTCAATGCCCTCGGCAATGGCGTTCAACTTCAGTGCCTTGGCCATCAGCACAATGGTGTTCACCAGATTCTCGGCTTCCTCGCTGGTGCCCAGCATGGCCGTAAAAGCCCGGTCTATCTTCAGGCTGTCGACATGCAGCTGCTGCAGGCGCGCCAGCGAAGAATAGCCGGTACCGAAATCATCCACATGGATACGGATGCCCATGGCTTCCATGCGCTCGACCTGCATCAGGATATCAGCCGTCTCGCTCATCATCGCGGATTCGGTGATTTCAATTTCCAGCAAGTTGCCGGGCAATTCATGCAGGCTTAACAGCGAAGCCAGCAGTTGCGGCATGCCGCCGGCATTGAGCTGATGCGCTGACATGTTCACCGACACCGGCACGGTTCTTTGTCCCTGGCGCCGCCATTGCGATAATTGCGCGCATACCCTTTGCAGCACCAACTGTCCGATGGAAAGAATCATCCCGTTGCTCTCGGCAATCGGGATGAAAGTGCCCGGCATGATCAATCCCCTTTCGGGATGCTGCCAGCGTATCAGTGCTTCGAGTCCGGTCACGGCGCCTGTGGCGGTATTGGCGCGCGGCTGATAGTGAATCACGAACTGGTCGGACTCAATTGCCGATTCCAGTTCCTGCTCGATATCCAGGCGTGCCTTGATATGCGTATAGAAGCGCTCGTCGTAGAACTTGACCTGCCCTTTGCTTTCCGCCTTGGCGGCATACATGGCGATATCGGCTTTCTGCAGCAACTCGTCCGCATGCAGCCCATCCTGCGGAAACATGCTGATGCCAATGGACGTGCCCACGAAACTCTTGCGCTCCTGGATGACGAAGGGCTTGTGGAATGCATTTCTGATGCGATGCGCAACCTGCGCGGCTTCATCGCGGCTCGATACATTGGGCAGGATGACGGTGAATTCATCGCCGCCCAGCCGTGCGATGTGATCATCGGGACGCATCACCGATTTGAGGCGGCTCGCCGCCTGCTGCAGCAGCAAATCCCCGGTTTGGTGCCCTTGCGTATCGTTGATGGTCTTGAAGCCATCGAGGTCGATATAAAAAATCGCCAGTAGCCGCCCTTGCGTGGCCGCCTGGGTGAGCGCCTGCGGCAAGAAGGCATTTATCCAGTGCCGGTTCGGCAACTCGGTCAGCGCATCCTTGTTGGCCAGATCCATCAGGTGCATCTGATGAAGCTTTTGTTGGGAGATATCGTGCAGCGTAATAGCCAGACCATCATCTGAGCGGATGATCTTTCGAATAAACCAGATATCCCTATCCGTGCCAGGGATGCGGAACCTGATTTCATCCTCGTAATAATCCTGCTCGATGGCGCGCAGCCAGCCCTGCATCTGGTCGTCCTGCTGCCATTCCCGATTCAGCACAGAGGTGCGCTCGCCGACCAGTCTATCCTTGGGGCGTCCCGCAATTTCCGCACCGCGTTCATTGCAATCCTCGAGAATGAAATCGATGACCTTTCCTTTCTCGCGCACCGCGCGCAGCATGTAAAAACCTTCATTGGCGGCATCGATCGCCAGCATGAACGTGTTTTTAATTTTTTCTGCCTGTTGCTTGCGCTGCGCCAGGCGCGCCGAATAAATTATTCCCGTCGCCCCTACCATCAGCACCAGGAGCGTGCTGATCAAGGCAAACAAGCGGATGCGATTGGCAGACTTGGCATGATCGGCCATCAGCGTGGATTCCGCCAGGCCGACATAGGAGATGATCGGTTGAGTGAGGTGGCGTTTCCAGGCCAGGATGCGAGCCTGGTTATCCTTGTAATACTCAGCCGGCATGCGCATGATGCCGGACTCGCCCTTGAATTCCGGCGGCGTGATATGCACCTGTTCCATCCCATTGATCACCCGGCCTTTTTCCGAAACGAACAGCGAGCCATTTTCGTGGCGAATCGAAATCAGATCATGCGGCCCCAAGCTGGCTTCGTCATTAAACGAGGCAAAAAACACCGGATCGACGCTGATCAAGACCACGCCGTCGAAGTTGCCTTGCGCGTCATCGAGGCGGCGGGATAAGCGAATTACATTGCGGCCGGATCGCCGCCCCTTTTGCAGCGTCTCGCCTATGCGCAGCGCCCGGGACGGGTCATCTTTATGGAAAAGAAAATAGTCACGGTCGCCCAGGTCCAGCACCTTGGTGCTGAGCGTGCTGGAATGGCTGATGCCGTGCTTGTCAATCAGCGTGATGTAGCTGGACGAAGTGGGAGGGTACAAGCCGTGCTGCAAGCGGCGTTCCAGGTTGATGTGGCCCTGGCTGGCTTTCCAGTCATATTGCAGATCGAGCGTGATTTGCTCCATCTGCTCGATACTGCGCGCGACCTGCTGGGCATAGGCGCTGGCCAGAAATCCGGCACGCTCCTCTGCGGTGGCTTGCGCATGGACGCGTTCCTTTTCGACCAGCGTAAAGACGGTCGACCAGATCAGGGCAATGATGACTACGCAACCCAAGGGCCAAGCAAACAGTGCCTTGTTGAGCGGCGTGTGATCGAAGGCCTCGTGCCTGACTGATTCAATGCCGGATGGGGTCATATGCCGGATTCGCTATTGGCCAGGATGAAGCCAAACGCAAATGCCATTCCTGACTGGCACTTTCCGACCAAGCGAGTGTTCATGTCCCTGCATTCTCTCGATATGTGTGATGGTTTTGTCAAGAAGTTTGCCGTGTTAAAAATTCAGCGGCCTCTAAAACATCCTTTCAAAAAGTATATATTCAAATCCATTGGACTTGCCCGCCTGGAACTGTATTTATTTGCAGAGCGTGTGTCTTTGATGCGTTGCATTGATGCGTCGTATACCTCATGTCTGGCTGCGGCTTTATGTACTTGGCAATGTTCACAGCATGAGCACGGCTGGACGCCGATTTCTTCTTACTCTTATTACCCTGCAATCGAGCGGGCGAAGTCTGGCATGCCTACCTCGCCATGTGGCACTTCGCATGTAGCAGCATCACTGGCGTGCCGTCCGGGCGGCAGGCTGAAAAACAGCGAACCTGTCTCGCGTGAAGAACGCATGTGTGGCTTCAGGCCGTCAAGGGAGAACGGATCTGGCCCATGTCATGCCCATGTAACAAGGAAGTGCCAAGATAGCCATGCCCATCATGAGAGGAGAAATAAAAATGAACGCAATGGTCAGCAAACTTTTCCAGTTGTTCTTCTCCGCGCGGCCAGTTTCAACACCTGGGGACAGGGACAAGGATGCAGAAAATTTCGCTGAAGCTGATTACTTTCTTTACGGCGATGGCATGGGTTGGACGTGCATGCCGGCATGTCTGAACTGCGACGAAGAAGAAGGGCTGAAGCCTGCTTGTTGTACGGCGTAACGCAAGGGAACGAGGCAGGTTGATGGAGATCGTCTGCTTTGGCGCCGAACGGAGGCCGGCGTATGAACCAGCGCAGCGCTCTCGATACCAAGCGCCAGGGTTGACGATCCCATAAAGCGCCAGATCTCCTCGCCGTACAGTCTTGTCATGGTCGCATCCGCAAAACGGATTTTTCCGGGCGGCCCTGTCCGCAACCATGGACCGGCTTCATTGCCATGCCCATGCCTTATTCATGCCCTATCTCCAGCGAAGCCTATACGGCTGCAAGCAAGCGCATTTTGAAATTTCTTCCCTTGATGTTGCCGCTGCTTAAGCGCGAGAACGCGGTGTTCGCGATCTGCCGGTGCAGCGCTACATAAGTGACGAATTCAAACACATTGATTTTCCCGACTTGCTCTTTCGTCAGGCCGACCTCGCCGGTCAGCGCACCGAGCAGGTCGCCGGGACGCAGCTTGTCTTTCTTGCCGCCCATGATGCATAAGGTAAGCATGGGCGCCTGCAGCGTGGTGCGCCCTGTCGCCGCTGGCGGCGGCAGCTCAAACCATGACACCGGCGCATGCTGATATTCTTCGATCAGCCTTACCCATTTCTTTTCATTCGGCGCACACAGGCTAAGCGCCAGTCCCTTGTCCTGGCTTCGCCCGGTGCGGCCAATGCGGTGGATATGCACCTCGGTGTCTTTCGATACATCGACATTGATGACCGCATCCAGCGCCTGGATATCCAGTCCCCGCGCAGCGACATCGGTAGCCACCAGTACCGAGCAGCTCTGGTTGGCGAACAGCACCAGGATCTCTTCACGTTCGCGCTGCTCCAGGTCGCCGTGCAGCGCTACGGCGGAAAATCCCTGCGCGCATAATTCATCGGCCAGTTCACGGCAATGAATCTTGGTATTGCAAAATGCGATTGTCGATGTCGGCTGGTAGTGGTTCAGCAATTGCGCAACCGCCGTGTTGCGGTGCTCGTTGCTCACTTCATAAAATCGCTGCTCGATCTGGCTGTCATCATGCTGCGCTTCGACCTTGATCTCGACCGGATCTTTCAAAAAAGGGGCGCTCGCCTTGCGGATGTTGTCCGGATAGGTGGCGGAGAACAGCAGCGTTTGCCGGCGCGCCGGGCAGGCGCTGACGATGCCGTCGATTTCCTCGTATAAGCCCATGTCTACCATGCGGTCCGCTTCATCCAGCACCAGGGTTTGTACGGTCGACAGATCAATGGTGTTGCGGCCTAGGTGATCGCGAATGCGCCCCGGCGTGCCAACCACGATATGCGCACCATGTTCCAGCGAGGCGATCTGCGGCCGCATCGCCACGCCGCCGCACAAGGTGAGTACCTTGATGTTGTCGGCAAAGCGCGCCAGGCGCCGCAACTCGTTCGCGACTTGGTCTGCCAGTTCACGGGTCGGGCACAGCACCAGCGCCTGCGTGGCGAACCAGGCGGGATTGAGTTTGTGCAGGATGCCCAGGCCGAACGTGGCCGTCTTGCCGCTGCCCGTCTTGGCTTGTGCAATCAGGTCGCCTTGCTGCAAGATCAGCGGCAGACTCTGCGCCTGTATCGGCGTCATTTCGCGATAGCCAAGCTGGTCGAGATTGCGCAGCAAGGCAGGCGCTAACGGCAGACTGGAAAAAGAGGTCGAATTCATAGTGATGGTTCGTGCTGGCCTCAGAGGGCCGGCAAGCTGACAGGTGGGCGATTCCGACACATGATGTGTGAACCGTACAAGCAAGAAAGCCTGGCGACAGGAACCAGGCTTTAGGCAAGAGGATGTATGTGGTTGCGGGGGCAGGATTTGAACCTACGACCTTCGGGTTATGAGCCCGACGAGCTGCCAGACTGCTCCACCCCGCGTCTGTAGGAACGCATTGTACAGGCCAGGTAGCGATGCAACAAGTTTAATCGGCAATGGCTGCTGCTGCGGGCCATGAACGTTTTCAGACGACGAATGCATTTCATGGCCTATCGCGACGAGGCGGTAATATGCAAAGATGCCAGGCATCACAAATCAATCGGAGCTGGAAAATGACCTATGAAGAATATCTGGACGAAGTCACCACCTTGTTGACCGAGCTGTATGACTTGAGCGACGAGAATGCGATCAAGCGGGTGATGCAAGCCCAGGCGGCGGATTTCTTTACCTTGCATGATGACCTTCCCGAAATGCGTACCCAGGAGCGGGCGGAACAGGATGCAAGAACGATTTTCGAACAAAGAAACAAGTCGCGGCCCCATGTGCCGCCCAAGCGTCCGCGCAAACCTACGAAATGAGTCGCGGATAGGTCGGCGATATCAGGCGCGTTGAAAAAATCCGGCAAGCCCGGACTATTGGCGCTTCATTGCTTCCTTCTTCAGCTTCTTCGCTTCCTTTTTCTCTTTCGGGGATTTAAGGGGTTCTTTCTTGACTGCTTTTTTGCTGTCCTGGCTTTTGCTCATGGCATGACTCCATTAGGTAAAACAGTGATGTTGCGGCTCTCGTGCTCATTGCGTGCTCAATTGATTATAGGCTTGAATCACATTGCGTGTACTAAACATCCGGATCCGGCTTGAGCTGCCGCTTCGGTTCGTGCATGCTCGTGTGAAATGAGCGTGGAGCAAGGGCTCGCCTAATCAGCAATTGCCGCGTTTCCGGTCCCCATAAATCGGCGGCAATGTGTAAACTCGCTGTTGTCGTTTTATTCTCTTGCCACATGACCATTACCCTTACCATTAACGAAGATCTCCGTTCTTATATTGATCCGCTTACCGAAGACGAATACGCGGCGCTCGAACGCAGTCTGCTCGCGGAAGGCTGCCGTGATGCGCTGGTGTTGTGGGGCGAGCTTCTGGTGGATGGACACAATCGTTACAGCATTTGCCAGAAGCATGGTCTTCCTTTTCATACCGTTCAGAATCACGCGTTCCAGTCGATGGATGATGTCCATCTGTGGATGATCGATAATCATCTCGGCCGGCGCAGCGTATCGGATTTTCAGCGAGGAGTGCTGGCGCTGCGAAAGAAGGAAATCATGGCGGCGCGCCTGGCACAAGCCGAGACAGGGACGCCGCAGCCTGAAGCAAAGGAGGCGGATACGCCTGCCACCGCCAGGACAGAGAGCCGGCCGCAATTAAGCCGGGAAGCGATTGCACGCGCCGCGCGCGTGAGCAGCGCAACGCTGGGGCAGATAGAGAAAATTAAAAAAGCCGCCGCACCGGAACTGGTGAGTGCCGTCAAGGCCGGCGTGATTTCCATTAATGCAGCAGCGGCCGTCGCTTCCCTGCCCAGCGAAAAACAAGTGGCCGCCGTTGCCGGTGGAAAGAAGGAGTTGCGCCAGGTCGCAAGGCAGGTGCGTGAAGCCAAATTGCCGCCCAGGCCGCAACTCGCGCCTCCTCCTGACGATGCCACGCCCGATCAACGCGAAATCCACCGACTGATGGCATTAGTGAATGCCCTCACAGAAGAGCGCGATCAACTGAAAAAGAAAGTGCAGCATCTCACTATCGCCCTTGCGGAAGCGCGCGGCAAAGACTGAATGCCGGCAAAGTTCGTCAGCTGACCGTCCAGATCCCGAGAGTATGAGCTACCTGCTGCCCTCTCGCCGGGAAGGCAGAAAAAGCAGGGGTGGCATGAAATAACCGCAATGATCAGGCATTCTCTGCGTTAGAGACATAAGGGATGCTTGAGCTAACGTCGGTCAGAACATTCTTGAGCTTTTCAATATTGAACGGCTTTGGCATAAACACCGTTTCAAATTCGAATTCATCGCTTGCGATGGCACCATATCCCGACGCAATGATGATTTTTGTTGCAGGTTCTTGAGCGAATACTTGACGTGCAAGGTCCACGCCGGACATGCCCGGCAAATTAACATCAGTCAGCAAAACCTCGAACCTGTTCTGCTCGAACTCTTGCAGCGCCTCTTCAGCGCTGCTGTATCCTTTTACCAGGTGTCCCAGCTTGGTTAATACCTCGCATAGAATCTTTTGCGTGTTCAGGTTGTCTTCCACGACCAGAATACGCAAAGGCGAAAGCTGAGAGATTGAGTCTTTCTCCTGGGAGGAGCTCAGCAGCGTGCCCTCCGGGATCACGATTGGCTGCGCGTTAGAAAGCATGTGTCGTATCTTGCGCGCCAGGTCTTCTCTGCGGTAAGGCTTGCTGATCAGCTCTACCCCGGGATCGAGACGGCCGCCATGCACAATCGCGTTTTGCGTATAGCCCGATGTGAAGAGGACCTCGATGTTAGGGAGCAGCTGTTTTGCCTGCTTCGCCAACTCGGGGCTGCGAACCGGCCCTGGCATGACGACATCAGTAAAGAGAAGGTCAACCGGGACTCCGCTTTGCAGAACAATTAATGCGCTCTCGCCATCGTTTGCCTTCAATACCCGATAGCCCAGTGCAGTCAGCATATCCACCGCCGTGGCCTGCACAATCAGATCATCTTCCACCACCAGGATCGTTTCGGTGCCGCCGACTACGGGCCGCGCTACGATTTCTGACACGACTTCCTCGGCCAGGTCGCAGCGAGGCAAATAAATTTTTACGGTCGTGCCGCTGTTGACTTCGCTATATATCCGGATATGGCCATTACTCTGTTTTACAAATCCGAACACCATACTAAGTCCTAACCCCGTTCCTTCACCTTCGCGCTTGGTGGTGAAAAAAGGTTCGAAAGCATGGGACATGGTTTCCTGGGGCATGCCGCATCCGGTATCGGAAATGGCGAGCATGACATATTGCCCAGCAGGGACATCTATCTCGGAAGAGACGTAATGATCATCCAGCATCACGTTGCCCAGTTCCAGGGTGAGTCTTCCTTCGCCGTTCATGGCATCGCGTGAATTGATCGCTATGTTAAGAATGGCATTCTCAAGCTGGTGAACGTCAACAGCAGTAATCCAGAGCCCGGCGCTCACCACCGTTTCAATCTCAATGGATTCGCCCAGCGCACGCCTTAAAAGCTCGTCCATCTCGCGTACGACCCGGCCCAGGTTGATGGCCTTGGGTTGCAGGGGCTGGCGGCGCGCAAAGGCAAGGAGTTGGGAAGACAGCTTGGTGCCGCGATCCGCAGCATAGGCAGCCGCTTCAACACGGCGGTGACAAGGATGATTTTCCGGCAGCTCCATTTGCGCCATCTGAAGATTGCTGATGATGACTTGAAGTATGTTGTTGAAGTCGTGTGCTACGCCGCCTGTCAGCTTTCCTATTGCTTCCAGCTTTTGCGATTGCTGCAATTGTTCATAGGTACCTTGAAGTTCGCTGGTTCGCACGGCAATCCGCTCTTCAAGAGTATTGTTCATATCGCGCAGGTGTTGATTCGCCGCCTGCATTCTCAATACCAGAAAAGAAATGATTGCCAATGCTGAAAGGCTAATCAGGCAGCGCCCGAAAGCAGGACCCAAAGAAGAAAAGCCGTGCCCGATGGCATAGCTCACCAAAGTGAGTGTCATGCAGAAGCCCGTCATGACTAGCACCCCTCTACGGCTCCATACCGAAGCGACTAACAAGATGACAATTCCATAAAGCACCGCAATGGCGATACTCAAGGGAGTCAGCGCATCAGCTATAAAGATGCCGATTGTGAGCAGCCAGGCAATGAAGGATAGCAAGACGAAACGCTTGGAAAACGGTGTAGCAGACATCGAGGAGTTCATACTCAAGAGAGGCAGCAAAAGCGAAGGTTTTGTGTTGCAAAAATGGAAATCCGGTATTGCAAATAACCCGTCTTTATATCTCGAAAGCAAAGCGCTCTCTGCTGTTAATCGAGCAATCGGCTTGAAAATTGAGCTGCCTCAAGTAAACTGCAGATGCCTCAACTGGATAAATGCGTGGCCGGCAAATCAGCTCATTTCTTCTTTGGCAAGTGATGGTAGGGGTAAGGAGCTTTCCGATTTTTCCAGGCCGGCGATCAATTGCGCTGTATTTCAATGCGCTTCGGGTCGAGGCTGTGCAAGAGCGCGAACGCGGTAAGTGTTCGGGGCTTTTCTTATCTTTTCGGTGAGAGAGCGTTGAATGCAGCGGGAGAGCGGTTTTTTCTTGATTTTCTTTTCTTGGTTTTCTTGAGGCAGCTTTTCGGCGCTTTAACAGTTCCGGCCAATAGATGGCTTCCGAACCCCGCTACCGGGTGCCAGCCTTGAACGGTGCAAAAGAGTATGATGGTCGCCCTTTTCGCAACCCTGATCTGAAAGCATCATGTCTCTCGCCTGCGGCGTCGATTTCGGCACCTCGAACTCCACCATCGGTTTCCACCGGCCTGGTCAGCCCGCCCTGCTGCCGCTGGAAGACGGCCGGCCGACCCTGCCTTCGGTCGTCTTCTTCAATGCCGACGACAACAAGGTGCTGTTCGGCCGTGCTGCGCTGAGCGACTATCTGGCCGGCTACGAAGGCCGGCTGATGCGCTCGCTGAAAAGCCTGCTGGGCACTGCGTTGATCGATAGCCAGACCGAGGTCGAAGGCCGCGCTCTGCCCTTTCGCGAGCTGCTCAGCCTTTTTGTGCGTGAACTCAAACGTCGCGGCGAAGCCGCTGCCGGAGAGTCCTTCACGCAGGCAGTGGTCGGCAGGCCGGTGCATTTCATCGACGACAACGATGCTGCCGACCGGCTGGCGCAAGACACGCTGGAAGAAATCGTGCGCGCGGCCGGCTTTCGCGATGTGCTGTTCCAGTATGAGCCTATCGCCGCCGCTTTCGATTACGAGTCGCGCATAAGCGGCGAGGAACTGGTGCTGATCGCCGACATCGGCGGCGGCACCTCGGACTTTTCGCTGGTGCGGCTGGGGCCTGAACGCGCGAAGAAAGCAGAGCGCCGCGACGACATCCTCGCCAGTGCCGGCGTGCACATAGGCGGCACCGATTTCGACAAGTACCTGAGCCTGGCCGCGGCGATGCCCTTGCTCGGGCTCGGCAGCCGGCTGAACAACGGCCTGGACGTGCCGTCGAGTTATTACTTCAATCTCGCTACCTGGCATACGATCAACTTCGTCTATACCCAGAAGGTCTGGCGCGAACTGCAAGACTTAGTCCGCGATGCCTGCGAGCGCGACAAGCTTGCGCTGCTGCTGAAACTGATAGCGCAGCGCGACGGCCACTGGCTGGCGATGCAGGTCGAGCAAGGAAAGATTGCGCTGTCCGCGCAAGACGCTGTAACGCTGCCGCTCGATCGCCTCGGGCCCGATCTGCCCTTGCCGCTGCAACGCGCCGACTTCGACAACGCGATCTCGCATCTGGTCGACAGCATCGAAAGCACGGTGCGCGGCATGCTGGCGCAGACCGGAGTCGCTGCCGCTGCCGTCGATACCGTTTTCTTCACCGGCGGCTCCAGCGGCGTGCCGCTGCTGCGCCAGCGAATCGCAGCGCTGCTGCCATCGGCACGGCGAGTGGAAGGCGATCCGTTTGGGAGCATAGGCACCGGCCTTGCGCTGGATGCAGCGCGAAGGTTTTAAGGCTGCGTTAGCAGTGCTGCCGTTCCAGATGCGGCGAAGTCTTATTTGGATAGAAAGGTGATGCAAAAGATTATGCAAATGACGACATTGGAAAAGCAGTTAGGTTTTCTGAGAGAAATCGACCGACTGAAGAGTGTGGTGCGGCAATCGCCCCTGCTTGATAAAAGCCGCAAAGAAAATTCTGCCGAACATTCCTGGCATCTGGCGATGTATGCCTTATTGCTGAGCGAATATGCCTGCGGATCTGTGAATACCCATCGCGTCATACAAATGCTTCTGCTGCATGACATCGTCGAGATAGACGTTGGTGACTGTCCCATCCATGGCGGATTTTCAAGCGAACTACAGGCCGAACAGGAAGCTCGCGCAGCAACGCGATTGTTTGGCTTGCTGCCGCACCGGCAAGGAAGCGAGCTTCTGGCCTTATGGCAGGAATTCGAGCGGGCAGAGACGGAAGATGCAAAGTTCGCGAAGGCGCTTGATCGCTTTCAGCCTCTTCTTGTCAACATCTTCACCGACGGTGGAACCTGGACGGAAAACGGCGTTGTACTTGAACAGGTTTTCTCCCGCTACGGTCCCGCCATCAACAGAGGCGCGCCGCTGCTATGGGAGGTGTGCGAGCAATGGGTCATCCAGCACTTTGCCGGGCAGGCGCCGGACATGCCGGGACAGGGTGCTTGAGCGCAGCATCGGCAATGCGGGAAATCGATTCATGGCGGATGTCACGGACTCAACGGGTCCACCCTGGCCTCATATTTTGGCGTGCGCCGAACGGCCTGTCTCCAAGCGTAAAGACAAGTCCTATTCATAAGTCCCATGCGCATGAAAGCCTTACTTCGCTTTGATCTCGCTGGCGATTTCGCTGGTAATGGATTGAATCTGCTTCTCGGTCATCGCTGAGAATATACCCTGCCAGGCGCTGGAAGACGTATTGTAAGTTCTCTGGCCCAGCAGCGTTCCGGTATTCATATCCCTGAACTGCACGGATGAATCTATGTAGGCATTGCCCGTCATCACCCCGAACCCGTATCGTGCGCCGGGAGAAATATAGCGGTAGTCATTGACGTTGACGACGACTAAAGTGCCGGCTTCTCCAGTCGGCTTGGGCTTTCCTTCCTGAGCGCTGAACTTTGCGCCTATGCTGCTGGCAGCAGCTTGCATTCCCGCTCGCCACTCTCCTTTCAGCTGCTCCCAATCGGCAGATTTTGTAATTTGGTCAGGACCTGTGACGTTCAATGTGATGTGCCTGGCGGAATTCGAAGTGGTGTTAAGCGGATCTTTGGCGGCGGATTTTTGCACGCTTGCCGCACAGCCGCTGAGAAGTACCACGCTGATCGCTAAAGTTGTGACGACAAGATTCATGCATCCTCCTTGGTAAGGGTAATGAAGGGGAGGGCTTGGCCACCGGATTCCAGTTGGGGGAAGCGCTCACTGTCAATTCAGCAGATAGAGCTGCATAAAATATAGTTTTTCAGTTTCTTGCGTGTGCGTTAGGGCAAAGGTGATGCACATGGAAAATGTCGCTTCTGCCGTAGCAGGAAAGTAAGACAAGAAACTAAGACGGGCAAGTGAGGCAGAGTAGTAATCAGGAATATAAAACTTCGCAGTGAACTGATTTTTCTCAAGCATTGAGTGTGGTCCGGCCCACATTAAATTTTCCCCCATGCGGTCATATCTTGAGGCGTAACTGAGGTCGCCCAAGCGCGCCAAGGCTAATACCAGGTCTTATCGATGACGGCGGCATTGGAGAAAGAAATGGCAAGGATGATTTCTTTAAAGGCATCACTCTTTCTGCTGACCGGATTGTTGGGAGCTTGCGGAGGTGGAAGCGGAAACGATGCAAGTTCTTCAGCTAATGAAGCGGCGCCAATCTCGGCGCCCACCGTCTTCACTTCAGATGGACGGATCACCAATAGTTGCGCCTGGATTCCCGCCTGCTCGAATAACCCGCATGCGCCGTTCGGTGTCGCCGGCGCACAGTTCAATACTACCTTGCCGCCCGATGGCGCGACCTTGACGGGATTCGTGCGCTTTCAGGTAACGGGTCTGGCGATGGAGAATGTGGAATTGCTGCCGGCGACCGGCTATCTTCCGCGCCGCGGCGTATTCGGCCTGTCGGGCGACAAGACCAATGCCTGGCTGGACTTTGACACCCTGTCGCTACCCAACGGGCCGGTGCGCCTGCGCATTAGCGCGTTTAATGTCGCGGCAGGAAAGCCCAATGCCGTCGAACGGCTCGCGATGCCGCCGCGCCTGTTCTATATCGACAATCCTGTTCCGCGTGCCGCACTGAGAGCCACATTGACTGCCGCGCCCGCTAATGGCGCCGTCCTATCGCGCAGCACCCGGCTGGAAGTGCGGGGCGCGGGGTTGGCCAATGTGGAATTGTTACCCGTGCAGGGCTATCAGCCCAGCTATGGCCAATTCAATATTTCTCCTGACAGGACCCGTGCCTGGCTCGACTTTGATCCTCGCACGCTGCCGGATGGCGGACGGGATATGCGCATCAGCGCCTTTAACGTCACTGCAGCGCAGCCAGGCGCGCGGGAAGTGGTGGTCATGACACCGCGACGCTGGCAACTCGCCACAAACTCTACCGCTGCCTTTACCTCCCGCGTCATGTCGGCGCCCGTACATGGTTCCAGCGTGCGCGGCATCGTCATACTGGAAGTGCGGGGCGCCGGCATGAGGAATGTGGAGCTGCTGCCTTCATCCGGCTATACGCCGAGGCATGGGCAATTCCGGATCACTAATAACGGCACCTTCGCCTATCTGAATTTCGACACGCGCGACTTTCCCAATGGCCCATTGTCGGTACGCATTGCCGCTTTTAATTCCGCCGCTGGCCAGCCGGGACGTGAAATCACCGTTATGCCGACTCGCCAATGGGTGATAAGCAATTAGCCGCAATCGTTACTTATCCTGAAAGTTGGCAAACCATTCTAAGCACTTGTTCTCGTGATCTACAGGCAAGGCAAGTTGTCATGCGCGCGAGCTCGACTCCTTGTATTTCGCAGTCTGCCCTACTGTGAAAAAAATTTCCTTTCCCTGTGCTGCCGGTAAGTGCGCTCACTCATGCCAGCGGCATGAATTCCATGCTCGTAATGCCCGCCCGCCTCCGTTTCGCGTGCAGGCACACACAGCGATTAACTTGGGCGATTAACTTGCGCTGCTTCGGTTTGCAGGGAATAACAAGCTGCGTATCCATTGACTGAAGCAAATAAAGGGAACTTAGTGCGGCTTTATAGTCCATCTATACATAGCCTTCTCCGTTTGCTGAACAGATGCTGAACATAATGTCCTTGGATGTCACCGTTTTATCGAATCGTGTTGCTTGCCGCACAGCGCAAGCAAAAGAAATTTATCTTGCTTCCTTCGATTCCATTAACGCAAAAAATTTTCCCAGTCTCGCAAATCGCCGCAAAGAATTTTTATATGAGCAGCTCAACGCCGCAAGTAAGTTAGACGCGGATATTCCGTTACGGCCCGAGGAGTTAGGGCAATGGGTCGAGCGTGGGGTACGGCATGTCGGCGATGAATACCGGCAGTATCTTTCTGCAAGAAAGGCAGGCGAGCCGCGCCGCTATTTCACTACCAAGGCGCATGCGCTTTATTTCCTGAAAGCGGTGGCACCCACCAAGATGGTCGATGGCGCCTGGCTTTACGGAATGGTGCAGTTATGGGACGACGCGCGCTTTGCTGCACTGATTCAAACTTATATCGAAGAGTTGGGCGAAGGCATTGCCGATAAAAACCATGTGCTGATTTACAAGAAACTTCTGGCGTCGCATGGCTGCGAGCAATGGCAGTCGCTCGACAGTAGCTATTACCTGCAGGGCGCTATCCAACTGGCACTGGCGCATCATGCCGATGAATTCTTGCCCGAGATAATCGGTTTTAATCTGGGTTATGAACAGCTGCCGCTGCATCTGCTGATCACGGCGTATGAGTTGAATGAACTGGGCATCGATCCCTACTATTTCACCTTGCATGTGACGGTCGATAACGCGGCAGCAGGGCATGCAAAAAAAGCGGTGCAGGCAGTATTCGATGCGATGCCGAAGATAGCGAACCGCGCTGCGTTCTATCAGCGCGTGATCAATGGCTACCGACTCAACTTGCTGGGCATGGGCACGACCGCGGCGATTGCCGGCTTCGACTTGGAGCAGGAACTCATCGCGATCCTGGAAAGCAAATGCTCAACGGGTGCGCAACTGCATTCGGACTATTGCCGTGTCGCGGGAAAGACCGTCAACCAATGGTTATCCGATCCTTCGCAACTTCCGCTGTTTCTTGACAGCCTGCGCGAGCTCGGCTGGATAAGGCGGTACGAAGCGCCGGAGAACAGCCGCTTCTGGAAACTCATCGAGGGCGAGCATAGCGAGATGTTCGGCGTATTCAACGCTTACGAAAAACAAGTCATCCACGACTGGATCTTAGGCGATGCCGCAAAAGCCCAGGCGCCGCGCCGGCTGAGTTACAAGGCCAGGCACCGCATGATGGATACGCTCGCGCCGGGTTTGCAGAGTCCATCTCATCAGCATGCAGAGCGACCCATCATCCGCGATCACGGTTCACGCTCGATCCATGACAACGGCGGCCACGGCCCTTATAACGAAGAACTCAGGCTGCTGGAAGAGAGGCTTGCCGGCTTTGGCAGCAAGCGCGAGGCAATGAGCTATCTCATCGACCTGATGGCGCCCGGCATGCATCACGCGCCGGCCGGCTTGATGGCAACCCGGGTCTTTACACAACTGCTGCGCAACTGATGCGACTCTTACGGTACGGCCAATAACAAAATGCACATCGCTACGGAAATGCTTTCTGCTCCCGTCTCGGCATCCCGCCACGCGCAGGATGGCAACGACTCTTTCCACCATGCTGGATTGCTGGCACTAGGCCAGGCATTAAAGGAGAAAGAATATCGATTCACGACCGTGACGCCGCTGACCCATATGCGCGTTAATGCCAGGCCTGCCAATCAATGGGCCGACAGTCTTGCAGGCGTATTCGGATGGAGCCGGCCGTTTCATGCCGCAGCCATTCCTGCGGAAATTTTCGAACTCATGCAGCAGGCGCGTATCCTCCAGTCGCATGAAAACGGATGGCGCTGCACCTTGCGGGCATCGACGCTGAACGGCGAATTGTTTTTTCATTCGGCTTACCCGACTGCCGACAACGACGCCGTCTTCTTCGGGCCCGATACTTATCGCTTCGTCGATGCGATAGCGCGCCATCTTGAACGGCGCACGGCTCCCGTAGAGCGCGCCGTTGACATCGGCTGCGGCGCCGGGCCTGGTGCGATTGCCGTGGCCGGCCGATATCCTGCTGCACAGGTGCTGGCGGTCGATATCAATGACGCTGCCTTGCGCCTGACCGCGGTGAATGCCACGCTGGCGGATGCGGCAGGCGTCACACCTGTGAACAGCAATTTGCTGAGCGGCGTCGAGGGCAACTTCGATCTCATCGTGGCGAATCCGCCTTATCTTGTCGATCCTGCAGAGCGCACCTATCGCCATGGAGGCGGGCCGCTGGGAATCAATCTGTCGCTGCAGATAATCGACGCTGCCATCGAGCGCCTGCGTCCCGGCGGCACGCTGTTGCTGTACACCGGCGCTCCCATCGTCAATGGCGTGGATGCTTTCAGGAACACAGCCGAAGAAAGACTGTGCCGCGCAAACCTCGCGTGCGAATACAGGGAGATCGATCCCGACGTATTCGGCGAAGAACTGCTGAACGAAGCTTACTCAGATACGGATCGCATTGCGGCGGTGATGCTGGTCGGGCAGGCGAAGTGAACCCAGAACCAAGTGGGCCGGCGCTTGAGTCAGGCATTGCATAACTGTAATAGCGAGGATGTATGAAAACCAGCGCACGCAATCAATTCCCCGGCAAAGTCACCGATATCAGAAAAGGGGCGGTCAACGATGAAATCGAGATGGAAATCGGCGGCGGTCAGAAGCTGGTCGCTACCGTCACACGCGAGAGCACGGACAGCCTGGGCTTGCAGGTTGGCTCCGAAGCTTTCGCGCTGGTGAAGGCGTCTTCGGTCATTCTGTTGACGGACGAAGAAGGCGTGAAATTCTCGGCGCGCAACCGCCTGAAAGGCACTGTGACGAAAGTGGTGGCCGGCGCCGTCAACAGTGAAGTGGTGCTGGAGTTGGCAGGCGGGCTGTCGATTGCCGCGATCGTGACCAACGAAAGCGTGAAGAACCTGGACCTGAAAGCAGGCGTTCCTGCTTCGGCGATGTTCAAGGTGTCCACTGTGATTGTCGGCGTGCGCGTTTAAGCGGCACTGGTGCATTGATCCAAAAGCCTGCTGTATCAGCAGGCTTTTTTCATGCCGCTTACGGAATCAGCCGTAGCTCGATTTGCTGCAGCACATTTCACGTGCCGCAGGCCGGGCTTGATGTCGCCCAGCGCTCTCAGCGCAAACCGAAGCTGGGTGCAGCGCTGCCATTGCGGCTTGCGGCGGACTTGCAGCTCAGCCTTATGGGTTGGCCAGGGGAGATAGATGGCTGGAAAGTTCGCCGACTTCCATGACTTTGCCCAGGTTAATGCCATCGTAGCCGGCCAGGCTGTTGACTTCCATCTGGAAATCCTTGGCGTTCAGGGCATCGAACAAGGGAGCAAACTGGGGAGCATTCAGCAGATGCTTATTGCAGGTGAGGAAGTAGCGCTCGTTCAGCAGCGGCACGAAATCCAGTTCGAACTGGTGCGCCGCCTCTTCTACGCCCAGTCCGGCATCCGCCTTGCCGCACATGATGTAGGCGCCTACCGCCGCATGCGTCATTTCGATATTTTCATAACCGCGGATGTCGCGTCCTTCCACGCCTTCCTGCTTCAGCAATAAATCCAGGATCATCCGCGTGCCGGCTCCTTGCTGGCGATTGACGAACTGCACATCCTCGCGCTTGAGATCGCTCAGCGTCCAGATATTCTTGGGATTGCCCTTGGCAACCATGATGCCCTGCCGGCGGGTCGCTAGATTGATAATGGCATTGTCGGGCGAGAGATAGGTTTCAAAATGACTCCACACCGCTTGCTCCAGCGCGCCGATGGGCACATGGAAACCTGCGATGTCGCAATTGCCGCGGCTCAGGGCGATCAAGGCTTCCAAGCTGCCGCGGTAACTCAGATCGACCCTGAGATTTTCCCGATCCAGTCTTTTATGCAGCGCTTGCACGGCAAAATCATGGCTGGCGCAGATGCTCAGGTCAGCCTGCACAGCCAGCACGATGTTCTGGATTTCCGATTCGAATTCGGCTTCCATTGCATCCAGCAAAGGACCGATGCGGGCATGCACCAGCTTGTCGAACTGCACCAGTCTTTGTCCCAGCTTCGTCAGTTGCGATCCCTTGCCCGGCGTTCTTTCTATCACCGGGGCGCCAAACAGTTTTTCCATCTGTATCAGCGCTTCCCATGCCATGCGGTAGGAAACGGCCAGGCTCTGACTGGCGGCCCGCAGGTTGCCTGTTTTCTCAATCAGGCGCAGCAGCGTCAGGCCTTGCACCAATGAATGATGTTTTCCATTCTGGCCAAGCAAAAACAGGTTGGGTTCGATTTCAAGTTTCATCTGTGCGATATGTAAATGCTTTAATATTCACTTGGCCCATGGCATTGCAGAGAAGTACGGCAGCGTGAGCGTAAGGGTAGCGGGCTGCTGCCAGCCGGCATGTCAGCATGATGTCAGCATGCACCGAGCCAAGAGGTGGGACGATTCATTGTATATGATTGGTCCCAAACAAGCGGCTTCGCATTGCGCTTAAACAACCATCAAGCTATGCGCCGCTTTGCACATTCAATGAAGCAGGTCGGCGATAGCCAGTGTATGCCATCGATGTCCGGGCCAGGTCGCGCGCTTTTGCAAGCCGGCGGTAAAAGAGCCGGTTAAAAGTCGGCTAAGAATCAACTAAAAATCGATTAAGAGAATCGTCTAAAAGACTCGCCCCTATGGCAAGGGAAGGCAAAAAGTACCGCAGCAGAAATCGAGCAAGCAGCCTTCATCCGGTTTGCTGAATCAGGCATGCGTATCCGCTCGTTATACTTCTGTTTTTTCATGGATGCTTAATTAACGCATGCTGACAGCAGAACAATTCGCCGGCTTTCTCATGGCCGCCGTCATCATCACTGCCTCGCCCGGACCGGACAACCTGATGGTGCTGGGCATGGGCATGTCCCGCGGACGCAGGCAGGGCATTGCGTTCGGCCTGGGCTGCGCACTCGGCTGCCTGAGTCATACCGTGCTCGCGGTGATTGGCGTGAGTGCGCTGATTGCCGCATCGCCCCTTGCCTTTACCGCGCTGAAGATGGCCGGCGGCTTGTACCTGGTCTGGCTCGGCATTCAGGCGCTGCGCAGCCGGGGCGGTGCCAGGGTCGAAGCGGTGCAGGTGAATGAGCAAAGTTTGCCGGCGCTGATGTTGAAGGGCGTCGTTGCCAACGCCATCAATCCCAAGGTGACCTTGTTCTTTCTTTCCTTCCTGCCGCAATTCATTATCCCCGCCAACGGAAACGTCAACGCACAAACCGCAGCGCTGGGCATTATCTTCACGCTCCAGGCTGCGGTCCTGTTCAGCTTGCTTGGCTACTTCTCCGGCTCGGTGGGGCAATGGCTCAATACCCGGCGCAAGGCCGGCCTCATGCTCGACCGCCTGGCCGGCATGGTCTTTATCGCCTTAGGCTTGCGCCTGATGGTTTCCCATTGAGGCGCTGCGGATAAATCGCTGAAAGGGTGGGAGCGGTTGAGACGGCCGAGATGTCATCGTAGCTGCATGAGCCAGCAAAGCCAGGTTTTTATCCGGTGAGATTTTCCCGGCTTGACGCTTAACCTAGCCGATATGCTCGTAAAGAATCAGGCAGCCGATACCGATCAGCAGCACGCCGCCCATCATCTCGGCGCGCCGCCCGGCGACAACGCCCAGCGCGCGGCCGAGCATGAAGCCGGCAGTCACCAGCGTGAAGGTTGCCAGTCCGATGGCAATCGAGGTGACGATGATATTGGCATCCATGAAGGCGAGTCCGACGCCCGCGACCATGGCATCGATGCTGGTGGCAAATCCGGTTGCCGCCAGTATCCAGAACGAGTGCGTGCTGGGCTTTTCGCAATCCGCTTCTTCGCCCGACAGGCCGGCATAAATCATGCGCAAGCCCAGTCCGCCCAGCAGCACGAAGGCGATCCAGTGATCCCAGGCTTCCACGTAAGGAGCGGCGGCCTTGCCCAATAGCCAGCCGATGATGGGCGTCAAGGCTTCGATAACGCCAAAGATCAGGCCGGTGCGCAAGGCTTCGCGCAGGCGCGGCCGCTGGAGTGCGGCGCCTTTGCCTATGGCGGCGGCAAAGGCATCGGTGGACATGGCAAAGGCAATAATCAGGACGGAAGTGAAAGTCATTATGTGAGTGACAAGGGCGAGGCCGGAGAAATCTGCGAGAGTTGCAGGATGCGCGGCGTGAATGTTCCGGATTTTATCAAGCTATCCTGGGTTCACGCGGAATCTCTTCAGCAGGTTTTCCGCAATGCTTGCAAAAACGGCTGAATGCGCTGTTGCGAGTCTGGCAGTTTGTGCAGGCGGTATGCAGGCACAGTCCGCAATGAGTGCAATGGTTGGCGCTGGCATCTTTCATATCAACCGGTCGCTCGCAGCCGGGACACACGCCTTTTGAAATCCTGGCCATGGCCACGTCGTAACTGAGTTCATGGCGTCTTTCCTCTTCGGATTTCTGCTCGGCCAGGCGCTGCTTTTCCAGGAAGCGGTTCAGCGCCAGTATCGCTTGCCGGCCCACCAGGAAGGTCAGAATGATGCCGACGATGTAGCGTACATAACCGCCGTAGCTCGGCAGGTAAGGCACCAGCTCGAAGAAAAATACGAATACGGCAAAAAAGATGAAGCCCCATACAAAAGGCCAATAAGTGCTTTTACGTTTCTTGGCAAACAGCCAGGCGGCTGCGGCCAGCAAGGGCAAGGTCAGCAGCAGGCGATACATGAAGACCCGAAATTCCTGCCAGAACCAGGCTTGCTGCAAGGCTTCCTGGGCCGCGTTTTCCATTTCCCGCTGGCGCGACTGCGTGCGCGCCGCCCCTTGCTGTACATCGAGCAGCGTTTGTTCCAGCGCCTGCACTTCGGCCTGCGTCTGCCGCTCTTTCTGCTTTAGCCCATCCAGTGCCTGCGTGCGTTCTACCAGTTCGGTATCCTGCTCGCTGCGCTCTGTGGCGCGCCGGGTCGCCAGCCAGTTGCTGAAGGTCTCGCGCGCAGCCTTGTTGTCGGATTCGGCAATCCTAAGCCTGAGTCGCGCCTGCTCCAGCGCATCGTCCGTATCGCGCTCCTTCGCTTGCGCTTCCCTGATGGCTTCCCTGTTCTGCTTTGCGGCAGCGGGATCAACGAAGTCTTCTATCGTCGGCCGCTTCTCGACCTTGTGCAGATGCCCGACGACGGTGCCGCCCAGCCCGATCAGGAAACTCGCGAATATCAGCGCCACCAGCCACAGGCCGCGCTTGAACCATCTTTCCGAGAGTCGCAATGTCTTGCTCATGGCTTTTCCTATCCCTGGTGGGCCGCAATCAAGTCGGCTAGTCCGGCATTTTACCGGGACGAGCGCATCATGACCGGTGCATGATGGTGGCGCGATTCTGAAGCGCCTGCCTGCCTGCGTCAAATGCTTGTCAAGCCAGTACCAGGCACAGTGATAAATTGCTAATGAACGGCCTGATGAAAAAATAGGCAGGAAGTGTACCGATGCCGTTATTGGCAAATGTTCGCCATGCCTCGCATTTCACTCCCTGATTTATGATGTCGCGTGGCGCTTGTTTTGCGCGTGCTTGAAAGCTTGATGGAATGAATAGCAGTGATGTAAAGACGAGGGATAGTTGCAGGTATCGCCTGGCGAAGACACAAGACCTGCCCGCCCTCCATGCCCTGCAGGCAGAAAGTTATCCCCCTGCCATGCAGGAAAACGAAGCAGTGATTTTGCAGCGCCTGCAGCAAGCCCCCGCTACCTGCTGGATTGCCGAGGATGAGGCGGGTGCCTGCGCCTATCTGTTTGCCTATCCATCCTTATTGGGCGCAGTCACGCCGCTGGAAGGCGGTTTTGCTGTCGCGGCCGATGCGAATACCCTGTATCTGCACGATCTGGCGGTGTCGCGCCGCGTGGCCGGCCGGGGCGTGGGCAGATGGCTTTTCAATCTGGCGATGGAGTTTGCGCTGGCGCGGCGCATGCCTTACTCGGCGCTGGTTTCCGTGCAGGATTCCTGCCGCTACTGGATGAAGCTGGGTTATGAGTTAAGCGCTCCGGCGCCCGAATATCGCGACTGCCTTCAAGGTTATCCCGAAGAGGCGCGCTACATGGTCAAGAGCCTCAATCACCTCAGTCTTTACTGACGCAGATCCCTGATTCCGTAGCGCTTGCCATCATTGCTGCATGCCCCAGCGCCGTACCGTGATTCTTTCCAGCGTGCGGAAAACGAAATTCTCGACGATCAGGCCGATCAGGATCACGGTAGCCAGGCCGGCAAACACCTTGTCGGTCATCAGCTCATTGCGGTTCTGGAAAATGTACCAGCCTAGTCCGCCATTGCCGGAAGACGCGCCGAATACCAGTTCCGCGGCAATCAGCGTGCGCCAGGCAAAGGCCCAGCCTATCTTCAGGCCCGAAAGGATGGCCGGCAAGGCGGCCGGCACCAGCACCTGCAGCACATAAGGAATGCCGCTCAGTCCGTAATTGCGACCAGCCATGCGCAGTGTCTGCGGCACGCCTTGGAAGCCGCTGTACATGCTGAGCGCAAGCGGCCATAACACCGAGTGGGCCAGCACGAAAATCAGGCTGTTCTGGCCGATGCCGAACCACAGCAAAGCCAGCGGCAGCAGCGCGATGGCGGGCAAGGGATTGAACATGGACGTCAGGATGCTCAGCACATCGCGCCCGGTACGGGTGGAGACCGCCAGCGTGGTCAGTACCAGTGCCGCCACCGCGCCGCCCAGGTAACCCTGCAGCAGTATCTTCAACGAGATGCCGGTCTTGGCAATCAGCTCGCCGCTGGCAAGATCTTCGGCGAAGGCGCGCAGCGTGGCGCTGAAAGTCGGAAACAGCAGGTCGTTGTCCTGCAACCGCGCAAAAATTTCCCAGCCCAGCATCAGCACAAACAGTATCAGGCCCTTGCGCACCCATTCATTCGACAAGAGACGATTGGAGAGTTGGCGCTCGCGTGCGACCGGCGCTTCGGTAAACGGCTCCAGTACGTTTTCATATTCGGGCCGTATCGGCGGAACGGTGGCAGGGTTCATGAGGAAACGGGTCCTTCCTTGAAAAGCAGGCGGTTGATGCGTTGCACCGTATGCTGGAAGCCATCGTTGCCCTGGCTGGCGGCATCGAACTGGTGGGTATTGATTTCAGCCAGCATGCGTCCCGGATGCGGCGACAAGAGCGCGACCCGGTTGCCGACGATGACGGCTTCTTCTATCGAGTGGGTGACGAACACCAGCGTGAAGCGCACTTCATTCCACAGCTCCAGCAATTCCTCCTGCATGCGGCGGCGCGTGAGCGCATCCAGCGCAGCGAAGGGTTCATCCATCAACAGCACGCTGGGCTGCATCGCCAGCGCGCGCGCAATCGCAACGCGCTGCTTCATCCCGCCGGACAACTGATGAGGATAGGCATTGACGAACTTGGACAGGCCCACTTTCTCGATATAGGCAAGCGCCCTTTCCTCGGCCTCGCGCTTGTTGAGCTGGCGCGATGCCAGCAGCGGAAACATCACGTTCTGCTTGACCGTTTTCCACGGCGAGAGCTGATCGAATTCCTGGAACACCACGATGCGGTCCGGCCCCGGCTTGACTACTTCCTCGCCATTCAGCGTGATGGAGCCTGTGACCGGTTTGATGAAGCCGCCTATGGCCTTGAGCAACGTGGACTTGCCGCAACCCGAAGGTCCCAGCAGGACGAAACGGTCGCCACGATGCACATCGAAACTGACCTGGTGCGTGGCACGCACGATTTGCCGCTCGGTCTGGTATTCCAGGCTGACTTCGTTCACCTTCAGCAGCGGCCTGTCCGCTGCCTGCGATGCCTGCATGGCTGGTGCCGGTTGTGCCGACGTGCGATGACGAAGCGCTGCGCTGCTGCGGGCGAAGCCGAAGTTTTTCAGGAACGGCGTGTGCGCGGCAGTCATGTCAGCTCCCCGGGTTCGAATAGGCGGCGCTGAAGAAATAATCTTTCCACGATGCGGCCTTGTTTTTCAGGACACCCAGCTTTTGCAACTCTTGCGCATAGACAGAGGTGCGATGCGGAGAGATGGTGAAATCATTTTCCGGATCTTCGATGATCTGCTGCACCAGTTGCGGCGACAGCTTGGATTTCTGTACGCGGATGAAAATTTCCGCAGCCTTCTTCTTGTCTTGGCGAATGATGTCGGCCGCCTCGGTCAGCGCATCGTAGAAAGCTTTGTAGGTCTTGGGATTTTCCTGGTTGAATTTCTGCGTGGTATAGACGACGTTGAAAGTGGCCGGTCCGCCCAGGATGTCGTAGGAACTCAGCACTTTGCGCACTTGCTTGTTGGCCGCCAGCGCCTGGTAATAGAAAGGCGCGCTGGAGAAGTGCGTGTTGATTTCCGAGCCGCCTGCAATCAGCGCAGCTGTCGCATCGGGATGAGCGAGGCTGACGGAAATCTTGTCGAACTTCTTGAATTCTTCCGCTCCGAACAGACGCGCGGTTTCAATCTGCAAGGTACGCGACTGGAAACCGACACCAGCCGCCGGCACCGCGATACGATCCTTGTCGCTCAAGTCTTTCAGCGTCTGGACCTTGGGATTGTTGGTCAGCAGGTAGTTCGGCAGCGATCCCAGCGCAGCCACGGCTTTCACGTTCTGCTTGCCATGGGTGCGGTCCCACAGCGTCAGCATGGGCGGCACGCCGGCGGAGACGATATCGAGCGCACCGGCCAGCAGCGATTCATTCATCGCAGTGGCACCGGAAATCTGCGCCCATTCGACATCGATATCCAGGCCCTGCTTCTTGCCATGCTTTTCAATCAGCTTCTGATCGTTGACCACGTCGAGGATCAGGTAAGCAATACCGAACTGCTGCGCGACGCGGATCTTGCCTTCGGCATGAGCGGGTGCTGCGATAGCGAGTGAGGCAGCTAAGACGCCCAGGCCTGCGATGGCTTTGCGCAAGGCTTGCGCCGTTTTTTTCGTTTGACTGGAAGCAGTCATTATTCCTCCGGGTAGGGTGAGGCTGGCGCAGTTCGGTAACAGCGCCAGTCGAATAGTTTTTAATGAATCTGTTAGAAATGGAGCGGGCGATTCAGTCGTTGAATCAGAAAGGGCGATCGCCTTCTATCGTGGTGCGGTACAGCTTGCGGTGCTTGTGGTCGGGACAGCCGGCCGCCAGGTGAATGAGCGAGCGGTTGTCCCAGAAGATCATGTCGTGTTCCTGCCAGTGATGGCGATACACGAATTCGGGCTGGGTGCTGTGCGCAAACAGGTGTGCCAGCAGATCGCGGCTTTCATCTTCGGGAATGCCGGCGATGCGCGTGGTGAAATGCTCGCTGACGAAGAGCGCCTTGCGGCCATTCTCGGGATGCGTGCGTACCACGGGTTGCAAAACCGGCCTGACCTGCGCGATCTGTTCCGGTGTCAGGTTGGGGCGCCAGGGATTGCGGCGCTGCAGTTCGGCATATTGCGCGAGATAGCTGTGTTCCGCTTGCAGGCCATCGATAGCTTTCCTGGTTTCGTTAGCTAGCGTGTCCCAAGCCAGGTGCATGTTGGAGAACAGCGTGTCGCCGCCTTCATCGGGCAACTCCTGCGCATGCAGCATGGAGCCGAGGCTGGGAATTTCCACGTAGGACAGGTCGGAATGCCAGAAGTGGCCGGCATCGCCCAGGCCTGTTGGCTTGCCGTTTTCCTTGATGTTGGAAATGATCAGTATTTCAGGATGAGCGCTCAGCTGGAACTGGTGCAATACATGGATCTGTAGTTGGCCGAAGCGGCGGCTGAAAGCTATCTGCTGCTGCGGCGTGATGCGCTGGTCGCGGAAGATCAGCAGGTGATGATCGAGATGGGCGCGATGGAGGCGCTGGAAGTCGTGCCGGGAAAGCGGCTGCGACAGATCGAGATTGATGATCTCCGCACCCAGCGGGCCATTGAGCGGGCGGATAGCGAAATTCTGATTCGCAGAAGTATCGAGTGTATCGAAAGCCGCTTCTGCAACGGCGAGTGCGCTGGCTGGCATGGGCGTGAAAGCAATGAGCGAGAGTTAAATGGATGTCGCTATGCTAAAGGCCGGATCGGGAAGGACAAACGAATTAAATCGTGTATCCAAATTCATTCAGCGCATATTGAGTAGTGGCTACGTTGTATTTCTTATGCGTTATTGGCTGTTGATGATGAGCTCTGTAAATAAGCGGGAGATGTTGCTAAAGGGATGCGCAACGATAGCTTGCTCTCGCTTATAACAACCATTCAATCGGCAGCTTGGATACAAGCCAGACGAAAGCGCGCTGCAAAAACGTGACGCCGGGTTCTTCGGTATGTTTGATCGTGTCGCCGTTTGCCTGCTCCACCCAGGCCAGTTGCGATTCATTTTCCAGTACGACCTGATAAGCCATGCTGGCAGCCTGGTTTTCAAACGTGTCGGCAATTTGTTGGGCGAGCTTTGGACTGTGGATGACAAATCCCATTTCCGTATTCAGATTGGCCGAGCGCGGATCGAAGTTGAATGAGCCTATGAAAACATGTTCGTCATCCACGGAAAAAGTCTTGGCATGCAGGCTGGAGTAGGAACTGCCTATGGTTCCCCACTTGTCATCGTCTTTCACTTCCGATGTCTTGCGCGATTCATACAACTCAATGCCGGCTTGCAGCAAGGGTTTCCTTCGCTTCGCATAACCGGCATGCACGGCTGCGACATCGGTGGCTTCCAGCGAATTGGTCAGGATGCGGACTTTGACGCCGCTGGCCGCCATGGCGGAAAACGCTTCCACGCCCTGCTTGCCGGGAACGAAGTAAGGGGAAACCAGGTAAAGTGAGCGGGACGGTTCTTCCAGCACATTTCTCATGCGCGCCAGCAGCATGTCTTCAGGCTTGGCCAGTCCCAGTCCCTTGGCGGGATCGTCGCTGATCATGCGTGTCTGCGCCCATTCCAGCGGCAGTGTTCCTTGCGTCAGATGCTTGACGAATTCGGATTGGCGAACGGTCTCCAGATAGGTTTTTGCCGCAGCCGTCTGTTCTATGCCTTGTACCGCTGCGCTGAAGGCAGCGGCATCCTCGCTGGAAGCGGACGCCAGCAGGCGATCGAGCGGATAGGAAGACTGGCTTGACCAGTAGCGATCGAAATCCTGCGACACCAGTGTGCTGACGGGGCCGACGGCCATCACATCCAGATCGGAAAAAGCCATGTCGTTGCTGGCGCCGAAATATTCGTCGCCGACATTGCGGCCGCCGATAATGCTTGCCTGACTGTCGGCGGTGAAGGACTTGTTGTGCATGCGGCGGTTCAGCCGCGAGAAGTCGGTCAGGTAACCGAGCACGCGCCAGTTGCGCTGCACGAAAGGATTGAAGAGCCTGACTTCGATATTGTCATGGGCATCCAATACCGCCAGATAAAGATCGAGTCCCGCCGTATTGTTATCGTCCAGCAGCAAGCGCACGCGCACGCCGCGTTCGGCAGCATCATGCAGCGCATCGAACAGCAGGATGCCGGTGATGTCGGCTTTCCAGATGTAGTACTGCACATCGAG
>JAFAGG010000001.1 GCA_023422955.1 Pseudomonadota bacterium | reverse complement strand
CAGCCTGAAGAAGGTACGCGAGGATGATGCGGGCCATGCCTATTACGAGCTTGCCGGCCAGCAGTGGCGCTTGCATGACTGGGATTTTTTACCGGCGCCGGAATTGCGGCTGCAAAGCGGTGCGCGTCAGCATTACCTGAGCTGTGCGAAGGAAGGCGATACGCTGCGCGGCATGGTGGAATTCACCACGCCGGAAGGACTGGAACTGAAGGCGGTAGTAACAGCGGACAGCGTCGAAGAACTGGCAGCGAAACTGCTGGCGCATGAATGGCCCAGGCGCGTGCATGAAGGCGTGAGCTGGTACCAGGGCGAGCAGAAGTTCGGCACGACGCGCTGGGAAGGGATGGTGGGCAAGGATGACAAGGGCGTGCTGATCGAACACCAGGAATTGCCGAGCAATACGTGGCTGGCTTCACGCGAGCTGAGTCTGAGCGGTGCGACGCTGAACCTGCACTATCATGGTCAGGATCATTCGCTGGCGCCGCGCGGCACGGATGGTCGCCTGTTCAGCTTTGAGCAGGCGGCGGCGAAGTGTTTGTCGCTGATCGACGTGGCGGGCAAGCATGTCAACGAGAAGGATGACAAGTATGCGGCAGCCTATGATGCAGGTCGCCAGTCGGTGTTCAATGCCATCGAGGAGTTGCGTCGCGGGCCACGCAATAATGAAGCCCCTGCTTACGGCATGACTGGCTGATCCACTTCTTTGGCGTATATCCGGCTACGGCGAGAACTCATACCTTGCCCTGATTTGTGCTTGTCAAAAAGCCTGGCTTCCATTGAAGCTGGGTTTTTTATGGCTGCATGACAGGTAAGCACAAGGCTTATAGCTCTTTTCCGAAAAACCATGCCTGCTGCGCTTCGATAAACTTATCGAAGGCATGCAGCAGCGGTTGATACTTCGCTTCATCTTTTTCCAGTTGAGCCAAGGCGTGACAGGTAGCTTCCAGCGTCGACAGCTGATCAGCGCGATGAGCGTGCCGGATGCGGTAGCGTGAAGGCGGCGGTGCATCGAGCGCCAGTCGCGGCAGCGTTTGCAGCAGCGGATGCTCATGCAGCATGCGCCGGCTTTTGCGCCAGGTGCCATCCAGCACGACGAGGCGTACCTGGGCCGGATCGAGCGCAGCCGGCGTTCTCATGTCACCGGCTGTCACATCGTCGGTCCTGGGATACAGCAGAATGGGTTGCCGCACCGCTGACGGCGCCTTCCCGTTTTCCTTCGCTGCCGAGCCCAGCGGTGAATACAGCAAGTCATGCAAGGCCGCATCGGCAATGCGTTCCGCAACCAGCAATACGCTGCCAGGCAGGCTCAGATGCAGCAAGCGGGCGCTACCCTTGGGATGCTTAAGCTCCAGAGGATGCTGAAGCAGCACGACTTCCACTTGCGTGGCGACCGGCGTCGCCCAGTGACAGATGCACGCACTCGCCGGCCGGTTGCAACTTTCACAGCCTGCGCGTCTGGTGGATGAT
This sequence comes from Pseudomonadota bacterium, assembly GCA_023422955.1. GTDB lineage: Bacteria > Pseudomonadota > Gammaproteobacteria > Burkholderiales > Burkholderiaceae_D > JAEZLB01. The sequence continues at coordinate 9,837 of JAFAGG010000001.1, read as the reverse complement.
GCGGCGGATGAGGACGAGTTTGTTATCATGCGAAGCTAAGTGGCTGAAGCAGGAGTACGGCTTTTACGAAAGCTGGCATCACGGCAGGACTTCCTTTTCATATCCTTTCTGCCCAGAAAGGAGCATCGATTTTCTCATGCAAAAATTTCTGATTCAAAATGAATTTGGTTCCACTCAGGAGCTGATAGGCGAAGAGCTGATCATTCCCGGCTTTGAAGATTTGCAATTCATCGTCCATGGCTGGCTCTACGATAAACACGGCGGCTGGGCCGTGACGGAAAGGACTTCCGGCAAGCGTATTGCCAGCGGCCCGGCCGGCACCGAAGAAAGGGCGCGCCAGCAGCTTGAGTATTTATTGCGTGCCCATGGCAAGGAAGCCTTGATGCGCGTGTTAGGCAAGGGACCGAAGGCGGATTAAGCGAGTCAGCACACTTGCCTTGCTGCAAGCACTGAGTTGGAAGCTGCAAACTACCTTCTTGAAACTCGCTTCACTATTCTTGTTCCAGCATAAACGACCCGCTGTAATTGAAGTTCCAGACCGGGCAGCTTGCTGGTGCTCAAAAGCCTGCTCACACTTTCTGCATAAGTTACGTCCAGGGGCTGTTCGCTACGCGCTACAGCAATGGCAAAACCTTGGACCTCTACGCTTATGCAACTTCTACCCCCCCATACTTTCAAACTGGCCCTCATGACTGCCCTGCTTGCCGGATGCGGCGGAGGGGGTGACGGCGGATCCGGCGTCACCAACCCCGATCAGGGAGGCGGCCCCGGAGCGGGCAACGGTGACAACGTCGTACTGACGGCAGCCTGTACCGACGATTCTTTCTTGTGCAGCGGCCGCACTATCCTTGATGTAAACGAGGGCGTAGTGCTGACTGCCAATTCAGTGCAAGTGTATGGTCTTTCCACCAGCGATCTGGATAGGGCCACCAATCCCGACTACACCTTTGCAACGGGATTGATGCTGCCTGACTGCGCCGCAATGGACCTGGCCTCTGACTGCAATAGTCCGGCTAAGCACGGCGTGGCTGAAATCCGCAAGCAACGCACCGACAATGGTCGCCTGGTTTTGCTGCTCGACAGAGTTGGCATTAGCTGGGATCGCGGTCGCAGCGAGCGGCCCATGATTATCGATACCTTCTCGACCCAAAAGGGCCGGGCCGAGCTTGCCCAAGGTGATGTAGTGCGCTTTAGTACCAATCTGCCTGATTCCAGCGACACCAGTTTCTACGACTGGTCAGTTGAAGGCGCAAACGGGACGCAGGCTAATTACGCCAACAACGTCTATTTCCCTCGCAATTCCCCGCCGGTACGCTGTCCTGACGATTGGCCCGATTGCCCTGACACGGAGTCCGAAGGCGTAAGACACAATCCAGATGGACACGTAAGCGACTGGCGAAGCGGTGGCCTCACGCCCGATATCGCCCGCGCTTCCCGTTACCACGGTGAGGGCGATTTGCGTGCCGGCGACAAACCGGACGGTACGCCTATCGACGACAACGACGGTATTGCTTCATCCTATCCGGGCTTCAAAGGTTATCGGACGCTGACCAACCGCAGCTATCGATATGCAAACCTGGGAACCTGGCTGACGTCGGACACGGTCAATATCGTGGAGTGGGTGACGGATGGCTTGCCTGCTTACGAACATGCCAAGTTCCGTTACGGCATGGTGGCGTATGGCGAGGTGACGACGCCCGCAGCAGTGCCAGCCAGCGGCACCGTCATCTATCGTGGCGTCGTGCATGGAAGCCATGTGGCGAATGGTACGGCAGGCACCTCGGAGTTCAGCGCGGATGCGACAGTGACCGTGAATTTCTCGACGGGGGTGGCTACGGTAGCGGTTGCGGATGCGCGTACGCATGACAGCAACGGCATCAGGATCAGTCTGCCGAGCATAAACTTTACCTCTGCCACTGCGCTGGCTCCGGGCGAGCTGCGTAATTATTCAGCAGGGGTCGCCACTACCAGCAGCATGACCGGCGGCGTCAGTACGCGCCTGTTCGGACCGCAGGCGGACGAACTGGGTGGCACGTTCTCGATACAGAATGCTGCAACGGGTGAAGCCGTCATCGCCGGATTCATCGCTCACCGTCGCTAAGCGTCATCCCATAAGACAATGGCCGCGCCTCCTGAGGGAGCGCGGCCATTGTTATTTTCTGCTGCTGGAAATTAGTAGCGGCTGGAAGAACCCGAAGTGCCTTCCACGCTGCTGCCGCTGGACGGGCTTGGGTCAGGCAGGGTCTGGCTGGACGTAGGGTCGGTCGGGTTGCTGGTATCGCCAGTGCTGCCCATGGCACCCGAGGTGCTGGAGGAGCTGCTGCTTCCGACATCCGATGCACCCGAAGAAGCGCCGGTCGGATAGCTGGGCATGGTGCTGGACGACGAGGTGCCAGCCGAACTGCCGGACGTGCCACTCGTATCATGTCCACCCATACTACATGCTGCAAGTACAAACGCTGCCGCTGCCGGCATCATCCATTTAACCATGTCGATCTCCTTGAAAAGTTGTATGAGAGAAGGCTTGCTGCGAGATGCAGAGATATTGCAAATACCTCAACGGGATAGAGGGAAATCCGGAAAGAGAAGTTCCGGCGAAGGGCGGCATAAGGAAGCAGAGATGTAACCTCGTGTAAGCCGGGGTATTGCAATCGCATTTGCCTCATCGGTTTTTACTTGTTCATGAAGGTGGTAATCAATGCGCCCTTGTTTTGATAGATGAAGATGCAAGACCCTGGTGTGGGAGCTTCATATTTATATGCGCTTTACTTTTCATATTGCAGCCAATCAAATCGCCTCTTACGATAACGCCTGCCCAGGCGGGCGGCAGGATTGAACCCTTCACTATGAAAGACCTATCAGCATGCAAAGTCGCAAGGAAAAAGAATTTTGTCCGGCAAGTGCCATTGACAGTCAGGCTGGTCGCATGATCGCGCGGCTGTTCTTGCTGCTGGCAGTCTGCCTGGCAGTAACGCCCGCCCAGGCTGCCGGACTGACTGTTTATGCGGCCGCCAGCATGAAGGAATCGCTGGATGAAGTGGCGAAGTCTTACGGAGCACGCACAGGCAGCAAAGTTATCGTCTCCTATGGCGCCAGTTCCGCGCTGGCCCGGCAGATAGAAAATGGCGCGCCTGCTGATGTCTTCATCTCCGCCGATCTGGACTGGATGGATTATCTGGAACAGCGCAAGCTTATCGACGTCGCTTCGCGCAAGAATCTGTTGATGAATCAGCTGGTGCTGATCGCGCCGATCTCTCAGCCCAGCAGTTTGAAAATTGCGCCGGGTTTTGCATTGGCGCAGACACTGGGTGATGAAAAACTCGCGATGGCGAATCCCGATACCGTCCCGGCCGGGAAATACGGCAAGGCGGCGCTGCAGAAAATGGGTGCATGGGAGTCCGTGTCGCGACAGGTGGCGCGCGCCGACAATGTGAGGGCGGCACTGATGCTGGTGTCGCGTGGCGAAGCGCCCTTGGGTATCGTCTATCGTACCGATGCGCTGGCCGACAGGAAGGTGACGATCGTGGATATCTTTCCCGCTGACAGTCATGCGTCTATCGTTTATCCTGTGGCCCTTACCGCACACGGCTCGTCATCCGGCAATGCCGCCACAGCGAAACAATTCATGGAATTCCTGCAGGGAGAAAGCGCGCAAGGCATCTGGCAACACTACGGATTCCGCCTCGCTCTGCGGGAAGCAAAATAAGAATCAAGCATGTTCACGCTCTCGGCAGAAGAAATTGAAGTTGTCAGACTCAGCCTGCGCATTGCCTTCTGGAGCGTGACCATCAGTCTGCCCCTGGCATTCGCGGTCGCCTATGTGCTTGCACGCACGGAGTTCTTTGGCAAGACGCTGCTGGATGCGATGGTGCATCTTCCCCTGGTACTTCCTCCGGTCGTCATCGGTTTCGGTTTGCTGATCCTGTTCGGCAAGCGCGGTGTTATCGGTGGAGTGCTCGACGACTGGTTCGGAATGGTGTTCGCATTCAGGTGGACCGGCGCCGCACTGGCCGCCGGCATCATGGGTTTTCCCTTGATGGTGCGCGCCATACGCCTGTCCTTGTCCTCTATCGACCGCCGCCTTGAAACGGCAGCGCGCACGCTGGGTGCCGGTCCCTGGCGCGTACTGCTGACGATTACGCTGCCGCTGGCCTTGCCCGGCATTTTCACCGGCGTGCTGCTGTCCTTTGCACGCAGTCTCGGCGAGTTCGGCGCCACCATTACTTTCGTCTCCAACATTCCGGGTGAAACGCAGACGCTGCCGCTGGCGATCTATACGCTAACTCAGCAACCTGGCGGCGATGCGCAGGCATTCAAGCTGTGCGTGATTGCCGTGCTGCTGTCGCTGGCGGCGCTGCTGGTGTCCGAATGGCTGGCGCGGCGCTATCGCCGCGCTTTTGGCAATCCCCTGCTCTGAAACGGATGCCGATGATGCTCGATATCTGGATCAACAAGCGCCTGCAGGATTTTGTGCTGGATGTCGCCTTTACTTCCAGCGCGCCGCTGCTGGCCTTGTTCGGCCGTTCCGGTTCGGGCAAGACCACGCTGATCAACTGCCTGGCCGGCATCGCCACGCCCGACAGCGGGCGCATCGTCATCAACGGTCATGTATTGTTTGATAGCGAGGCCGGCATCAAGCTGCTGCCTGAGCAGCGCCGCATCGGTTACGTGTTCCAGGATGCGCTGCTGTTTCCGCACCTGAGCGTGGAGCGCAATCTGTTCTATGGCGCCAGGCATTCGTCCGAAGCCTCGGCGATCGATGCGCAGCAGGTCATCGAGCTGCTGGGAATCGGCCATCTGCTTGCGCGGCGTCCCGCCACCTTGTCCGGCGGCGAGAAGCAGCGAGTCGCCATCGGTCGCGCCTTGCTGTCCAATCCGCGCGTTCTGTTGATGGATGAGCCGCTGGCATCGCTGGATGGCGAGCGCCGCCATGAAATTCTCAGTTATATCGAAAGCCTGCGCGACAGGCTGCGCATACCGATAGTTTTCGTCAGCCATTCGGTTGCCGAAGTGTCGCGCCTGGCGGATGAAGTCATTTTGCTGTCGGAAGGGAAGGTGCTGGCATCAGGGGCGACGCAGGATGTCATGGGTAGGATAGACCTGTTTCCGCATACGGGCCGGCATGAGTCGGGCGCCATCATCGAAACGCAGGTGCGCTCGCACGACGACGCCTACGAGTTGACCGTACTCGACTTCGACGGCGGGAGTCTCGCGATGTCGCGCATCGATGCGCATCCCGGCGATCCCATTCGCATCCGGGTGCGGGCGCGTGATGTGGCACTGGCAACCAGCAGGCCGGAAAACATCAGTTTCGCGAACATACTGCAAGGCCGGGTAGAACAGCTTACCGACGATGCTGGCGCGATGATGGAAGTGCGCCTGCGCGTGGGCAGCGCCTGTCTGGTGGCGCGCATTACGCGCCGCTCGGCGCACGCGCTGGCACTGGCGCCGGGTAAGTCGGTGTATGCCATGATCAAGGCTGCTGCCATAGACCGGCGCAGCATAGGTCAGCATGGCTAAGGCATTGGAGTGTATGGATTATCTATTTCAATTCGAGCAGGACAAGTATTACGCACTGCGCCGTATACCGATGGCGATGCGCATCAAGCTGGACCTGTGTGGCTTCAAGCTGTCGATACGCGACTGGAGCAAGCTCTCCCGCAACGACAGGGAAGCGCTGGCAGCCATGCCGTATGAATCGGAAGCGCAGCTTGCCGCATTTCGCGAGTGCATCGATGCACTGATTGCCGGTATTGAGGGCGACTCCGAAGCCACAGCGCCTTGTACGCGACCTGCTGCCTGGGAAATTACGGGTGAAATTCCTCATGCGATCTCGCGCCAGCTTGAGGATCGCGGCGTGCCGCCTCTCAGCGTGAGACTATGGGCGGCGCTAAGCGAGTTGCAGCGTTATGCCTTGATCAAGCTGACGCGGGAGGGCGGCAAGAACGAGAAGCTGCCAGCGGCGCTGCAGGAATTTGGGCTGATGCCTGAAGCTGATCAGGCACGCTAAGCACGCGCTTACTTCTTCTTGCTGCGTGCCGGGGACGGCGATGCCTTGCTTTCGCCCGCAGGCGCCGGCTTGGCATCGCTGTAATAGGGGTAGGCTTTGTGCACTTCGCTCACCAGGCCGGTTTCGACCGCATCGTAGCCCGGCAGCTTGTTCACTTCCATCCTGAACTCGCTGGACTGCAATAATTCCAGCACGGGTGCAAAGCGCGCATCCTTGAGCAGGCTTTCATTGCACACCAGCAGATAGCGTTCACTCAGCAAGGGAATGAATTCCAGGTCGAACTGGCGCGCTGCGGTTTCTACGCCCAATCCGGCATCGGCGCGTCCGCACAGGATGTAGGCGGCGATAGCGGCATGCGTCAGTTCGATGTCTTCATAACCGTTGATGTCGCGCCCGGTCTTGCCCTCTTGTTCCAGCAGCAGGTCGAGAATCATGCGCGTGCCTGAACCCTGCTGGCGGTTCACGAACTGCACATCCTTGCGCATCAGATCCTGGATGTTCCAGATGCCGCTGGGATTGCCCTTGGCCACCATGATGCCCTGACGGCGAGTGGCCAGCGTAATCAGCCGATGGTGCGGTTTCAGCAGGCGTTCGAACTGCATGAAAACAGGCTGCTCCAGCACTCCTAGCGGAATATGCAAACCCGCAATATCGCAATTGCCGCGGCTGAACGCATTCAGCGCTTCCATGCTGCCCCGATAGCCGAGATCGAGAGTGATGCTCTTCTTGTGCAACTGCTTGTTCAGCGCCTCGATGGCAAAACCATGGCTGGCATAAATCTTCAGTCCGCCATTGGTATGGGAAAGCGCGCTGCGTATCTCCGCTTCGATTTCCGTGGCCATGCTGTCGAGCAGCGGACCGACGCGCGCATGGATCAGCTTGTCCACGCTGACCAGTCGCTTGCCTAACTCCGTCAGCACCGATCCCCGGCCGCGTGTCATGGTCACTACCGGCCCTCCCAGCAGCTCTTCTATCTCGGTCAGCATGTTCCATGCATGGCGATAGGACATGCCCAGCGCATTGCTGGCGGCTTGCAAGTTGCCATGCGTGTCGATAGCACTGAGTAGCTGCAAGCCCCGGCTCAGAGAATGCAGCTTGGCACTGTTGTCCAGCAGGGAAAGTGTGGGATGGAGAGAAATCTTCATAGTTGCATTAATTTGCATATATAAGTCGAGCGCGCCTTGCCTCTCATATGTGCGAACTTCTCATATTGCTATAGAGGGGATGCCCCTACTACCATACGGGTATTGAATTGGGTATCGGGCCTGTAAATATAACATTTAATGCATATTTGTAGGCAAGACGATACCTGAGCCTGCAGCGCCAGGCAAGCTGGTCAAGATTAACAAGGAGCAATAAATGCAAAGCGCGCAAGCCGTTCCGCAATGGGATGCCACCGTCCGCCAGGTCGTCGATTCGCTAAAGTCTATGCCTGGCGCCCTCTTGCCCATCCTGCACGGTATACAGGATGCGGTTGGGTATATCCCTTCGGATGCCGTTCCCATCATTGCGGATGGGCTGAACATTTCCCGCGCGGAAATCCACGGCGTCATCAGCTACTACCATCATTTCCACGACCATCCGGTCGGCAAGCAGGTGGTGCAGGTGTGCCGTGCCGAAGCCTGCCAGTCGCGCGGCTCGGAAGCGCTGGAAGCGCACGTCAAGTCCATGCTGGGCTGCGAGTACCACGCCACCACGCAAGACGGTTCCTTCACCCTGGAGCCGGCCTATTGCCTGGGCCTGTGCTCGGTCGGTCCGAATATCGCCATCGGCGATGAATACCATGCGCGCATCACGCCGGAGAAATTCGATGAATTGATTGCAAGCGCCAAAGAAACTACGGCTGGAGGTGTCCAATGAGCATAACCGTTTATGTGCCGCGCGATTCGACCGCACTCGCCATGGGCGCCGATGCAGTCGCCAAGGCGATTGTGGTTGAAGCTGCCAAGCGCGGCGTGGACCTGAAGCTGGTGCGCAATGGTTCGCGCGGCATGTTTTGGCTGGAAACGCTGGTCGAGGTGGAAACGCCCGATGGCCGCGTGGCCTATGGCCCTGTCACGAAAAAAGATGTGCCGGTGCTGTTCGATGCCGACTTCATTCACGGCGGCCAGCATGCGCTGTTCCAGGGTCTGACGGAAGAAATTCCTTATCTGAAGAAACAGGAACGCCTGACCTTCGCCCGCATGGGCGTGACCGATCCGGTTTCCGTGGAAGATTATGTCGCCCACGACGGTTTTGCCGGCTTGAAGAAAGCGCTGGGCATGGCCCCGGAAGCGATCGTCCAGGAAGTGACGGACTCCGGCCTGCGCGGCCGTGGCGGCGCAGCTTTCCCGACCGGCATCAAGTGGAAAACCGTGCTGGGCGCGAAAGCCGCTCAGAAATACATCGTCTGCAATGCCGACGAAGGCGACTCCGGCACTTTCTCCGACCGCATGGTGATGGAAGACGATCCGCTGATGCTGGCGGAAGGCATGGCGATTGCCGGCCTGGCAGTCGGCGCCACCAAGGGTTACATCTACTGCCGTTCCGAATACCCGCATGCGATTGCAGCGCTGAATGAAGCGATTGCCAACGCAGTGAAGGCTGGTTATCTCGGCGATAACATCCTCGGCTCCGGCAAGACCTTCCACCTGGAAGTGCGCAAGGGCGCGGGCTCCTATGTGTGCGGCGAAGAAACCGCATTGCTGGAAAGCGTGGAAGGCAAGCGCGGCATCGTGCGCGCCAAGCCGCCACTGCCGGCGCTGCAGGGCCTGTTCGGCAAGCCGACCGTGATCAATAACGTGATCTCGCTGGCTTCCGTACCGCTGATCCTGCAAAAGGGCGGCGCCTTCTATCGCGACTATGGCATGGGCCGTTCGCGCGGCACCTTGCCGTTCCAGCTGGCCGGTAACATCAAATACGGCGGCCTGGTAGAGAAAGCCTTTGGCGTGACCTTGCGCGAATTGCTGTATGACTTTGGCGGCGGCACTGAAAACGGCCGTCCGATCCGTGCGGTGCAGTTCGGCGGTCCGCTGGGCGCTTACATGCCGGAATCGCAATTCGACTTGCCTTGCGACTACGAAGCGTTCGCAGCAGTGGGCGCGACGGTGGGCCACGGCGGCCTGGTCGTATTCGACGATACGGTCGACATGGCCAAACAGGCGCGTTATTCGATGGAATTCTGCGCAGTGGAATCCTGCGGCAAATGCACGCCCTGCCGCATCGGTTCGACCCGTGGTGTCGAGGTGATGGACAAGATCATCGCCAATGAAAGCCGGCCGCAGCAAATTCACCTGCTGCGCGACCTGTGCGACCTGATGCTGAACGGGTCCTTGTGTGCAATGGGCGGCATGACCCCTTACCCGGTGCTGTCGGCATTGAACCATTTCCCGCAGGACTTCGGCGACGAAGGCTCTGCAAAACAGGCAGCCTAACACTTTGTTAGCAAAGGAATTCATATGAACATGACCGAAATTAAACGTCCGGATTTCGGCACCCCTGCCAAGGAATCCGAAGTCATGGTCACGCTGGAAATCGACGGCGTTGAAGTGACCGTGCCGGCCGGCACCTCCGTGATGCGCGCTGCTGCCATGATGGGCACCAGCATCCCCAAACTGTGCGCGACTGAAAGCCTGGAAGCTTTCGGTTCCTGCCGCATCTGCCTGGTTGAAATCGAGGGCCGCCGCGGCTATCCGGCTTCGTGCACGACGCCGGTTGACCCCGGCATGAAAGTGCGCACCCAGACCCCCAAACTGCAGGAAATCCGCAAGGGCATGATGGAGTTGTACATCTCCGATCACCCGCTGGACTGCCTGACCTGCCCGACCAACGGCAACTGCGAACTGCAG
>JAFAGG010000098.1 GCA_023422955.1 Pseudomonadota bacterium | reverse complement strand
GGGTGGGGGGTGTAGATGGCGGGGGGGGAGGGGCCCGAGGGGGGGGCCCGGCGGCATGCTCGAGTGAGCCACCGATCCGCGTTCCGACTGTGCCTGCGCCGAGGTGTAAGGCCTTCCTGAGTGCCGGTCAGGCATGCGACAAGCCTACAGTGAGGAATTGCTTGTTTGAACCTATCATGGCAAACAGCTGATCCGCAGGCACCGCTTCCGAGAAAAGGAAACCCTGGCCGTAATCGCATCCCGCCTCCAGCAATATGTCCAGCTGGTCGCGCGTCTCTATGCCTTCAGCGATCACTTTCTTGCCCAGCTTGTGCGCCATGGTAATGATGGCCTCGGCAATCGCGCGGCAGGTTTTATCGCCGCACAGGTCCTGCACGAAGGACTGATCTATCTTCACGTAATCGATGTGGAATTTGAGCAGATAGGCCATGGAGGAATAACCGGTGCCGAAGTCATCCAGCGCCAGCTCCATTCCCGCATCGCGATAGCTCTGCAGTATTTCGTTTACGGTAGCGTCGGAACGAAGCAGTACGCCTTCCGTAATTTCAATGGAAATGCTGTTGCCGCTCAAGCCCAGATCACTGAGAAACTGCAGCCAGTTGCTGTCCGACCCGCGCTTGGTGAATTGCAGCGGCGATTTGTTGATGCCCATCTGAAAGGGATGCTTCGTCAGTTCGTTGCAGCGCTTGCAGCATCCTGCCGCTTCCCTGAAAACCCAGTTTCCCAATGCCTGCATCAGGCCCGCCTCTTCCGCCAGCGGAATGAATTGCGTGGGCGAGATGTCTCCCCAGTCCGGATGATTCCAGCGCAGCAAGGCTTCGGCCTTCCACACCTTGCCGCTTTTCAGATCCAGCACCGGCTGATAATGCACAGCCAGTTTTTGTTCGCGTATTGCCTTGCGCAATTCATTGATGATCTGGAGGCGGAAGTGAGCCCTGTCGTCCATCTCCTTGGTGAAATAGTGAAACTGGTTCTTGCCGGCACGCTTGGCGGCATACATGGCCTGATCGGCCTTGCGGATCAGGTCTTCCGCATCGAGGGCATCCATGGGGTACAGGGCCAGGCCTATGCTGCCTGAAATATAGGCAGTCTCTTTTCTCAGATGGAAAGGCTCGGCGAGGGTCGTCAGGATTTTCTGACAAACGAACTCGACATGGTGCAAATCATCCAGCTCGCCCAGGATCAGGGTGAACTCATCCCCGCCCAGGCGGGCCAGCGTGTCGGTCTGCCGCACGCATGCCCTGATACGATGCGCCACTTCTATCAGCAGCAGGTCGCCGGCATCATGGCCGCAGGTGTCGTTCACCAGCTTGAAGCCATCGAGGTCGATGAACAATAGCGCCAGCGAATTACCGCTACGCGTCAGGCGGGCCAGCTCGCCTTCCAGCTTTTCACGAAAAAAGCGGCGGTTGGGCAAGCCGGTCAGCGCGTCCAGATTGGCATGGCGCCAGGCCAGATCATTCGATTCCTTGCTCACCGTGATATCCGACAGGGTGCCGGTCATGGTCAGCGGCTTGCCTTCGGCATCACGCTCGACGATGACGCCGCGCGCCCATATCCAGCGCCACTTGCCCTCGCGGTCGCGCAACCGGTATTCGCATTCGAAGAGCGGAGTTTCTTCCTGCAAGGCCTTCTGAAATTCCGCTATCACCCGCTCCACATCCTCGGGATGGATTTTTTCCGTCCAGACTTCGGCCGGCCCCTGCGATACCTCGCCCTCGGCCAGCAGGCGATTCAGCCCGCCGGAGAAAATGAAATGATTACTGCCGACATCCCAGTCCCAGATGCCTTCACCGGTGCCTTCCAGCGCCAGCTTCAGGCGCTCCGTGACCTGGCGCAGCTTATCCTGCGCACGCTTGATGACGCTGATGTCGCGCAGCAGGATCTGGATAGCCCGTTTTCCTTCCCACATCACGTTTCCGCACATGGCCTGGACATCCACCCGCTCCCCATTCAGGCGGCTTATCTGGATTTCCAGCGGCAAGGGACTCTGCCGGCCTTTTGCCAGCAAGGCGCGCTTCTGATACAACTGGGAATGAAACTCGACCGGCACGCGAGTCAGCGACAGCATTCCGCGCAAATCGGCTTCGCGCCTGGCGCCCATTAAATTCAGGGCGGAGGAATTGGCATAAACCATTCTTCCCCGGTATTCCACCAGAATTGCATCCGGGCTCATCTCGGTCAGCATGCGAAAACGTTGCTCACTTGCGCGCAAGGCCGCCTCCGCCTGTTTTCTGACCGTGATATCGGTTGAGGTGACGGCAAGGTAGATGATTTTCCCTGCATCATCCAGCACCGGCGCAATGCTCACATCGCACAGGCGCTCGCTGCCATCTGCCATAAAATAAGGCATTTCTCGCCTGAAGATTTGTCCTGCAGCGGCCTTGGCGCAGGCGCGACGCATTTGTTCGCGCGCTCGCCTGGAACGATTCCACCAGCCGCCCTGCCAGAATTTTCGTCCCACTATCTGCTGTTCGCTGAATCCTTTTTCCGTGAGGGAAGTGCGATTGGCTTCCAGCACGGTGCCATCCACCGCCAGCAAAGTCGCAAAATTTGTTTTCTGGTAAAAGAAGGCCCGGAACTTGGCATTGGCTTCCGCCGCGGCACGCGCCTCCTGCACGTTTTGCCGGTCGCGTTCCTCTATTCTTTTTACTTCGGTGATATCCATCATGACGCCGACGGCACGTATCGGCCGTCCTGCCTCGTCGCACTGCAGCATGCCGCGCAGCGATATCCAGGTCAGGCCTCTTTCAGGATGGAGCAGGCGAAACTCCATCTTGATTGCTCCGCGGCTTTGCATCGCGTCTTTCAGCGCCTGCACCAGCACCGGCTGATCTTCGGGCAGGATTAGGTTTTTCCAGGTTTGCACCGGCAAGCTCGTGCAGTCTGCCGGCAAGCCGAGAATGGAAGCAGTGACCGCACATATCGTGCAGGTGTCGTTCACCATGTCGCGATCCCAGGTGCCGATTCCCGCCGATTCTGCAGCGAGCTGCCGAGTCAGTTGCAGCCAGTGCGTCTGGTGATCCCGGGGTTGTGTCAAAGGCCTTATCTGCAGCAACTCCCATTGCTCACTGCCCTGCCCTATCCACAGGCGGGTGCCCGATACAAGAATGAAACTGCCATCCCGGCAGCGGATCGAGAAGCGTTGTTCGTTACTGTCAGGCAGGCTGGCGATAGGATGAATTTGCAGCAGCGCTTCCAGCGGCTTGGCAGACAATTCCTGAAGGCCATAACCGCTTATCCGCTGCAGGGCGAGATTGGCGTACTGGCAGCTCCCCTGTGCGTCGCATAATGCCACCCCATGCGCGGCGAATTCAGCGAGCGCATACAAAACTTCCTCGATGGCGTGCGGCATGACCACGGCGCGCATCAGCCGAGAATTGCTTGCGGCATTCATCCCTGCCTCTTGAGGTGACGCGGTTCAACCGGTAAAGAAAGCAGATCTCAAACTTGGGCAACAAACTGAAAATTAGGTTCAGCCTTACCTGCCGGCAGCTAAAGCATGCCTAAGAGAAGAGAGAAGAAGGCATGCCGCCAGTGCGGATGCTGGAGAGCATACAAGAGATGAGGAGGATGGCGCAGGCGAAAGGACTTCAGGCCTGCGCCCCATCAAGAGCGATGGCAAGACTGAGAAGCTCAGGTCAGGTGATCGAGCAACTCCGGACCGAATACTTCCCGATGCAAATGCGAAGCAGGCACCGATTTTTGCAGCAAGGTTGCCCATTGCGTCTGCATGAAGCCTATCGGCCCGCACAAATAGACGTGCGTTTCGCTGCGTGGCCACTGCGGCAGGCGATTGATATCCATGCGTCCGGCGAAAATCCCGGAAGCCACATCATCATCCTGCAGATCTTCGTAGAATACGGCCACCTGCAAATTGGGCATGGCGACACGCGCCGCCGCCAGATCTTCCTGATGCGCGTGAAAGTGCTTGCCGCGAGCTGCATGCACAAACAGCACATGACGTTCGGGATGAACCTGACGAATGCGGTTCAGCACCGCCGTCATGGGCGTGATGCCAACGCCGGCACTCAGCAATACGATAGGCTCTGTCGACTCCGTATCCGGCGTGAACTCGCCGAAGGGGTGCGTTACGCTGAGCTGCATGCCTGCTTGCACATTGTCGTGGAGCCAGTTCGAGACCTGTCCCGCAGGCTTGCCGACCTCACTGACTTCGCGCTTGACGGAAATGCGCAGACGCTCCGGATGAGGCGCATCCGACAGGCTGTACTGACGCAACTGCGTCTGTCCATCGGGAAAAGTGACGGAGACGCTGACATACTGCCCCGGCTTGAAAGCAGGAATTTTCTCTCCTGGCAGCGCTGCCAGCACAAAAGACTTGATGTTGTCGCTTTCTTGCCGGACCGCTACCACGCGCAGGGATTGCAGCTCGCCCGGCGCAGTATTTGCGCTGGCATAAAGCGTTTTTTCTGCATCGATCAAGGCATCCGCCAGTTCGCCGTAGGCTTCAGCCCAGGCAGCGATCAGCTCCGGCGTAGCGGCATCGCCCAGCACTTCCTTGATGGCGCCCAGCAAATGACGGCCCACAATCGGATAGTGCTCTGCGCGGATGCCTACCGAGGCATGCTTGTGCACGATGCGGCTCACGACGGGTCCCAGGGCTTGTGCATTATCGATATTGGCCGCGTAGGCGAAGACAGCGGCGGCAAGGGATTGCTGCTGCACTCCGCTGGCCTGGTTGCCCATGTTGAATATCTGGGTCAACTCCGGATGTTCGGCAAACATGTTCCGATAAAAAGTGCGGGTGATGGTCAGGCCATGTTCGCGCAACACCGGCACGCTGGCATCAATATAAGGACGTGCAACAGCTGAAACCATAATCTCTCTCTATAGATGCATTACAAATACATGTTTTAAACAAAAAAGAAGAGCTCCGTGAGCTCTCTTTCCGCGGTAGTGCTGCAAATCTTTTTCCTTTCCATGCTTCAGGCAAGCTGAGAAAAGGAATGGCGCCATTCTAGCAAAGAAAGATTGAAAATGCCTATTCAAAATTTCTGATGAAACAAGACTGAACCTAGTCCGTGCCGGCAAGACGGCCGCCCATAAAAAAGCCTGCTTTCAAGAAAGCAGGCTTTGCCTTATTTGCCTTGCCTGGCTTTACTTGGCCGGCACGCAGCTGGATCTATTTAAGCTCCTTGTGGCTGCGTATGTATTCACGCAACTGTATGGCGTTGGATTGGGTGTAGTCCTTGTTGACCTCCACCGTAATAGCCGAAACTATTTTCGGGTCTAGCAATTTGCGCAGCACGCCCAAGAATTCCGGCGACGCTGTCAGGCAAAGTTGCCTGTAGCGGCCTTCCTGATATGCCTTGAGCAGATAATCGGCTACGTCGCGCGCAAAGAGTTCGGTCTGGTGCTGGGCGGGCGTCTGCGGCGGCTCGTAACCGCTTTGCGGTCGCGGCGCACCGACGCTGTGAGGACTTTTTGACGCGGAGCGCAAGCCCAGGTCATCGGTTTCCGTCTCCGAAGTGCGCAGTCGCACCGCACTATTGGCCATGTCGTTCACTTCCTGCAGAGGCGCCGTGGCGCCATCCTGGGAAAAGAAGCGTGCCCGTCCTGCATTTGCCGAAATAATCCAAGTATTCATGTTTATGTTCCCATGCCTGTCGATGACCGTTCGATAGCAGGCAAGGCAGAATTGTTCCGACTCCTTTCAGCGTTCTGCAGGCTTCCCTGTTTTCATTGCCCGACATGAATAAAGTTAACGCAGGTGCTGCCGTTACCTCTATGAAAAGCGTCATAGCCACCATTGCATTGCCATTTGATCAAGAGGTTTTTGGCAAACAAATAACCGGGTGATCTTTTTAAGACGCAAGCAAGGGAAATCTTTCCTTTCTTATACCGATGCCAATATTGCCCTGATACAATTTGCCTTTCGAATTTTTCATTCCGTAAAGAGTTTTATAGTGTCTTCTCCCGCGCACCAAGAAAACTCATTCGAATATAAATCACAACTCGACGCATTGATGGAGGCGGCGGGCGACGCCGTCTTTCGCCTGAGCGAAAAAGGCGAAATTCTTTACGCCAGCAAACTTGCCGTGGAATTGCTGAAGCCGGAGGACAGTCTTACCGGCCTGTTCCTGGCAGAACTCACTCCCGTTTCAGATCGCATCAACGTGCGCGCCACCTTGCAGCGCGCGCTGGAAGCCTCAAATGTTCATCGCCTGAAAGCGCGCCTGACCACGCCGAGCGGCCCGCTCTGGTTCGAGTGGCAAATAACGTCTTATCGCAATGCCCTGGCGCTGACCGAAATTCTGCTGGTCGGGCGCAACATCTCGGAACTCCATGCCACCGAGAATCGCCTGCAGCATATGGCCACGCATGACGCCTTGACCGGCTTGCCCAATCGCTCCCTGCTGTCGGACCGCATACGCATGGCGATTGCACAAAGCTCGCGCTCCAACAAGGGCTTTACGGTGATGGTGCTGGATCTCGACGGCTTCAAGAAGATCAATGATGCCCTGGGGCATGCGGTGGGCGACTCGCTGCTGCGCGTAGCCAGCTCGCGCCTGCGCGCTGCCTTGCGCAATGTGGATACGCTGGCGCGTGTCGGCGGAGACGAGTTTGTCGCCCTGCTTTA
Organism: Pseudomonadota bacterium; assembly: GCA_023422955.1. Classification (GTDB taxonomy): domain Bacteria; phylum Pseudomonadota; class Gammaproteobacteria; order Burkholderiales; family Burkholderiaceae_D; genus JAEZLB01. Next base: position 8,868 of record JAFAGG010000098.1, on the reverse strand, counting down.
CGACGCCGTGGAAGAATCGGAAGTGCAGACCGTGGCGCGCCGCATGATCGCCGCCATTCAGCTGCCCTTCCTGATTCAGGACAATGCCCTGTATATCAGCGCTTCCATTGGCGCCGCCACCTTCCCGCAGCACGGCAGCAGCGAAGTCACCCTGCTCGCACATGCGGACACCGCCATGTACCGCGCCAAGGAAACCGGCAAATCGCGCTGCGTGATTTACAACCACGAAAAATTCAATCAGCCCGAACATGACATTTCGCTGGAAGCGGCTATGTTCGAAGCCATTCGCAATGGCGAATTCCTGCTGCACTATCAACCCATCGTCGATACCCGAAGCAGGAAGATAGTCGGCTTCGAGACGCTGATGCGCTGGATGCACCCGGAACTGGGCTGGGTATCGCCGCTGCAATTCATCCCGATGGCGGAAAACAATGGCCTGATCAACTTCCTTGGCGCCTGGGCGCTCAAGGCGGCCTGCGTGCAGATCAAGCGCTTTTCGGAAATTGCGGGACGCGAGCTTTATGTCTCGGTCAATGTCAGCCCGCGCCAGTTCCGCAACGAGAAATTCCTCGATGTGGTGGAAGAAGCGATCAAACTGTCCGGCCTGGACGGCAAGCAGTTGGTGCTGGAAATCACGGAAGGCATACTGATGTCCGACCCTGAGCATGCGGAAATGCTGCTGCATAGCATCAGTGCACGCGGTGTCCATATCGCGATCGATGACTTCGGCACCGGCTATTCATCGCTGGCCTATCTGAAACGCTTCCCCATCCACTCCCTGAAAATCGACCGCGCCTTCATCAAGGACTTGCCGAGCTCGGTCAAGGACGATGCCATCTGCAATGTGATCCTGAGCCTGGCCAAGCACCTCGACCTGTCGACGGTCGCCGAGGGCGTGGAAAACGAGGAGCAATTTGCCTATCTTGCGCGACAGGGCTGCGACCTGATCCAGGGTTATTACAGCGGACGCCCGCAGCCGCCGGAAGAAGTGATGGAACTGCTGCAATCGCGCTGAACTGCTTTCGGCCTGGCCTCAAACGAATATGGCAACTCAATCAATGAATACTGCACTCGCCCCTCATGCGCACGCCAGAAAGACGCTCGACCTGCTAGCGGAGCGCATTCGGCAGCGCGGCGATCTTCCCGGTTTTTCCAAGGTGGTGAGCTCCATCCTGAATGCCATGCAGGCAGAAGACGACCGCGAATTCAACCTGACCAAGACGGTCCTGTCGGATCCGGCCCTCACCCAGCGCGTGCTCAAGCTGGCCAACAGCGCGATGTATTCCGTGTTCGGACAGAACATCAATACCGTCTCCAAGGCCGTCATCGTGCTGGGCACCGAAGCGATCGGCCATCTGGCCCTGGGCTTGCGCCTGATTGATGGCTTGTCTTCGGTTTCCCACGCTTCCGAAATTGCCCGCAACGAAATGGAAAAAGCCGTACTGGCCGGCCACATCGCCCGACAAGTCGCCGGACATGCCAGCACCCGGGACGTGGAGGAAGCCGTCGTCTGTTCCATGCTGCATTCGCTGGGACGCATGGTCACGGTCTTTTATCTGCCCGAGTACTGGAGCAAGATCGAGCAGCAGGTCGGTGCAGGAAAGTCGGAAGGCTCTGCCGCTTACGACATCCTTGGCATGGACCTGGATGAACTGGGCCGCACCATGGCAAAGCGCTGGGGCTTGCCGCCGTCGCTGGTCGACAGCATGCAGAACCTGCCGCCAAAACCCCTGGATGAGCCGCTGACGCACAGCGACTGGCTGGCTGCTATTTCGACCATGTCGACGGCCTGCGCAGACGCCATTTGCGAATCCGGCTCTGCTACCGATGCCGATGCCGCGGCTGAGCTGGCTGTCATTGCCAATGACTATACGCCCATGCTGGGCATGGATGCCGCGCAACTCCTGGAAGCCATCCAGGCAGCCCAGCAAACCGCCAGGGAAGAAGCGGTAATCAGTCCATCCGAACCTCCCCCCGAAAAGCAAAGGGCATCCGATGCCAAGGCCGAAAGCAAATCCACCGGGGAGTTTTCGCAACTGGCAAAAGGCGTCGCCGACATGCATGGCATTTCCGGCAGCGCCAACAGCGCCCAGATGGTTACCATGGCGCTGGAAACCATGTACAAGGGGCTGGGACTTTGCCGTTCCATTTTCTTCCTGAGAAGTCCGGATCAGGGCCACTATTTACCGCGCCTGTGTTTCGGCGAAGGCGTACAGGAACTGATTCCTCATCTTGCCTTCAACAGCGCCTATCAGCCTGATGTGTTTCATGCCGCGCTGGCCAATGACAAGATCATTTTTGTCGAGAATGCGCAGGAACCCAACTTCATCAGCAAGTTGCCGCGCTGGTGGCGCGACCACTTCCCCACCACCCGCAGCTTCATCGTTCTGCCCCTGACCCTGAAACGCCAGCCCATAGGCTTCATGTACGGCGACTGGGATCAGGCATCGGTCGATTACAACCGCGACATGCTTGAAATAGCCGCGCTTGAAGACTTGCGCACGCTGGTGGCACACGCCATAGAACAGCGTCGCAAGGTCGATCCGGCCTGGATGGTGTGACCCCGGATTCAAGCCTGCCATGAAAGTTTTACCGCTAAAGAAATCCGCCATGCTTGTGGCATTGCTGATGGCCATGCATGCAAGCGGCCAGGCACGGGAATGGGTGCCGCTCAACGACGAACTTTTCATGGACCCGCACAGCATCGCTCCGCAGGGCGCCTTGAAAAAAGTCACGGTCAAACTGAAGGGCGAGGTGCACGACATCCTCATCTACTGCAAAAAGCGCGCGCTGCTCTTCAATGAACAAATGATCGCCGCCAGCGAAACCCCGGCCGGCACCAGCCTGGTCATCAAAGTGTGCGACGAAAACAAAAAATGGTATGAGGCCTGGCAGTAAGGCTTTGCCCGAAACCAGCCTGCACTGGCAGCGCAAGCAACAGCCTGAGCAGTCTTCACTGGCACAAGCCTTCGGCATCCTCCCGGTCTCGCTGCTACTTCCTCGGGTCGAGCCGGTATCGTAGGCCGTCTGCTCCTCACTCGCATGGCAAGACAGACCTTGCCGCATCAACCTGCCTCCCTCCTCTTTCTTGCCTGGGCATAAATACCACAACGTCCTTCCCGGCAAGAGAATGTGTCATCTTCATTCCGGCAGCAGTCAATACCTTGAATGGAAAAGAAATTTTTCATTCCGTGTTTGAATCAGTTCACGCCTTACGCCCTCCTCCTTTGCAATATCTCCACTTTCTTATTTCACCTGTAGAAATTTTTACAATTGCTTTTTTGACATAAATTCGAGCCTGACCTATCGTTACAAAAAAGGAAACAATCATGCTCGAATACACAGTGCGTCCTTCCAAATATCGCTTCCTCGCTCCCCTGCTGATATCCGGCGCGGCGGTTTCTTTCTTCCTGCCTTTTTACTTATCGATCGTCGTGCTCTGCACGAACTTCCCTGCGATACAAAAATGCACGCCTGACTTCGCGATTTACATCTGGTGGTTTTTCCTGGGGATGTTCTTCTTCGGGATTGCGGCTTCGGCCTATCGCGCCTACCGGGATTTCTGCAAGGGCGAAATTCGTGTCATGCGTTTTCACAGATGATTGCTGTACCGGCTCTTCCTTTAAACCGGCTGCATGCCGGTTTCTTCGCATTGATTTACACGGGCCATAAAAAAATCCCCTTATGCAAAGGGGATTTTCAAGTGCCGGATCTATGCATGCTGCCGCATCATCCTTGCGTCAATCATGCAGCACCTTCTCTGAAGACGATGGGATTTCTGCACCGTCAGGTCATTCGTTGCCATCCCTTCTCGGTCTTCCTATAGGTGAAGGTCACCTGACGAGGAATCTTGGTGCCCCGCGGAGCGCCGTCAATGACCTGGTAGCTGTTCAGAGCACTCGCCGTAACGAATGCGGACACCGCCAATAACGAAGCGTCCTTTTGCCAAGCCTCATTTCCGTCGATATAAGCATTCACTTCCGGATAGCGCCGATAAGACTGAACTGCCTTCTTCACATCCGTTATCTCCGAAGACATCCCGGAAAGCATGGAAGTCAGGCCCACCTGCATCTGCAAGCCCATAAGATCGGCGCTTGGCAGCGCCTGCGCATACTTGAGAGATTCATCCAGCAGGTTAATGACAAGCTGCGGATAATCCAGCTTCGTGGTCAGGTTATAGGTGAAGTGAATCTTGTAATACTCGCCCTCGGCCCAGCCATTCTCACGATTCAAGTCAGTCACCTCGAATCCGGCTTCCGTCGGCGCATCCGACTTTGCTACAGCTGCAGCATCCTTCAGCGCCGAACCTGCATCCGGCTGATTGGAACATGCTCCCAAAAAGAGTATGCCCGAAGCAAGCAGCATGAATAAACGGACATTGATACGCATTATTTCCCCCTGAAACAAATTTATCTTTATGCGTAGTTTACTTTTACGCGCGCAGGGAATGAAGCACTAATTGCACCGAGCGCAAATTTTTCCTGCGGCTTGTACCTCCGGCTATCTGCCGCGCCTCTGATCGGAAAACTCAAAAAGAAGTTTGCACCGGCTCAGCGCATCGACAGTCATTTGGAGAGCCGTCCTTACTTCGCGATCCGTGCTGTCTTGCATGAGTTTTCCCAGCATGCTCATGACTTCGTCCGGTTTTTTTCGAAATACCCGCAGCACTTTCAGGGCACGGAATGACTCATGGTTTCGCAGAGCGGCGTGATGCTGAAGCAAGGCGATGGCATGCCCCAGATTCAATACCGCCATCAGGCTGCCAGGAATTTCGTCATCCAGACGGCCGGCACGCCTGAGATGCAAGGTCAGCGACATGATTTTGCGCCTGCTGGCGGAACGCCATCGCGTCTGATGCACATGTAGCGATGGTGGCCGCAGTAGCCGCTCGAGATCTCTGACCATATCCCGCACAGCCGCGACAGCACGACGATGGGGCAATCTGGGCAGCAGATAAAACGCAGCGATTATCAGCCCCGAACCGATCAAGGTGGCGAGCGCTTCCAGCAAAATCACATCCAGCAAGACGGCAGAGCGACCCGCCTGGCTCACCAGCAGAAAACCCATATTCGCATCGACCGCCGCCATCGCCGTGAGAGGATGGGCCCGCGCTACCGCTCCCGCAACAATGAAAGGCAGCACGCTCAGGATCAGGAGCGTTGGCGTATCAGCCCAGGGCTGCAGCCAGATACGATAGACGATTGCCGCGAGCAGCCCGAAAACGACGCCAGAGAAAATGATGGGCGCCATTTTCTGAGGTTGCTGAAAGCTACCCAGAATGATGGAGAAAATACTGACGGCCATCGCCATCGGCACGGCAGTGGGAGATGCCGTCACATAAATCAAACCGGACGCGAACAATGAAACGAATCCGGTCGTCGCGGCAGTCTGCCAGGCGGAAGCCCAGTCTTTCGGCGTATCGATCAAGGGCCTGTGCTGAAGATCGGTCTCAGGCGCAGCATCGCTGGCCGAGAACAGCGCTTGCTCGGCCTTGATGAGTGCGCCGACTGCCGTCATCAGGCGAACCAGTGCCGGATGCTGCTCTTGCGCCAGCGTTTCGACTGGATAATCCGCCGGGGCCGCTGGCCGATCAGAGCCGCTGGCGGACAAGTACTTGGCAGCTTCCGCAAGATACAACGGTATATCGCGAGGCAGCTGGTATCCACGCTGTATTTCCGCCAGCAATGCGGCGCTTCCTGCAGCGACCTCCAGACTGGAGGCGATGAGTGCCGTGACATGATGCTGGCGACGGTAACCGTCAGGCGAACTTGCCGCCATGGGAAAAGACTTCGATTCGAGTTCGCACAATTCGCCCAGGATGCGCTGTTCTCTACCATCCGGCTCATACGCGCGGCCCAGGCCAAGCGCATCGCTTGCCATCGCAAGCGTATCCGCCGATGCCCGTCGAACGCTCACGTAGAATTCTTGCCTGGCCGAGGGCGGCGTCCAGAATGCCATCACCAGGGTGGTGACGATCACGCCAATCAGCGTACATTCCACCCGCTCGACCGCCAGAATGAAGGAATGCTCGGTATCCAGTGCGGACGGCACGACGACGACCGCTATCGTTACGGCCGACACCAGCGCCACGTAAGATCGAACTCCCGGCAATACATGACAGGCGCCGGCGGTTATCCCGATGGCCAATGCTGCCAGGCAGAGTTGAATGGGCAAGTCCACCGGCAGGTGCAGGATGAGAAATCCCAGCCCCGCTCCCGCCAGGCTGCCCAAGATACGGTAAAGAGCTCGCCCCAGAAGAAGGCCGCGAGTCGATTGCGAGATGACCCAGACAGGCATGGCTGCCCAGTAGGCATTTTCGATGCGTAATAAAACCGCAATCGAAAAAGACAACCAGGCTGCCAGCGCCAGCAGCAAAGCTTGTTTAAGTATGCTGCTGTTGAGCTGCAGCCAAAGTCGAACTGCTAAGACCATGGTCTTTTCATTCCGCTTCCCTAAGGAGACACGCGATAAAAATCTCAGGAAGCCGGATGGAGATAAGCGACCTGACGGGCACTGAAGAAGTAGTTTTTCCCGCCATGAAGAAGATAATTACCGCCGCCCAGGTCGGTAAGAATGCCATGGCGGATTTCATTGGTAATGAAACTCACGTACCAGACAGTGTCTTCATCCGTATTGAGGCGAGTTTCTGCATGGTCGAGCGCGGCACGGACAATATCAGAAGTGGGCATATAGTTTTTCCTTTGCAAAAGAACGGAGAATATCAGCAATAGGCTTCTGGGATTTTCCCGCTTCATAACGCAAGGGTCGGCGCAGTCAGACTTCAAGGATGGAATGCCTTTGCAAACGCTTGCATGCAATCTGCGCATACTTATCCGCTTCGCACTGTGAACCGCAGCAAGCGTATTTAATCTTACTCCTCATACTCACCCCTGCTTTCGGTAGTGAACGGCTAATAGCGCTTGGGCGCTTGGGCGGCTGATGCTTCGCAAGCTTGGCATTACAGAGTTTGCATATTTTTGCTTGCGCTCAGCTTGCGCTCATTTCGTACTGCAATGCAGTCAGAACATTATTGGCCTGCCTGGAGAATAGAAATGCACGCCGCCTTTGGCAACTCGCTGCTGCGAATACACGGCAGCGCTTTCTTCGTAGTTCATCAAAATGGTCCGTCGTTTTATCAATGAATGTCGCCTACAGAAAATGAGGAACCGTCATGGAACTTTTTCCTGGCAACTGGGAAGACGTTTTTGCGATAGAGACCGCAGTCTTCGAGCTGATAATCCGAGGAACGATCTTATATCTGGCAATTATTGCCTTTATACGCCTGATGCCCCGCATCGGCGGCGAGTTGGCCGTGATGGACCTGGTGTTCTTGCTCCTGATTGCAGAAGCCGCAGCCCATGGGATGGGAGAACACAAATCTGTAGGCGATGCGATCGTACTGGTTGCCACATTAATGGCATGGAATTACCTACTTAATTTTTTGAGTTTCCATATACCTTTCTTTGAGCGGCTGATTTCCGGTTCTCCGGTCCAGGTCGTGCGGGATGGACGGCTGCTGCGACGCAATATGCGGCGGGAATACCTGACCGAAGATGAACTCATGGCGCAATTGCGTCGCCAAGGCATTGAAAAGGTCGAGGATGTAAAGGTCGCTTATATAGAAGGAGAAGGCCAACTCACCGTCATACCTCGCAAGTAGCTAACGTAAAGCAGAGGCAGAACAAATGCCAGCTTCCTGGGTGCTTGAATTACTGAAGGATGAGAGTCATCCAGTACGTATCGATATAAACAGCTTGGGTACGGCTTGCTAGCGCCCGGGCTATCTGGCGCGATTCATTATTCCTCGCATGATCCTGTATTGCGCCAGCAGCAGGGCCAGGTAGGCCAGCAGTTCGACGAGCTCTTCATAAACCTGCGCAGTCCCCTCTCGCAAACCCGTGCTGAAACCCATATTTCCTTCCGCGGCGGCGGACGCCATCATCAACAGGACAACTATCAACAACTCAGTGATAGGTAACGCTTTGCGCTTCATGAGTTCAAGCACGGTCAGGCTTTGCCTGGTCGCGACGAAGACCCATGCCCAAGCCACAGCGATGCAAGCCAGCCCCGCCATGACGGCGGGCTTGTACCAAAGCTGAATGGAAGAAGAAAAGCCTGGACCGAATTCATCCGAATGAGAAAGCGGCTGCATGAAAACCACTCCCCAACCCAACTCTTTTACGGCCAGCACAAACCAGATGGAGGCAATCGTCAGCCAGAACGCTCTGATACGTGAACCATCGCCAGCATGCCAGCACCACAAGGCCCAGATTCCGCCGGCAAACAGAACAAGCGTCTGGACATTCTCGATAAATCCGTTTTCCCATCCTGCGGCAACGGGCAACAGAGGGGCTAACAGGAAGCTTCCGAATTGAAGTGCCGCAAATACCAGAAACTTGGAGAAATTTTTTATGATGACCATGCTTGTTGTTGGAAAAAATTTCTGCTGCTGGAAACAATCGTGAATGGAACCTTGGAAATCCTGGAAAACAAGAAAAGAGGAAGAGAAGACAGCTCCCAGCATTTCCGGCGTAACGCCCTGGCTTCAAGCCCTCACCTCTCTGTTGCCTTCCTCTCATACCCACATTTTCAGTGGACAATGTTGTGGATAAGTAGCGCCTCGTTAAGCTAAGTTGATGATATGAAATGCTTTTATGCCATTGATCAATAACAAGGCAGGTACTCCACTTAACCAATCCAAAGATGAAAAACCGCCACCGGCAAAGCACCCGCTACAGTGGCGACCACATCCCATAGTTCCGGCGTTTTTTCAGGCATATGCTGCAGATCGTAGAATTCTTTTCCCACCCCGATCGCCGCTGCCGCAAGAAAAGCACTCAGCAGGCCCAACAGGGGATATACCAAAAC
>JAFAGG010000079.1 GCA_023422955.1 Pseudomonadota bacterium | reverse complement strand
GCCGGCAATAACGGCTTCACCATTTCCCATAATGCATCATCAACCAGTTCGCGTGCCATGTCGCTTCTCCTCAGAGAAATACCGAATGGCGATTCGACAGCAAATTTATGATTTTGTTAGACGCTCTTAAGCAAAACCGCGCGCATGATACATGGCAGCTCTCAGTTTCGCCTTCAAGATTTATCCGGATGAAATTGGAATCAAATTGGAATGAAGAAGGAACCGCCGACGCGGAGAAAATGACAGAGGTAACATGAGCACCGCTCACATTCATTCCTCTCCCCCGTTCTCATGCTCAACCCAAATTCTTCCCTGTTCGCCTTGATGACGGCGCCAGTGCAGCCCGGCCATGTTGTCTGGATCGGCGTACGCCCGGAACGCAGTGCGCCCATGAAGGTTTTGCGCGCCGTGAGCGCTGAAGCCGGCAAGGGCCTGGCGGGAGATCGCTACAAGACCAAATCGAATGGCGGTCGCCAGATAACCCTGATTGATGCCGCCTCGCTCGACGCGGTAGCAGGCTACCTGCATTGCGACAGCATCGACCCTGGGCTGGTACGCCGCAATATCGTGGTGCAGGGAATGAATCTTCTGGCGCTGAAGAACAAGCTCTTTCGCATAGGGCGGGTCGTGCTGGAATATTCCGGCGAATGCCATCCCTGCTCGCGCATGGAAATCAATCTGGGCACCGGCGGCTATAACGCGCTGCGCGGTCATGGCGGCAGCACGGCCCGCATACTGGAAAGCGGGCAAATTGCAGTCGGCGATACAGTGCAGGTAATGGACGAACAGCGCTCGTCAGCATCCGCGCCGCCAACCGCGCAAAAATGAAAAAGGAAGGATGAGGACATCCTTCCTTTCATGTTCAGCCGCGATACAGCAAGGGCTTAATGCAGAAGATGCTGATCCTGCGCCGGGTTATTCCATTCCCAGGCATCATCGATAGGCGTTACCGCCGATTGCAAGTCCTCATAAGACAAGGCATTGATCAGTTCCGTGGCCGACTCAACTGCTTCGACCTTGGTGGGTGAAGTCACGAAGGAAATGCCGCTGTCTGCATGGGTGACAGTCCAGGTGTCATTGTCCAGTCCGATTGACTTGTGCAGGATGAATGCATCCCTGAATTTCGTGGGCAGTATTTCTGCCGGTACGATCCAGACATTTTGGCCCTGATCCACGAATTCATACTGAATGACATGCTCTGCGTTATTGCTCCGTAGTGTCGTCATTGTCGCTTCCTTAGGTAGAGCCTGTTTATCTGCAAAACTGGTTTTGTCAGCTTCTCCGATTTTGATGCCCGCGATAATGATCCATCGTAAAAGCATAGAGAGAGAGGGATTTCTGGCGATCGCTCATGTGACCGTGATCACATGCCTGCCGTCTCTCATCGTCGGAGCTGACAGCCCTTATTCTATAACGGTTACCGGAACGCCGAATTTAGGGTCACTATCCGTTTTCAGCGTCGCCAGCAGCATTCCTTATTAATCAATCACTTGCAACCATTCCTGACCAATTTGCATGGCCTCCCGGAAATAGAAACGGCTGACGCATTACGTCAGCCGCATTTTTCTTGTCTCCTGATTCCGCCTGCTCTGAATCTCTTGCAGAAGCGATGGCCTATTTCGCTTTTTTCAAACGCCCTGCCTTTAATTGCGCCAGGCCAGATAGCAAAGCTTGGATTTCTTCGGGTGCCTGTTTATTCAGCAAGGCCATGCCCGCGCGCAGCAATTCGCTTTTCTTGACCTTGACGCCGGCTTTCTTGCAATCCTTCTTCAGCTTGCGCAACGCCTTATATTCCTTCTTCGTCATGACGAAGAAGCCATGCACCAGTTTAGGATTTTCCAGCTCTTTCTTAGGGGGCGCCTGTTTAGATTTGTCCCGGGTTTCATCCTTGTCCGTATCCTTAGCATCATCCTTGTCGCCAGCCTTGGTTTCATTCTCGGCATCACGCCTGGATTTTTCTCTGGGCTTTTCTCTGGATTGGTCCTTGGATTCGCTCTTGCTCTTAGCCTCGCCCGCGACTGCGGCAACGACAGGCTCGGTCTTCTGCGTCGGTGCGACAGCCTTGGCTGCTGCGGATGGTTTTTTGCCATCGTCGGGAATCGCCGCTGCGCTGATGGCGGGATTATTTTTTACCGGTGTTTTTACCGATGTTTTTGCCGGCATCTTTGCAGATGTTTGTGCGGCTGTTTTCGCCGCCGTTTTTATCGGCGTTTTCCGGGTTTTCCTGGCAACGGGACGCTTCATTTCATCTCCTCCGTGGTAATTGCATAAATCATATAGCCAAGTCCCCTTCCTGCCTAATCCGGGCCGCTTTCTCATTGGAGCGGCGCAAGGCAGTCATGAACAGGTAACAATCGAGGTGCAGAATGGGTTATATATTCCGGTATGCCATAACGAGATAAATTCAATCATCAGAGAATCCATCGCCCGCTTATCCATGTCGTCCAAGAAAAAGTACGCGCCCGACTCATCCGATCATTCGGTCGCCCTTTTCCTCAACCGGGAGCTATCGCAGCTCGCCTTCAACCGCCGCGTGCTGACGCAGGCGGAAGATGCGCGCATCCCGTTGCTGGACCGACTGAGATATCTGTGCATCGTCAGCAGCAACCTGGATGAATTTTTCGAGATCCGCATCGCGAGCCTGCTGGCCCGCCAGTCACTGGAAAGCGCCTCCGAAGGGGGGCCCCATATTCCCGAACTGGAACGCATGGCAGCGGAATGCCGCAAGATCATCGATCACCAATACGCGGTGCTGAATAAGGCCATCCTTCCGGAACTGTCCGCGCATGGCATTTACCTGCTGCGCCATGACGACCGCAACGAAGCACAACGCGCCTGGGTGAAAACCTATTTCGAGCGCGAAGTGCGCCCCTTGCTGACGCCCATCGCCCTGGACCCGGCGCACCCTTTCCCGCAGGTGATCAACAAGAGCCTGAACTTCATCGTCGAACTCAGCGGCCATGACGCTTTCGGCCGCGGCGCAGGCATCGCGATCCTGAAAGCGCCGCGCGTACTGCCGCGCATCATAGAAATCCCGGCCGAGCTCTCGGACCACAAGGGCAAGTCCTTCTGCCTGCTGACTTCCGTCCTGCACGCTCACATTCCCGACCTGTTCCCGGGCCGCGAGATCATCGCTTACTCGCAATTTCGCGTCACGCGCAACAGCGATCTGTGGGTGGATGAAGTGGAAGTCAAAGACCTGCGCCAGGCGCTGCAAAGCGAATTGCCCAGCCGTCATTTCGGCGCCGCGATCCGCCTGGAAGTCTCGCGCCAGTGTCCGCCGCACCTTGCCAAATTCCTGCTGGAACAGTTTTCCATACATCCCAGTTGCCTGTACGCCGTCGACGGTCCGGTCAACATGGTGCGGCTGCAGGAACTGATCGCTTACGTGCAAAAGCCGGAATTGCATTTCACGCCTTTCACGCCGGGCTTGCCGGACAAGCTGGTGAATGCCGATATCTTCTCGGTGCTCAAACAAAGGGATGTGCTGCTGCATCATCCTTACCAATCCTTCGAACCGGTACTGGAATTCATCCGCACCGCAGCGCATGATCCCAACGTAATTGCCATCAAGCAGACAATTTATCGCACCGGCATGAATTCCGACCTGATGGAATCGCTGATCCTGGCGGCGCGGCGCGGCAAGGAAGTCACTGTCATCGTCGAACTGATGGCGCGCTTCGATGAAGAAACCAATATCCATTTTGCGGAACGGCTGGAACATGTCGGCGCGCAAGTGGTGTATGGCGTGGTCGGCCTGAAAACCCATGCCAAGCTGGCGCTGGTGCTGCGGCGCGAAGCGGGTGAGCTCAAGTATTACGCGCATCTGGGCACCGGCAACTACCATCCGAACACCACCAAGTTCTATACCGACTTCGGCCTGATGACCGCGCATCCGGGCATGACGGCCGAAGTCAATGAAGTGTTCATTCACTTGACCAGCCTGACCAAGCCCAAGCATCTCACTTACCTGTGGCTGGCTCCCTTCACGCTGCAAAGCAAGCTGATCAAGGCCATCCGCAATGAAATCGCACAGGCCAGGCATGGCAAGCGGGCGCAGATCATCGCCAAGATGAACGGCCTGCTGGATGAATCCGTGATCATGGCGCTGTATGAGGCCTCACAGGCCGGCGTAAAGATCGATCTGATCGTGCGAGGCGCCTGCGCGTTGCGCCCGGGTGTGCCGGGCTTGTCGGAAAACATACGCGTGCGTTCCATCGTCGGCCGCTTTCTCGAACACACGCGCATCTATTATTTTTGCAATGGCGGCGCGCATGACGTTTATCTCGGCAGCGCCGACTGGATGAACCGCAACCTGGCGCGGCGGGTCGAAGTGGCTTTCCCGGTGCTGGACAAGCATCTGAAAAAGCGCGTGATCACCGAAGGCCTGCGCGTCTACCTGAAAGACAATGTCGATGCCTGGGAGCTGGATGCGCAAGGCCAGTATCACCGCCGCCGCACGCGCACCACCACCAAATCCTTCAGCGCCCAGCATCATCTCGCCTTAAGCCATGGTCAATTCGCAAGTGGAAACAGCAATGAGTGACATCATTCTCTGGCGCCATGCCGACGCCGAACCCGGCATGCCCGACCTTGAACGCCAGCTCACCCGCAAGGGCAAGAAACAAGCCGCCAGGATGGGCGCCTGGCTGGACCAGCAGTTGCCGGAGACCTGCAAGATCCTGTGCAGCCCGGCCCAGCGCGCGCTGCAAACCGTCGCAGGCCTGGGCCGCAAGTACAAGGTCTGTGATC
>JAFAGG010000077.1 GCA_023422955.1 Pseudomonadota bacterium | reverse complement strand
CTGGGTTTGACGTCCTTCGGTGGGCCGATAGCGCATCTCGGTTATTTCCGGACAGAATTCGTCGAGCGGCGCAAGTGGCTCGACGACAAGAGCTTTTCCGATTTGGTGGCACTTTGCCAGTTTCTCCCTGGCCCGGCGAGCAGCCAAGTAGGTATTGCACTCGGGCTGGGTCGGGCGGGATGGCTCGGCGCCTTCGCAGCCTGGATAGCTTTTACCTTACCGTCGGCCCTGGCTTTAATGGCGTTTGCCTTCGGCGTTACCTCGTGGGCGGGGCTTTCCCAGTCAGGCGTAGTCAACGGTCTGAAAGTGGTGGCGGTGGCAGTGGTCGCCCAAGCTGTGTGGGGCATGGCCAAGTCACTCTGCCCGGACCGGCCTCGCGCTGGCGTTGCCATTGGCGCAGCGCTGCTGGTGCTTGCCTTGCCTTCCGCGAGCGGTCAAGTCGCCGCCATTATCGCAGGTGGCGCCATCGGCCGATGGGGGCTGCGGCACACCAGTTTGCCGGGCGCAACGCATCGTGACTATGGCGTAAGCAAGGCCATCGGAGCAGTGCTGCTCTTACTGTTTGTCATTTTGCTTGTGGCGCTGCCGGCGTTGGCCGCCATGACGCACTCGGCCGCCTTGTCAGCGATGGCGGTGTTCTATAAAGCCGGCGCATTGGTTTTTGGTGGCGGACATGTTGTTCTCCCGCTGCTGCAAGCGGGCGTGGTACCGGGCGGTTGGGTCAGTAATGAGGTCTTCCTTGCTGGCTACGGAGCGGCGCAGGCAGTGCCGGGGCCCTTATTTACCTTTGCTGCCTATCTCGGTGCGGTGATGGGAGGATTGACCGGAGGGTTGATGTTGCTGGTTGCTATCTTCATGCCCGCCTTTTTGCTTATTGCCGGAGCGCTGCCATTTTGGGAGCTTTTACGACAGCGTGATGCGGTGCAGCGTGCGATGGCAGGCATTAATGCGGCGGTTGTCGGCATCCTTGCCGCTGCACTCTACGACCCGGTTTGGATAAGTGCGATTCACTCGCGTGATGACTTTGGCTTGGCATTGGCTGCCTTTGGTTTGCTCGTTTATGGTCGCGTCTCGCCAGTCATAGTAGTCATCCTCGCGGCTGCGGCAGGATGGGTAATGACTATGTGAACGCAGGAACTTGCCGGAGGGTTTGCATCATCATTATTTTGATTATGGTGATGTGCCCAGAAAAATTGTAAGTCATCATCGCGCACCTTATCTTGCAAGATTATTTTCTGCGGCAAAAAGCCAAATTAATTCAGGAGGGCAGATCAAGAGCGCAAAAAAACAAAAAGGCCAATCCGAAGATTGACCTAAGTGTTTGATTCTATTGGACGAAATGGTGTGATTCGAATGCCAACCTCTTGCCCCCATTGATTAGCGGAACAAACGTGCCAGTTCCACGCCCGGCTCCGGTGCTCGCATAAAAGCTTCACCTACCAGGAAAGCATGCACATTGGCGTCGCGCATGCGCTTTACATCGTCGGGGCCGAGAATGCCGGATTCGGTCACCACCAGCTTGTCGGGCGTAATGCGCGGCAGCAGATCCAGCGTATTTTGCAGCGAGGTTTCGAAAGTGCGCAGGTTGCGGTTGTTGATGCCGAGTAGAGCCGTGTGCAGCTTCAGCGCGGCATCGAGTTCTTCCGCATCGTGCACTTCTACCAGCACCGACATGCCCAGTTCATGCGCACAGGCTTCCATTTCAGCCATCAGGCCGTGATCCAGCGCGGAGACGATCAGCAATATCGCGTCAGCACCCCAACAACGGGCTTCATAGACCTGGTACAGGTCGACCAGAAAATCCTTGCGTAGCGCCGGCAAGGAACAGGCAGCACGTGCTTGTTGCAGGTAGGCGGCCTTACCCTGGAAGAATTGCTCATCCGTCAGCACCGACAAGCAGGCAGCACCATGGCTGGCATAGCTGGCGGCAATCTCGGCAGGCTGGAAGTTTTCGCGCAAGATGCCTTTGGAAGGAGACGCTTTTTTGACTTCTGCAATCACGCCTGCCTTGCCGGTCGCGATCTTGTCACGCAATGCCGCTTCAAAGCCGCGCAGGTTGCCGCGGCACTCAGCGCTTTCTGCTTCGTGGCGCAGGCTGGCGAGATCGCGGTATTTTTTCGCCGCGGCGACTTCTTCAGCCTTGACGGCGAGGATCTTGTTCAGGATATCGGACATATCAACTACCTAAATATAGGATGGCTTATACACCGCCCAGTTCACGTGTAACCTGGACGAATTGCTCCATTTTTGCGTGTGCTGCACCGGAAGCAAGGGTCTCTTTGGCCTTGGCGATGCCCGCTTCAATGGACTCCACAATACCTGCTGCATACATCGCAGTGCCGCTGTTGAGGACGACGATGTCACGCACAGGGCCGGGCGCATTGGACAACGCTTCCAGAACTTTTTCCTTGGATTCGGCTGCACCACCGACTCGCAGATTGCGGCTGGCAATCATGGGCATGCCGAAATCTTCCGGGTGAATCTCATACTCGCGGATTTCGCCGTTGACCAGTTCGCCCACCATGGTGGCCGCGCCCAGCGACACTTCGTCCATGTTGTCGCGTCCCCAGACTACCAGCGCATGCTCTGCACCGAGACGCTGCAATACGCGGACTTGAATGCCCACCAGGTCAGGATGAAACACACCCATCAGGATATTTGGCGCGCCAGCAGGATTGGTCAGCGGTCCCAGGATATTGAAAATGGTGCGTACGCCCAGTTCCTTGCGCACCGGCGCCGCATGCTTCATCGCCGCATGATGGTTGGGCGCGAACATGAATCCGATGCCGGTTCTTGCGATGGATTCCGCGACCAGCTCGGGCTTGAGGTTGATGTTGGCACCCAGCGCTTCCAGCACATCGGCACTGCCTGAAGAGGAGGAGACGCTACGTCCGCCATGCTTGGCGACTTTTGCGCCAGCGGCGGCCGCAACGAACATGGAGGCGGTGGAAATGTTGAAGGTGTTGGCGCCGTCGCCGCCGGTGCCGACGATATCCACCATGTTGCGGGTATCGGCAACGTCAACCTTGGTGGAAAACTCGCGCATGACCTGGGCCGCGGCGGAAATTTCGCCGACGGTTTCCTTCTTCACACGCAATCCTATGGTTAGCGCGGCGATCATGACCGGGGACATTTCACCACGCATCAGCTGGCGAAACAGTGCGAGCATCTCGTCGTGGAAAATTTCCCGGCCCTCGATGCAGCGCAACAGCGCTTCTTGCTGATTCATCATCAACGCTCCTTTTATTCTTCTAAATATTTTTGCAGTGACTGGATCTGGACATTGTCCATGTCGCCTTCACAGATATTGCGCTTTATCTCATCCTGTTGCTTACAGCTGCCCCTGCGCTTGCGGACATGTTCGACTTGCGATTTGCGGTAGGCATCCGGCCGCTTTGTATTACCGCTTTTCTTGCTGTCGGCATGTAAGACTTGCATGATTTGCGAATCCAGTTCGCGCAAGGTGTTCGCTGCGCGCTTGCGCTCTACATCGATGCAATTGGCATATGCGCCGGAATCGTTCTGCTTCGCGCTGCAGACTTGCTCAATGCTGGCGTGAGCAGCGGAAGCGATCAGGCTAAAGGCAAGCAGGAATACCAGGCGCATATCAACTTTCCAGGAAGTTTTTCAGCAGTGCGTGGCCTTGTTCGGTCAGGATGGATTCCGGATGGAATTGCACACCCTGCACATTCAATTCCTTGTGGCGTACGCCCATGATTTCGCCATCCTCAGTCCAGGCCGTCACTTCCAGACAGTCGGGCAGCGATTCGCGTTCGATGGCCAGCGAGTGATAGCGAATCACCGTGTAGGGATTCGGCAGTTCCTTGAAGACGCCAACGCCGGTATGGTGCATGACCGAGGTTTTGCCATGCATGACTTGCTTGGCGCGTATGATCTTGCCGCCGAATGCCGCGCCTATGCTTTGATGACCCAGGCACACGCCCAGAATCGGCAGTTCGCCAGCAAAGCGTTTCAGCACCGGCACGGAAATGCCCGCTTCCATGGGTGAGCAGGGGCCGGGAGAAATGCAGATGCGGTCCGGCTTCATCGCAGCGATTTCATCCAGTGTGATCTCGTCGTTGCGGAAGGTCCGCACGTCTTCACCCAGCTCACCGAAATACTGCACCAGGTTGTAGGTGAAGGAATCGTAGTTGTCGATCATCAGTAGCATCAGATCTCTCCATCCAGGCCGTCTTGCACTTGCTCCGCAGCCCTTAATACAGCGCGAGCCTTGTTTTGGCTACGGCCGCTGCGCTTAACTTTTGCTGCGCAAAAGTTAGCCTCCGCCGAAATAAAGCCCGCTTTCAGTAATTTATTCATCTCAGATTTCTCCGTCGAGCCCATCTTGGACTTGCTCTGCGGCTCTGAGTACGGCGCGAGCTTTATTTTCAGTTTCCTGCCATTCCATCTCGGGCACCGAGTCGGCTACGACACCGGCAGCAGCCTGCGCATAGAGCATGCCATCCTTGAGCACGCCGGTACGAATTGCGATGGCAAGGTCCATTTCGCCGCCGAAGGACAGATAACCGCAGGCGCCGCCGTAAATGCCGCGCTTGACCGGCTCCAGCTCGTCGATCATTTCCATCGCCCGTACTTTGGGCGCGCCGGACAGGGTGCCGGCAGGGAAGGTGGCTTTCAGTACGTCGAGATTGGTCATGCCGGCTTTCAGCGTGCCTTCGACGTTGGAGACGATATGCTGCACGTGCGAGTATTTTTCGATCACGAACTTGTCCGTGACTTTTACGCTGCCGATGTCGGCAATGCGGCCGATATCATTGCGCGCAAGATCGATCAGCATTACGTGTTCTGCGATTTCTTTCGGATCGGCGAGCAATTCCTTGGCCAGTTGCTGATCGTGTTCTGCGGTGGAGCCGCGCGGACGGGTGCCGGCCAGCGGGCGTATCGTGACTTTCCGGTCGCCGTCCGGCGTCGTTTCATTACGCACCAGGATTTCCGGCGATGAACCCACGATCTGCATGTCGCCGAAATTGTAGAAGTACATGTACGGCGACGGATTCAGCGAGCGCAGCGCGCGGTACAGCGACAGCGGCGAATCGACATAAGGCTTGCGGATGCGCTGGCCGACCTGCACCTGCATCAGGTCGCCGGCCATGATGTATTCCTTGGCTTTCTCGACCGCTTTCAGGTAATCGGCCTTGGCAAAATCACGGATGCTTTCGGTGCGCACGGAGCCGGAAATTACCGGCGCTTCGACGGCGCGGCGCAGCATCGCACGTAAATCTTTCAGGCGCTGACGGGCCTTGGCAAAAGCCTCGGGCTGGCTGGGGTCGGCGTAGACGATCAGATAGAGCTTGCCGGAGAGATTGTCGATGACGGCCAGTTCTTCGGTTAGCAGTAACTGGATTTCCGGCAGATTCAGGTCGTCCGGAGGCGCGCTATGCGCCAGACGCTTTTCGATATGGCGCACCGCATCGTAACCGAAGTAACCGGCCAGGCCGCCGCAAAAGCGCGGCATGCCGGGCATAAGGGCAACCTTGTAACGCAACTGGAATTCAGCAATGAAATCCAGCGGATTGCCCTCAAAGGTTTCCGTGATGCGGCCATCAGTAATGACATCAGTACGGTTGCCGATGCAGCGGATCTGCGTGTGGGCAGGCAGGCCGATAAAGGAATAGCGCCCGAACCGCTCGCCGCCGACCACCGATTCCAGCAGGAAGGTGTTGCGGCCTACGTTCTGGGTCTGTGCGAGCTTGAGGTAAAGCGTCAGCGGCGTTTCGAGATCGGCAAAGGCTTCTGCGATCAGCGGAATGCGGTTATAGCCTTGAGCGACCAGCGATTTGAATTCGAGTTCTGTCATGTTTCTCTCCGACCGCCATTCTAGTGGACCAAGCGGCTAATAGGGGCCCGGGGGAGGGCAAGGAATCAAAAACGTTGCCTAATGCGCTATCAAAAGCAGGGCAACTGGAATCGGGACTAAAAAGTCAGGATTGCCAGCGACGCCAGAGCCAGGCCTCAAAGATGCCTGGTAACTCAGCGAGACGTTTTTGTCCGAGAAACATGTGTGTGGATTATTTGGTAATAACATGAGCTGCGTGAAGCAGCGTGTCGACTATACCATCGGAATCAACGTCTTGTATAGCATGGCCATGGTTGTACCCATAGGGCACGTGCAGCACATAACAGCCGGCAGCCCGCGCTGCCAGTGCGTCATTGATCGAGTCGCCGATCGCCACGACTTGAGCAGGCTTTAGCTGAAAATCCGCGCACACCTGCAGCATGGGGGCCGGATCCGGTTTCTTGCGGGGCAGCGAATCGCCACCATAGACAATGTCAAAAAAGCCACGCAGGCCTTTCTTTTCCAGCAGCGGCTCGGCAAAGGCGATGGGCTTATTGGTCACGCATGCCAGGCGCAATTCCTGGGCCTGTAGTGCTGCCAGACCTTCCAGTACTTTGGGATAAAGCTGGCTATGGTCGCCGTTGATCGCAAGATAGTGGCGCTGATAGGAGGTCATGGCTGCGTCCAATTGCTCCCCGACTTGCTGCGCCGGCCAATCCAGCGACAGCACGCCACGGATCAGGTGATCGGAACCTTTTCCAACGAAATCGGTGATGGTTTGCACCGGCAACGGCGGCAGATCGAATTCTGCGCGCATGCGGTTGATGGCAACCTGGAAGTCGTGCGCCGTGTCGACCATGGTACCGTCCAGGTCGACGATGACGGCACGTATGCCGCTCAACTTTGTCATGCCTTGGACAGTTCGGCCCGCATGGCATCAATCACTTGCTTGTAATCGGGTTTGCCGAAAATGGCCGAGCCTGCGACGAAGGTGTCGGCGCCGGCGCGTGCGACTTCACCGATATTCTCGACTTTGATGCCGCCATCGACTTCCAGCATGATGTCACGGCCGGATTCATCGATCATTTTGCGGACTTCGGCAATTTTCTTCAGCGTGCCGGGAATGAAGGATTGTCCGCCGAAACCGGGATTCACCGACATCAGCAAAATGATGTCCAGCTTGTCCATCACATGCTCCAGGTAGTACAGCGGTGTGGCTGGATTGAATACCAGGCCGGCCTTGCAGCCGTTATCCTTGATCAGTTGCAGCGTGCGGTCGATATGGTCGGACGCTTCCGGATGGAAGGTGATGATGTTGGCGCCGGCCTTGGCAAAATCGGGGATGATGCGATCCACCGGCTTGACCATCAGATGCACATCGATCGGCACATCCACATGCGGACGGATCGCGGAGCACACCAGCGGGCCAATCGTCAGATTGGGGACGTAATGGTTGTCCATCACGTCGAAATGGATGATGTCGGCGCCGGCGGCTACGACATTGCGTACCTCTTCGCCCAGGCGAGCGAAATCGGCGGAGAGAATGCTAGGAGCTATGCGAAAGTTAGACATGGCGGCTGAATATAAGGAAGAGCGCTTATTTTACGCCGAACGGCACATCAGGTCTTGCATCGCACCGGGAAATCGTGTGCAATCGAAGGCTGTAAGTGATAAGACATCAACTGGCAAGACTGCCGATTGAATAACGACAAGCAGGGAGTGTAATGGCGGCATACGAATTTACGGTAACGGTGAAAACCGAATATCTGGAGCAGCAATCCGAACCGGAGAAATCCCGTTATGTATTTGCGTACACTGTCACGATCAAGAACACGGGTACAGTGACCGCGCAATTGATTTCACGGCATTGGGTCGTGACGGATGCGAATGATCGCGAAGAGGAAGTGCGCGGCCTCGGCGTCGTCGGCCATCAACCACTGTTGCGCCCGGGCGAGCAATTTGAATACACCAGCGGCACATCGCTGCCAACGCCACACGGCACCATGCAGGGAGAGTACTTCTGCGTCGCCGAAGATGGCGTGCAGTTCGAAGCTAAGATTGCACCGTTCATGCTATCCCAGCCGCGTACGCTGCATTGAAATGCACCAGGGATTTTGATCCTTGGGTGGTGGCATTTCTATTTGGGCCGGTGTTTCTGGCCTGCGACCGGAGAACATGGTCCACCACACGATAAATATCAGCAGGAATAAGGCAATGCCTGCTTCCACAAGTAACAACCACATAGGTTTCACCATCTACTAGTCATGCGTCACAGTTTATCTGCATTTGCTTTTCTCGCTGTGCTGGGTCTTGCGGGTTGCTCTTCCGTTTCCCATCGTCCCGCACCTGGCCCCTCGACTCCCGCATCACCGCCCACTGCGCCCGCGCCTGTGGAGACCGCCGAGCCGCCGATTACTGCGCAGCCTTCCCGGCCGCCTGTCACGGCGCCCACTTTGCCGGCGCTGCCGGTTTCAAGTGCCAACCTGAAGGCGGCGAGTTTTGCCGCCTTGCCTGGCTGGGGCAAGGACGAGGTAAAGGAGGCGTGGCCTGCCTTTCAGGCGTCTTGTAATGTCCTGATTCGCCGTGTCAACTGGCACGCCATCTGCGTTGCAGCCCGTGATGTGGATGCATCGGATAGTGCGGCAGTACGGCGTTTTTTCGAGCAGCACCTGGTTCCGCATCAAGTCGTCAATAACGACGGCACCAATACGGGGATGGTGACTGGCTATTACGAGCCTTTGCTGCGCGGCGCTCGCAAGCAGGGCGGCCCGTTTCAGGTGCCGCTGCACGCCGCGCCGGAAGACATGGTCGGTGTTGAGTTGAGCAAGGTTTATCCCGAACTGAGAGGCTTGCGCTTGCGCGGCAGGATGGACGGCGGCAAGCTGGTGCCGTATTACACGCGTGAAGAGTTGGCGCGTAACCGTACGCTGAACGGCAAGGAGCTGGTGTGGGTCGATAATGCAATCGATGCTTTTTTCCTGCAGGTGCAAGGCTCGGGGCGCGTGTTTCTGACCGATACGCAGGAAACGGTGCGTGTGGCCTACGCTGATCAGAATGGCCATCCTTATAAGTCCATAGGCCGCTATCTGATAGACAAGGGTGAGTTGGCGGCTCATCAGGCATCCGCGCAGGGCATCAAGGCCTGGGCTGCAGCCAATCCTGCCCGCCTACAGGAACTGCTGAATGCGAATCCGAGTTATGTGTTCTTCAAGCTGGAAAAAATGGAAGGGCTGGAAGTCGGCCCCAAGGGCGCATTGGGCGTACCACTGACGCCGCAGCGTTCGATTGCCGTCGATCCGCAATTCGTCCCTCTGGGCATGCCTGTGTATCTTTCGACAACTCAGCCCAATAGTTCTGCTCCGCTGCAGCGCCTTGTCATGGCACAGGATACGGGTAGCGCCATTAAGAATCCGGTGCGTGCCGATTTTTTCTGGGGATTTGGCGCTGAGGCGGGTGAGCTGGCAGGCCGGATGAAACAGCGCGGCACGATGTGGGTGCTGTTACCCAAGCAGGGGAAATAAGAAAAGAAGGAAGCAAGCGCAGCGGGAGAAATTCCCGCTGTTTGCTTTTAGCGAAGCACCAGGACCGGGATATCGCTGTGAGCCAGGACTTTCTGGGTTTCGCTGCCCAGGAACAGGCGATTTAACCCCCTGCGCCCATGTGACGCCATGAAGATGGCATCACACTGATACTTTTTAGCGGTGTTGATGATTTCTTCATGGGGGTTGAAGGACTGCACAACCACCGTTTCGCATGTCACACCTGCTGCGCTCGCCGCATCCGCCACGACACGCACATGCTGCTCCGCCAGTTGCCGCATTTTATCCTCGAACTGCTTAGGCTCATAAACTACGCCGCCTTCATATAAGGTAGTGAAGGGATAGGGTTCCGCTACCGATAAGCTGATAAGTTTGCTCCCATGCAGGCGCGCAAACTCCAGCGCCTTTTCCACTGCTTTACTCGAGAGCTCTGAACCGTCGGTAGGGACAAGGATAGTCTTGAACATGGAAGCCTCCTTTTTGTGAGTGATGAAAATGATAATACTGGATCTTTGCGCCCGACAGTTAAGGAAAGTCGTTGGGCGTCATTAAAGCCGCCGGGTGGGCGAATAAGTAAGGCGCGGCGAGAAAGGTGCTATGCCAAGTAGGACAGCAAAAGCCTATCCGCTTTGAAAGGCTCTCTATTCATCGGCGAATCTGGAGCCTTGGCAGTATAAAAGGATGCTTGGCCGGTGAACTAATCTATGGAAGATAACTCATTATCCTTTCCATATTGACGCCTCTATATATAGGGTGGCTAAATTCTCTGAGCAGTTCCTTGGCGCCGCCGCCTGGTTTATCCGGGCAAGCGGTGCGCGCAAGTGGAGGCGGGTTGGATATGGAATAGGGTTATCTGTTTATTTTGTGGTGAAGGTGTTGACGAAGTGCGGGGGAATGGTCATACTCTCGCCTCTTTGCTGCTGCCGGTGGGGCGGCAAAGAGGGATCGAGAAGTTGGCAGGTTAGCTTGTAAAACTCTAGCGAAATCTGTTGACGAGAAGTTGAAACAGCTTCATAATCTCGTTTCTTTGCTGCAGCGAAAGCAGCGCAAAGGCAGCGACGCAGTCAACCAG
>JAFAGG010000053.1 GCA_023422955.1 Pseudomonadota bacterium | reverse complement strand
GGCCGGCCTGGGCTCCAGCGGAACCCTGATGTGCGGCAATTTTGCGGAACTGCCGCTTCAGCCGAATAGCGTCGACCTGGTCTGGTCCAATCTGGCCTTGCACTGGCATCCTCAGCCTGACCGGGTGTTTGCGGAATGGCGGCGCGTGCTGCGCGCCGACGGTTTGTTGATGTTTTCCTGCTTCGGTCCCGACACTTTCAAGGAAGTGCGGCAGGCTTTCGAGGCCGGCGACCAGGCTCCGCATACCCTGTCGTTTGTGGATATGCACGATTTGGGCGACATGCTCGTGCAGGCGGGCTTTGCTACTCCCGTCATGGACATGGAGACCATTACCGTGACGTATGAATCCGTGGATAAGCTGATGGCCGATGTGCGGGCATGGGGCGGTAATCCTTTGTCAACGCGTCGCCGCGGCTTGCTGGGGAAGTCGGCCTGGAAGCGGATTGTCAACAAGCTGGAAGAGGGGCGTGGACCCGATGGCAAGCTGGCCTTGACCTTCGAAATCATTTACGGCCATGCCTTTCGCCCGGTTGCACGCCAAACCGCGAGCGGCGAATCCGTCATTCAATGGGATTTGGGTAAAAGATAAGGGGCGGGCAGATGTGGAAATCATCAAACACGCTTGAGCAACCAATTTTTGACCGGAATGTAAGGCTGGAGCCGTCCCTGAGCGGGACAGGCTGAAGCAGCCATAGCATGCGAGTCGCCCTGAGGATTCGATTTTGATTCTGCTTGATAACAAATCCGTTTCCGACTTATACTTCACGGGTTTAACGTGGCGTCATCATTCTGACGTTTGTTGTCCGGGCGAGGTCGCATGACCACACGAGACTGGGTCTTCAAACGCAATTGTTCCTTGACGCCGCGTCAACTGGCGAAAGCCTACGCAGCCCTGAGCTTTGGTTCACTGTCTGTTGCATTTTATTTCAGTCTTAGAGGCGCCTGGTACATCTTCGGTTTCTCTATTCTTGAATTATCGGCAGTGGCTTTGGCTTTTTTGCACTATGCCCGTCACGCAACCGACCGCGAGCATATTGCACTCACCGATGAAAGTCTTCTGGTGAAGGTGGTCCAGGCAGAGCAGGCGCTACAGTACGAACTTGATGTTCGCAGCGCTCGCATCGTGCAGCCAACTTCTCATCGGGACTTGATCGGTCTGGAGTCAGGGGGCGTAAGGGTGGAAGTCGGGCGGTTTTTGACAGAACGAAAAAGGCGCGCGTTTGCACAGGAGCTCGATCGCGAGTTGCGGTGCGCGACAGCGCCACAAGGTAGGCAGAATTCTAATTTTGGGCTTTTGAGGAAATCATGAAACAAGCGAAGCGCCTTCAATCGTTGATGTGTGGTGCATTGCTCCTGTTGGCGGGTGCGCCGGCATGGGCGGTGTCCGACAGCCCGGGCGGTCCGGGTGTACGTCAGCTTAACTTCCAGGAGCCGGTAACGCAGATCGCTACTGACGTTTACTGGCTGCATAATCTCCTCCTGGTAATCTGCCTGGTTATTTTCCTTGGCGTGTTCGGGGTGATGTTCTATTCCATCGTCAAGCACCGCAAGTCGGTTGGTCACAAGCCTGCGACCTTCCATGAAAGCACCTCGGTTGAAATCGCCTGGACGATTGTGCCCTTCGTCATTGTTATTTTGATGGCGCTGCCCGCTACCAAAACTTTGGTGGCAATGAAAGATACTTCCAATGCAGACGTCACCATCAAGGCGACCGGCATGCAATGGAAATGGGGCTACGACTACCTGCAGGGTGAAGGCCAGGGCATTTCCTTCCTGTCCAATCTGTCCACGCCGCGCGATCAGATCGTTGGCGGCGAGAAAGTCGGCGTCAACTACCTGATGGAAGTCGATAACCCTGTCGTGGTTCCGGTCAACAAGAAAGTTCGTATCGTGACCACGGCCAACGACGTTATCCATGCCTGGGGCGTCAATCGTCTGGGCGCCAAGGTCGACGCCATTCCCGGCTTCGTGCGCGACACCTGGTTCCGCGCAGAAAAGATCGGTACCTATCGTGGCCACTGCTATGAATTGTGCGGCAAGGATCACGCTTTCATGCCTATCGTCGTGGAAGTGGTGAGCGACGAAGACTATTCGAAGTGGGTCGCAGAAAAGCAAAAGGAAATGGCCGCTCAGGCGGACGATCCGAACAAGACCTGGACCCAGGACGAACTGGTTCAGCGCGGAGAGAAAGTTTACGCGGCTAACTGCGTTGCCTGTCATCAGGCCAACGGTCAAGGTATTCCTGGCACCTTTGAGGCACTGGTTGGCTCTAAGATCGTGCTCGGTGATAAAGGCCCGAATATCGACATCGTATTGAACGGCAAGAATGCCATGCCGCCCTGGAAGGCTGTATTGTCCGAGACCGAGATTGCTGCAGTTATTACTTACACCCGCAATTCCTGGGGCAACAAGGCAGCCGAGAACGTTGTTCAACCAGCTGAAGTTGTGGCTGCGCGCTAGTATTTGAAATTAGGAGATTGAGCAAATGAGCACTACCGCAGTTGATCACGCACATGATCATTCTCACGGCGCGCATGACCACGCACACGACCATCCAACCGGATGGCGTCGCTGGCTGCTAGCCACCAACCACAAGGATATCGGTTCGCTTTACCTGTGGTTCTCTTTCACCATGCTGATGGTGGGTGGCCTGTTGGCACTGGGTATCCGCGCAGAACTGTTCCAGCCTGGATTGCAGGTCATGGAGCCGGAGTTCTTCAATCAGTTGACCACCATGCACGGCTTGATCATGGTGTTCGGCGCCATCATGCCGGCCTTCGTGGGCTTTGCTAACTGGATGATCCCGCTGCAGATCGGCGCATCCGATATGGCATTCGCACGCATGAACAACTTCTCGTTCTGGCTGCTGCCGCCTGCCGCGATCCTGCTGACCACCTCCTTCCTGGTGCCCGGCGGCGCAACCGCTGCCGGCTGGACGATGTATGCGCCGCTGTCGACCCAGATGGGCCCCGGCATGGACATGGCGATTTTTGCCGTTCACATCATGGGCGCTTCGTCCATCATGGGTGCGATCAACATCATCGTGACCGTACTGAACATGCGCGCTCCCGGCATGACGCTGATGAAGATGCCGATGTTCTGCTGGACCTGGCTGATCACCGCTTACCTGCTGATCGCTGTTATGCCAGTTCTGGCCGGCGCGATCACCATGACCTTGACCGACCGTCACTTCGGCACTTCGTTCTTTAACGCGGCTGGCGGCGGCGATCCGGTGATGTACCAGCATATTTTCTGGTTCTTCGGTCACCCCGAGGTGTACATCATGATTCTGCCGGCCTTCGGTATCGTGTCGCAGATCATTCCTGCTTTCGCACGCAAGCCGCTGTTCGGTTATGCATCGATGGTGTACGCAACTGCTTCGATCGCCATCCTGTCCTTCATCGTGTGGGCTCACCACATGTTCACCACCGGCATGCCGGTGACCGGGCAGTTGTTCTTCATGTATGCAACCATGCTGATCGCGATTCCGACCGGCGTGAAAGTGTTCAACTGGGTTGCAACCATGTGGCGCGGTTCCATGACCTTCGAGACGCCGATGCTGTTCTCGATAGGCTTCATCTTCGTGTTCACCATGGGCGGCTTCACCGGCCTGATCCTGGCAGTGACTCCGATCGACATCCAGGTGCATGATACCTATTACGTTGTGGCTCACTTCCACTACGTACTGGTGGCGGGTTCCCTGTTTGCATTGTTCGCAGGTTTCTACTACTGGGGTCCAAAGTGGACGGGTTTCATGTACAACGAAGGCCGTGGCAAGTTCCACTTCTGGGGTTCGCTGGTTACCTTCAACATTACCTTCTTCCCGATGCACTTCCTGGGTCTGGCCGGCATGCCGCGTCGTTATGCCGACTATCCGGCGCAATTCACCGACTTCAACATGATCGCCTCGATCGGTGCGCTCGGTTTCGGCCTGATGCAGGTGTACTTCATCCTGGCTGTAGTGATCCCGTCGATCCGCGGTGGTGAAAAAGCTGCCGACAAGCCCTGGGAAGGTGCTGAAGGACTGGAGTGGACCGTGCCTAGCCCGGCGCCTTTCCATACCTTCGAAACGCCGCCGACCGTCAAGTAAGTGGAGCAAGGGCAGGCGGGCAACACCCGCCTGCTGAAATTATGTCTGACCCGAAAAAACCGGATAACCTGAAAACTGCCCTGATACTGATCACCGTTGTACTGGTGTTTTTCCTGGGCGTGATTGCCAAGAGGATCTGGTTTGAGTGAGATGGAAAAGAAACAGCCTTCTAACCAGGCACCTGCCCGCAAGCTGAATGCTCAAATGTTCGGCAAGCTGGTAATTGTCTCGGTGCTGATGTTCGGATTCGGTTACCTGCTGGTACCGATCTATGAAAAGATTTGCGAGATTACCGGTATCAACCTGCTGACGACTAAAGAGATAACGGTCGCGGAAATCAGTAATACCCAGGTCGATCAGAGCCGCACCATTACGGTGGAGTTTGATGCAAATGCCCATGGACCCTGGCGTTTTCGTCCTACGGTTAGCAGCATGAAAGTGCATCCGGGCGAGATGGCGCAGGTAGTCTATGAAGTTGTGAATAAAGAAGGAAGGCCTATTGATGCGCAGGCCATCCCAAGTTATGCGCCGCAGTTGGCAGGCAGTCACTTCAAGAAGCTGGAGTGTTTCTGTTTCCAGCAGCAGACCTTGGGACCCAATGAGGCAAAGCAGATGCCGCTGGTGTTTTATATAGATCCAGCGTTGCCGAAGGATGTGTCGACGATCATCATTTCGTACACATTCTTTGAGATTGCCAAGCCCGGCGGAAAGACGAGTTGAAAAAGCAGGTAAAGGAAGGGCCGACATCACCCGGCGGCGGATTTTTCGCTACGGTCACCGCAGTGTTGTTGGCATTCCTGGGTGTGCGAAAAAAGAGCAGGTACGAGAAGGGCGTAGCACAACTGAATCCAGTGCCTGCAGTTTTCGTAGGCTTGCTGGGTGCAATGATGTCGATGGTTTTTCTGGCAATGCTGGTGAACTTCATCGTTGCGCAGTAAAAAAGAATTTTGCTTAATTGATGTGTCGGAAGTACGGTGTTTCCGACGATCTTGAACCTTGGAGATGGAGATGAGTTCTCAACAACACGCTAGTGCGCCATATTATTTTGTGCCGGGGCCATCCAAGTGGCCGATCCTGGCCGGCGCATCCCTGCTGACCGTGATGATCGGCGCTTCCGCATGGGTGAATGACGCCAACTGGGGCATGTACGTGTTCTACGCAGGTCTGCTGGCCTTCTTCTGCGTGTTGTACGGCTGGTTTGGCGAGTCCATCCACGAGTCGGAAAGCGGACTGTACAACCGCCGTATCGATCTCTCCTATCGCTGGAGTATGAGCTGGTTCATCTTCTCCGAAGTGATGTTCTTTGCAGCATTCTTCGGTGCGCTTTTCTATGCCCGCAGCATTTCCATGCCGTGGCTCGCCGATCTGGACCACAAGTTTATATGGCCGGATTTTGCTGGAAACTGGCCAAACGTCGGTCCGGCAGGCATCGTTGAGTCGTTCAATACCATGGGGCCGTTCTGGCTGCCGACCATCAATACCGCCTTGCTGCTGGCATCCGGTGTGACGCTGACCATCTCGCACCACGCGCTGCGTGCCAACAATCGCAACAAGGCCATCGTATGGCTGGCTTTGACCGTGCTGCTGGGCGCCATCTTCATGTGCGTGCAGTCGTATGAATACATCCATGCCTATCGCGACCTGAACCTGAAGCTCACTTCCGGTATCTACGGTTCCACCTTCTTCATGTTGACCGGTTTCCACGGTTTCCACGTGACGGTTGGCGGCATCATGCTGGCAGTGGTGTTGTATCGCCTGATCAAGGGACACTTCACGGCTGATAATCACTTCGCCTTCGAAGGCGCCGCATGGTACTGGCACTTTGTTGACGTGGTGTGGCTCGGGCTGTATATCGTTGTGTACTGGATGTAAGGCAAAGCTGCCTGCATCAATGAAAAAAGCCGCACTTCGGTGCGGCTTTTTTGCTGATAGGGTCAAAATGAAATCGTTGAAAACGAGTCAGCGAAGGCCGGTGGGCTGGATCATGCCAAAATGGTGTGCCACCAATATCAGCACAAAGAGTGCGACCGAAAATCCAACGCGATAAGCCAGGGACTTGACCGTGCGATTGCTTTTTCCTTGGTCGCGCATCAAGAAAAAAAGCGCGGAACCGAGGCTGCCCAGGATGAGAATAAAGGCGATAGGAACTAAGATTTTCATGATGAGGCAGTCTGGCGGAAGAGAAGCGGCGCCTTGTATGACCGGTGATAGCGATTAAAGCGATATTGTAATGCCAATCAAGTTTCGCATCAGGTGGATTCCGTTTTTTGCCGTATTGCTTGTCATGGCAATCGGCATCACTGCCGGACAATGGCAAATGCGCCGGGCCGACGAGAAGGAGGCCATAGCGCAGCGTATCGAACAGCGTTCGACGATGCCGGCCATGAAGCTGGATTCCGCTTCCGTATCGCCTCAAGAGCTCGAGTATCGTAAAATTCTTGTCGCCGGGGAATTTCTGCCGCAATGGACAATCTATCTGGACAATCGTCCTCATAATGGCGTTGCCGGATTTTATGTGGTGATGCCCATGCGAATTGCCGAGTCCGATCGCCATGTGCTTGTTGTGCGTGGCTGGGCACCGCGTGATCCGGCCGACCGGTTTCGCGTTCCTGCTGTGGAGAACTCAGACGGCGCCGTGGAAATCGAAGGCGTTGCACGACAAAGGACCGGGCAATTATTGCAACTCGGTGATCCGCCGCCATTGCAGCCCGGCTCGATTGTGCTGAATGTCGATATAGAAGCTTTTGCAAAAGCCAGCGGTTTGACCTTGCTACCCATCGTCATCGAGCAGACCAGCGACACCGGCGATCGCCTGGTGCGCGACTGGCCGCAGCCGTCGGCAGGTATCGAGAAGCATCTGGGCTATGCGTTTCAGTGGTATGGACTGGCTGCCACGGCGCTAATTTTTTATCTTGTGACAGGATTCAGACGTGCAAGCAAGTAAGCAACAACAGCATCGCGGCCGGTGGAAACTGCTGGTGGTTATTCTCGTGTGCGCCGCGCCCATGATCCTTTCTTACCTGATGTATTACGTGGTCAAGCCGGAAGGGCGGACCAATTACGGCGACATTCTCGATCCACGCCAGCATCCTATGCCTGAACTTGCCATGAGCGATCTCGATGGCAAGCCATCGGCATTGAAGGCGTTCGAAGGCAAGTGGATCATGCTGAATGTCGATGGCGGCGCCTGCGACGAAACCTGCAACCGCCAGTTGTACGAGATGCGCCAGTTGCGTACTGCGCAGGGCAAGGAAATGGATCGCATCGAACGTGTATGGCTGATTACCGATGATGCGCCCGTGCCGGAGCAGGTGAAAGCCGATTATGAAGGTACGCATATGCTGCGCGTCGCCCCTGAAACGCTGCAGGCCTGGTTGCCGGTGGAGCAGGGGGCAAACATCGCGGATCATATGTACATGATCGACCCGCGGAGCAATCTGATGATGCGCTGGCCCAAGGATGCCGATCCAAGCCGCGTGAAGCGGGATATCGGCAAGTTGCTGAGAGCTTCAAGTATAGGGTAGGCCGGTCATGCTGATGCAATTGGCAATCAAGGGCTTGTTCGTCGCGATGATACCGCTGACGATGATCTGGGTCTCGAACAACGCCAACAAGTACAAGAAACTGGTGTGGGCCACGGTCTTCTTCACTTTCGACCTGATCATGTTCGGCGCTTTCACGCGCCTGACGGATTCCGGGCTGGGTTGTCCCGACTGGCCCGGCTGTTTCGGCCAGGCCAATCCGTGGCAGGCGATGTCCGATATCCGCGCTGCTGAAGCACTGATGCCCGATGGTCCCGTGACTGTCATGAAAGCCTGGATAGAAATGCTGCATCGCTATTTCGCGATGGGCGTCGGCGTTCTGATCATCGCCATCATGATCATCGCATGGCGTCGCTGGCTGAAATCGGCCAGGCAGGATCTGCGCTTTGCGCCCGGACTTCCGACTGCCTTGTTAATCTTTGTCTGCGTGCAGGGCGCGTTCGGCGCGTGGACGGTGACCATGAAGCTGCAGCCGGTGATCGTCACCATCCATCTGCTGCTGGGCATGGGCTTGCTGGCCATGCTGGTATGGATGGGCATGCGCCAGAATGAATCCGCATTCGTCGCGCCGCAAGGAGTTGCCTTGCGCGTGCCGGCACTGATTGCGTTGATGGTGCTGACGATACAAATCGCGCTCGGCGGCTGGGTCAGTACCAATTACGCTGTGCTGGCCTGTTCCGATTTCCCCTTGTGCCAAGGCCAACTGATTCCCGAAATGGATTTCGAGCATGGCTTCTCGCTGTGGCGCGAACTGGGCAAGACGCGCGGCGGCGACTACATGCCGTTTGCTGCGCTGGTGGCCATACACTGGACGCACCGCATGTTTGCATTCATCGTCATCGCCCTGCTCGGATGGCTTGCCTATCGAGCACGAAAAATCGCCGGACTGGAAAAGCTGGGCAACTGGCTGCTTGCTGCGCTCGCCTTGCAATTCTTTACCGGCGTCGCCACTATTTTCCTGGAGTGGCCGTTGGCGCTGGCAGTCATGCATAACGGCGGCGCTGCGCTGCTCGTGCTGCTGCTCGTCATGTTAAACTACCGCACTCGCTGGACGGCTGAAGCGGCAACTGCTAACACTGTGCCAACACGCTTGTCGGCTGCATGAATCGCAACATGACTACGCTTACCATTACTCCGAACCGTTTTGCCCAGTATTGGGCCTTGACCAAGCCGCGTGTCACGCAGCTTGCGGTGTTCTGTGCCGTGATCGGCATGTTCCTCGCGAGCCCGACGTTACCGGACTGGAATGTGGTCGTGGCGGCGACGATAGGCATATGGCTGCTGGCTGGCGCGGCGTTCGCGGTGAACTGCCTGGTCGAGCGCGAAATCGATTCGCGCATGGCACGTACTGCACGCCGCCCGATGGCGCGCGGCGAAATCACGGTGCCGCAGACGCTGATGTTTTCCGGCGTGATAGGCGGCCTCGGCATGTGGGTGCTGTATAACCTGGTCAATCCGCTGACCATGTGGCTGACCTTCGCCACCTTCGTCGGTTATGCGGTCATCTATACCATCATCCTGAAACCGGCCACGCCGCAGAACATCGTGATCGGCGGCCTCTCAGGTGCAATGCCGCCTGCACTGGGCTGGGCTGCAGTGGCCAACGATGTGCCTATGCAGGCGTGGATATTGGTGCTGATCA
The DNA here is from genome assembly GCA_023422955.1 of Pseudomonadota bacterium. Taxonomy (GTDB): domain Bacteria; phylum Pseudomonadota; class Gammaproteobacteria; order Burkholderiales; family Burkholderiaceae_D; genus JAEZLB01. The sequence continues at coordinate 18,998 of JAFAGG010000053.1, read as the reverse complement.
TCTTCATCTGGACGCCGCCGCACTTCTGGTCGCTTGCGCTGTACCGTCGCGACGATTATGCGAAGTCAGGTTTGCCTATGCTGCCGATTACGCATGGTCCCGAGTTGACGCAGTTTCATATCTGGCTGTATTCGATTGCTCTGGTGGGAACCACGCTGCTGCCGTTTGCAGTGAAGATGAGCGGTGTTATTTATCTAGGCAGCGCAATGGTGCTGGGTGCGATTTTCCTGTGGTATGCATGGCAGGTTTATCGCCATTACACAGATTTGATAGCACGCAAGATGTTTGCCTATTCCATTATTTATTTGTCGTTACTTTTTGCAGCGCTGCTGGTTGATCACTATGTTCCGATTTAAAGTCATATTGCCCGCAGTAATGGCAGGCCTTCTTTTCTTGAGCGGCTGCGACGGGCAACAGCAAGGGGGTGAGCAAATGATGCTTTCTCCCGTCAACTCCCCCTTCAAGAATACCGATCTTACCGGTCTGCCCTATGCGAGCGATTTCGCGCTGATTGACCATACCGGTCAGCCGCGTACGCTGGCCGATTATCGGGGCAAGGCAGTGCTGATATTCTTCGGCTACATGTACTGTCCCGATGTGTGTCCCACTACCATGGCTGAGATGGCCAGCGTAATGGAGTCCTTGGGACCGGCTGCAGAACAGGTGCAGGTGCTCTTCATTACGGTCGATCCGGAGCGCGATACGCCGGAGCTGCTCGCGCAGTATGTGCCGGCTTTTGATAAGCGCTTCGTGGGCCTGACTGCTGCGGATAAGGAGTCTTTCGAGAAGGTGATGAAGGATTTCAAAGTGTTCTATGAAAAGGTGCCTGGCAAGGAAGCCGGCAGCTACACCATGAATCACACCTCGGGCAGCTACGTATTCGACACGCAAGGTCGCATTCGCTTGTTCGTGCGCCACGGACAGGGAGCGGAACCCATTGCCAGTGATTTGAAAGTGTTGCTGGCTGAGAAGGCTTAATCCTTCCATCTTATTGGTATAGCCAAACAAAAAGAGCGTCTCAAGGACGCTCTTTTTTGTTTTGTAGGCGGATCAGGAAGCTTAAACGTAACTGCCCAGCGCACTGCGCATTTTCTTCAAGGCGCTGGCTTCGATCTGGCGGATGCGTTCGGCCGATACGCCGAATTCAGTGGCCAGTTCATGCAGGGTGGCGCCGCTGCCGTCGTCATTGGCCAACCAGCGGGCTTCCACGATGCGTCGCGAACGATCATCCAGTTTGCCCAGTGCCGTTTCCAGTCCTTCGGATTGCAGGCGATCATACTGCTTGGCTTCCATCACCCGGGTCGGTTCTTCCGTTACCGTGGACAGATAAGCAATGGGTGTGAACTTGTCGTCTTCGTCATCGGAAGAGGCTTCCAGCGCGACATCGTGGCCGGACAAGCGGGTTTCCATTTCCACCACTTCTTCCGGTTTCACATTCAGTGTTTTCGCCAGTTCCTGCACTTGGGTTGGCGACATGGTTTCCAGGCCTTCCTTGTGGCTGCGCAGGTTGAAGAAAAGCTTGCGCTGGGCTTTAGTGGTCGCCACTTTGACCAAGCGCCAGTTCTTCAGGATGTATTCATGGATCTCGGCCTTGATCCAGTGGATGGCATAAGACACCAGGCGCACGCCCTGCTCCGGATCGAAGCGCTTGACGGCCTTCATCAGGCCGATATTGCCTTCCTGGATAAGATCGGCATGCGGCAAGCCATAGCCCAAATAGCCGCGGGCAATCGAAACCACCAGCCGCAGATGCGACAGGACCATGGATTGGGCCGCGGCCAGATTGTTCTGCTCGCGGTATTGCCGTGCCAGCGACACTTCTTCTTCCTGGCTAAGCATGGGCATGCGGTTGACTGCCGAAATATAGGCGTCAATATTGCCCAGGCTGCCGGAAAACCCGAGCGCCAACGCATTCTGGCCGCTGGGAATCAGCGCGGTAGAGGCGAGTGATGCATTCATCGTGTTCTCCTTGCTTTATCAACACAAGATCTGATCGGCTCCCCAAAGGCAAGCCGCCAGCGTTTTCATCTATATTAGCACTCTCCGAGGAGGAGTGCTAAGCCCACAAATTAATGTTGCCCATAGATGTTTGCTATTGCTTAATGAAAGGGCATTGGTAAATGCCAATCAAATTAGAGCAAATTGAGGGATGAAAGTTGCGATAGGTCAGAAAAGAAGAATTCTTTTCTGAAAAGCAGAACTTATTGCAGGGAAAGCAAACAAGAACTGCATAAGAACTACATAAGGATAGCGGTCAATAACCGCTATCCGTTCAATTTCGCCAAATGCCTTCTTACGGAAAGCAGGGCGCCAATAAAGCCCAAGGCGGCAGTTCCTGCTATCAAGCTTAGCGAAATGCCGAGTGAAAGAGGGAAGATGCGGAAATCGGTGGCATAAAGATGGGCAAACTCGGCCAGTGCGGTGTTGAGCGGCTGCAATGAAAGCGCTACCCCTCCCAGCGCCACGATACCGGCACTCAGGCCTAACAAGGCGCCGCCGTAGTAAAACGGACGATAGATAAAACCGTCGGTGGCACCGACCAGGCGGGAAATGGCGATTTCCTCCTGTTGCGTCATTACCTGCAAGCGCACCGTGTTGAATACGACGGCGATCACCACCACGGCAAGGGTGGCCGCCAGCAGGATCAGCAAAAGTCGCAAGACGCGCGTCAAGGCTGTCAGGCGCTTGATCCAGGCGGAATCCACCTGAACATGATCGACGCCGGACACGGATTTCAACTGGGTCGCCACGGTATCGATGCGGGAAGAATCGGCCAGCTGGTCGAGATTGCTGATGGTGAGCACATAACCGTCGGGCAGTGGATTGCTGCCCAGGGCCGCTACCGTTTCGGAAAGTCCCGTGCGTTCCTGCAGGTTGGCCAGCGCCGTTTCGCGCGAAATGAAGTGGAGTTTGCCTTTCAATTCCTGCTGCTGAACGATGCGTTCGATATCGGTTGCCAGTTCGCGCGCGCGTTCGCGGGGAGTTTCCATGGCCAGGAATATGCTGATTTCCGGTTCGACCACCAGTTGCTTGCCGACCGGCCGCAGATTTTCCAGCAGTGTCAGGCCGGCAAACGGCAGCGTCAGCGCAATCGCGATGACCAGCACATTGAAAAAGAAGGTGGCCGGGGTTTTGCGCAGGCGGGTCAGTGCGTCACGCAGGGCAAAGCGATGCTGGCGAATCCAGGCCTTCATGCCGTCTCCTGCTGCGCATCGCGTTGCCAGGTTTGAGAAATGCGTCCCTGCTCCAGATAGACCACTTTGTCGGCATTGCTGAGGAAGTGTTCGTCATGGGTGGAAATCACGCAAGTCACGCCCACGTCGTAAAACGCTTTCAGGGTGTCGAGCACCTTGTCGGCACTGGCGCGATCCAGATTGGCCGTAGGTTCATCGGCAACGATGATTTGCGGACGGTGCACGATGGCACGTGCGATGGTGGCGCGCTGCTGTTCGCCGCCGGATAATTCCAGGGGGCTGAAAAACGCCTTGTCCAGCAGGCCTACCTTGTGCAGGGCGGCTCGTGCCCGCTTTTCCGCTTCTTCCCGTACGGCACCGGTGACCAGCAGCGGCAACATCACGTTGGAGAGCACATTGCGGTCGAGCAGCAGCGATTGTTGTTGCAGAATCAATCCCAGCTTGCGGCGCAGGTAAGGCAGGCCGGAGGCTTTCAGTCGTCCGATATTCTGACCGTTAACGGTTACCGTGCCCGAAGTCGGGCGCTCGATGGCCGCAATCATTTTCAGCAGCGTCGATTTGCCGGCGCCTGAGGGACCGGCCAGGAACACGAGTTCACCCGGCGCAATCGACAAGTTGATATCGGATAGCGCCTTGCCGTGGCCCGAGTACTGTTTGGACACATTCTGGAATTCGATCATGGGAGGCAATTATGTCTTTTCACCCAGCAGCGCATCGGCAAAGGCTGCTGCATCGAAGGGCTGAAGATCTTCGATCTGTTCGCCCACGCCAATGAAGTAAACCGGGATCGGGCGCGCTTTCACGATAGCGGCCAGCACACCGCCCTTGGCCGTGCCGTCCAGCTTGGTCACGATCAGGCCGGTCAATCCCAGCGCATCGTCGAAGGCTTTCACCTGCGCTACTGCATTTTGCCCGGTGTTGCCGTCGATCACCAGCAATATCTCATGCGGCGCCGTGTCCATGCCCTTGCCGACCACGCGCTTGATCTTCTTCAATTCATCCATCAGATGCAGTTGCGTCGGCAGGCGACCGGCCGTATCGACCATCACGACATCGGCCTTGCGTGCTTTGGCAGCCTGCACCGCGTCAAAGGCTACCGCCGCCGGATCGCCCGATTGCTGCGCAATGACCGTCACCTGGTTACGCTCGCCCCAGACCGACAACTGTTCGCGCGCGGCAGCACGGAAGGTATCACCGGCTGCCAGCAGCACGGATTGTCCATGCGCCTGCATGTGCTTGGCCAGCTTGCCTATCGTGGTGGTTTTGCCGGCGCCGTTCACGCCCGCAATCATCATGACCATGGGCTGATGACGACCGAGCACCAGGGGCTTTTGCATCGGGCTCAGCAATTCCACCAATAAGCCGTGCAGTGCCGTCTTTACCTGGGCGGCGTCGGTCAGGCGCTGTTCTTTCACGCGTTTTTTGAGGCTGCCAAGGAGAAGCTGAGTGGCTTCCATGCCCGCATCGGCTTGCAGCAGCGCGGCTTCCAGTTCGTCATACAGATCGTCATCGATCTTCGCACCGACGAAAAGGGTGGTCAGATTGTTCGACGTTTTCGACAGCCCGCTTTTCAGGCGCGAAAACCAGGATTGCCTGATTTCAGCCGTGGGCGCCGCGACGACAATTTCCGCTTCCGTCTCTGCGGGTTCGGGTTGAATTTCCTCCGCCGGTGCCGCCGCCAGCGCTTCTTCGGCCAGCGCGGCCTCGTCTATGACTGTTTCAGTTTCCGGGATAATGGGCGCAGTCGGTTCAGCAGGAATATCCAGCACCGGCGCTGCGGCAGGCTCCGGAACAATGGACGTTTCCAGCGGCGCATCCGCCAGCGGCTCTTCCTGTTTGACTTCGGGAATGTCGGGAGTCGGAGTAGACTGGCTATCTTCTTCCGGAGGGGGCGTTACTTCCTTGGGTTTTCTTCTGAAGAAACTAAACATCTTGGGATGAATCAGCAGATCGGTTGGGTTTTATCCGGGATGCTGCGGCAAAGCTGCAGAATGAATAATACTATCAGGCACATTCTAACAGAGCGCAGACTATGAAATTTCGGTTTGGATTAATTATGGCAGCCTATCTCTGGATAGGCTTACCGTTCACCGCGGCTGCACAGTCCGCCAAAGAATTCACGCTGGCCAATGGCATGAAAGTCATCGTCAAGGAAGACAAGCGCGCCCCTACCGCTGCGCACATGATCTGGTACCGCGTCGGCTCCGTCGATGAAGTCAGCGGTACCACCGGCGTGGCGCATGTGCTGGAGCATATGATGTTCAAGGGCACGAAAAAGCTGAAGCCGGGCGAGTTCAGCGCGCGGGTCGCTGCGCTGGGCGGGCGCGAAAATGCTTTTACCAGCAAGGATTACACCGGTTACTTCCAGCAGATTGAAAAATCCCGGCTGGAAGATGTCATGGCGCTGGAAGCGGATCGCCTGGCGAATCTCGTGCTGAGCAAGGAAGAGTTCGACAAGGAAATTCGCGTGGTGATGGAAGAGCGCCGCCTGCGCACCGATGATCAGCCGATTTCCCAGCTCTATGAGGCGCTCAACGCGACGGCATTTTTCGCGCATCCCTATCGCCGTCCCATCATAGGCTGGATGGGCGACTTGCAGAGCCTGACCGTGGAAGACGCGCGCGACTGGCATCGCCGCTGGTATGCGCCCAACAATGCCACTATGGTGGTGACCGGCGACGTGGAAGCGCAGCAAGTGTTCAAGCTGGCGCAAAAACATTTCGGCAGCCTGCCTGCCAAAACCTTGCCTAAAACCCGCCCGCAACCGGAGCCGGAACAGCGCGGCATACGGCGGGTAAGCGTCAAGGTGCCGGCGGAAAATCCCTATGTAGCCTTGGCTTTCAAGGTGCCTAAGCTGGAGAATGTGGACAAGGACACCGAGCCTTATGCGCTGGATGTGCTGGCTGCGATTCTTGACGGTTATGACAATGCCCGCCTGAATGCCCGGCTGGTGCGTACCGAGCGCGTCGCCGTTTCTGCGGGAGCAGGTTATTCCGGCATCGCGCGCGGGCCGGTGCTGTTTATCCTGGACGGTACGCCATCAGTAGGCGTGACGACTGAAAAGCTGGAAACGCTGCTGCGCGCCGAAGTCACTCGCATTGCCGAGGAAGGCATCACGGAGCAGGAACTCAGGCGCGTCAAAACGCAATTGATTGCCAGTCAGATTTACAAGCGCGATTCGATTTTCGGGCAGGCGATGGAAATCGGTTCCATAGAAATGGCGGGTTTTTCCCATAAGCAGATCGACCACATCATCGCCAAGCTGGGCGAGGTGACGGCCGAGCAGGTGCAGGCAGTGGCGCGCAAATATTTTGGCGACGATCAACTGACCATCGCAACGCTCGTGCCTTTGCCGCTGACCGAGAAAGTCGAGCGCGAACCTGCTGGTTTGCGTCATTGAGAAGCGTTGGAAGAATTGCCTGCTTAGTCAGATACGAACATGCATAAAGGCTAGTCATGATTTTTATGAAAAGAATGTGTGTCCTCATCCTGCTGTTTGTCGGCACGACGGCTCATGCCGCCTTGCAGATCCAGACCTGGACCATGGACAACGGCGCGCGCGTCTTCTTCGTGGAAAACCGTTCCATTCCCATACTCGATATCAATGTCGATTTCGATGCCGGTTCCCGGCGCGATCCTGCCGGGAAAACGGGAGCGGCCGTGCTGACCAATGCCATGCTGGCACGCGGCCTGAATGAAGCGCGCTTGCCGGATGGCTCGGTCGAGCCCGCAATGAGCGAGGCGCAATTGTCCGATGCCTTTGCCGACATTGCCGCCCAGCGCGGCGGCGGCGCGGGAGTGGACAAGGCCGGCGCAAGCTTGCGCACCCTGGCGAGCGTCAGCGAACGCCAGCAAGCCGTGCAGTTGCTGGCGCGCCTGCTGGCCCAGCCTACTTTCCCTGAAGATTTTCTGGCGAGAGACAAGGCCAGGCTGGTCGCCAATCTGCGCGAAGCGCTGACCAAGCCGGAAACGATCGCGGACCGTGCTTTCTGGCAAACCGCTTATCGCGAGCATCCGTATGCGATGGTGGAAACGGTCGAGTCGATTGAAGCGATCACGCGCGCCGATGTGGCGGCATTTCATCGCGATCACTACGTTGCCAATCGTGCAGTGATCGCCCTGATAGGCGCCGTCAGCCACGCCGAAGCCGAAACCATTGCGCAGGAATTGACGCGCCGCTTGCCGCAAGGCACACCCTTGCCGGCCTTGCCCGTCGTGACGGTGAAGGCCGGTGAGGAAAAATACATTCCTCATCCTGCCAGCCAGTCGCACATCGTGGTTGGCATGCCGGCGGTAGCGTATGGCGACCCGGACTGGTTTGCGCTGACGGTCGGGAATTATGTGCTGGGTGGCGGAGGTTTCGTTTCTCGCATGATGCAGGAGGTCAGGGAGAAGCGCGGACTGGCGTATGGCGCTTACAGCTATTTCAGTCCGATGGCGCAGGAGGGCCCGTTCCAGGTTGGCCTGCAAACCCAGAAGGAGCAGACCGGCGAAGCGCTGGCGGTTGTGAACCAAGTGCTGGGCAACTATCTGAAGAACGGACCGACGGAAAAAGAGCTCAAGGCGGCCAAGGACAATCTGATCGGCGGTTTTGCCTTGCGCATCGATAACAACCGCAAGATACTCAGTCATATCGCCGCCATCGGCTATTACGGCTTGCCGCTGGATTATCTGGATACCTGGACTGCGAAGGTGAACAAGGTCAGCGTCGCCGACATACGGCGCGCCTTCAATCGCAAGCTGGAAATGGAAAAACTAACGACCATCGTGGTGGGAGCAGAAAAATAATGATGGCTGGTCTAATGATTGTTGGTTTGAATACAGCCAGTCTGCGTAGACTTTCTTATGTCTGCTAAATCTCTCAGAAAGCCGGCATCACGCGCTTCTACTCGCAGCGCGGTTCCGCAGCAGGTGCGCATCATAGGCGGCTCATGGAAACGCACGCCGCTGCTGGTCACCGATGCCGAAAGTTTACGTCCTACGCCGGACCGCGTGCGTGAAACGGTATTCAACTGGCTCACCCATCTGCTCGATGGACAATGGGAAGGCGTGCGCTGCTTGGATTTGTTCGCCGGTACCGGGGCGATGGGCTTCGAGGCGGCCAGTCGCGGTGCGGCGAAAGTCATCATGGTGGAGTCGCAGCCTGCGGCCGTGCGGCAGATGCAGGCCGTGAAAGACAAGCTCAAGGCGCAGCAGGTAGACATCGTGCGCGGCGATGCGATGGCGGTAAGCCGCAGCCTGCTTGAGCGCCAAGAAGCAGATTTCGACCTGATCGTTCTCGACCCGCCTTATCATCAGGATTGGCTGAAAAAATGCCTGCCTCTGTGCGCAGATTTGTTGAAACCGGGAGGCATGATCTATGCTGAATCCGAGTTTCCACTGGACGAGGAAACAGCGCCGGATTGGCTGGCGCAGTGGGACATTGTTCGCGCGGATCGCGCTGGCATGGTGTTTTATCATATATTGCAGCGCAAGCAAATTCAGGCATAATGCGCGTTTTGCTTGGCGACAAGGGCTTGGTCCTGGCGGGAAATTCCTGCTTAAAATATTGAGTCTGCTTCCATCGGAATGTCGCTGCAGCACGGTGCAGGCATGAATAATCTGCCACGAATGTGCTGAACAGTCTGCGCGCAAGTCCTTGGACTTCTGTGCACCAGTAGGAGTAAGGATGGTTACAGCAGTTTATCCGGGAACCTTCGATCCGCTGACCCGCGGCCACGAGGATCTGGTACGCCGGGCATCCGGCTTGTTCGACAAGCTGGTTGTCGGTGTCGCCGACAGCAAGGCCAAGAAGCCTTTTTTTACACTGAATGAACGCCTGATCATTGCCAATGAAATTCTTGGCCATTATCCCAATGTGCAGGTGGAAAGCTTTTCAGGCTTGCTGAAAGATTTTGTGCGGGCGCATGATGCGCGCGTGATCGTGCGCGGCTTGCGCGCGGTGTCCGACTTCGAATACGAGTTCCAGATGGCTGGCATGAACCGCTACTTGCTGCCGGACGTGGAAACCATGTTCCTCACTCCTTCGGATCAGTACCAGTTCATTTCCGGCACCATCGTGCGCGAGATTGCTATACTGGGCGGCGATGTGTCCAAGTTTGTTTTCCCGTCGGTCGAGAAGTGGCTGCGCAAGAAAATCGACGAGGCAGGCAAGCCCTGCTAGGTCCGCAGCGTTTTTGCAGTTCAGAAGTAAAGCAGGGCAGGAGGGCTTATGGCATTGATGATTACGGATGAATGCATCAACTGCGATGTATGCGAGCCCGAATGCCCGAATGATGCGATCTTTCTCGGCCCCGAGATTTATCAGATCGATCCCAACAAATGCACGGAATGCGTCGGCCACTTCAGCGAGCCGCAATGCCAGCAGGTGTGTCCGGTCGCCTGCATTCCGATTCATCCCGACTGGCGCGAAAGCGAGCAGGAACTGCAGGCCAAGTACGAACGCCTGCAGCAGATCGCCAAGTCAGACGCCTGAGTTCAGCCTGCCCGCATCCATGACCGCGAGTCAGAACGCGGGATTGATGCTCACTTCCTGCCCAATGCTCAAAACCGTATCAGCCCCTTCCAGCAGCACGGCATTCATGCCGAAAGTAATCGCGCCATCCAGCCTCGGATCGGCACGGTAGCCTGACAGAATCTCCAGCGGATCATCCTCGCGTTGTCCGGTTTCCTGATTGACTGAAGCAATCGGGCAGCGCGCGCAGGGCTTGACCGGTTTCAGGGTCGCCGCTCCTATCACCAGCGTGTCCGCGACATCTTCTTCATGAGGCAGGCTGTCGCTGATCACGATATTGGGGCGGAAACGGTTCATCGGCAAAGGCGCGCAGTCTTGCGCTTGCAGGCGCTGATTCAATTCGTCCAGCGCTGCGGAAGAAATCACCAGTAGCGGATAGCCGTCGGAAAACAGCGTAGGCGCGTCCAGTTCTCCCACCCACTTGCTTTCCGCGCGGCGCTTCGCATCGGGATGAAAACGCACCAGGCGACAGGGCGTGCCGATCGCATTCGAAAACCAGGTGGCGGTCATCTCATCGCAGTCGTAGGCCGGCACGGTGTCGTCCCAAACTTGCACGTGACGAATCGTCGTTTCATCAGGATGAGGCAGATCGAGCGGAATCTCCAGTCTCAGCATGCCCGGCGCACGCAATTCCAGCGTGTCCGCCTTCAGTCTCGGCACGATCTGCGCCATGTTGGGGTACTCGCGCTGCGACAGGAAATGTCCTTCTTCATCGATCACCATCCATTCGCGGTCATAAATGTACTGCGTCATCAAACCTGCCGGCGTGATGGTTGCAGAACGTAGCGAAATGCCGCTGCAGGATTTGATGGGATAGATGACGAGTTCGCTGATGAAGGGCATGGTCGGCTCTGAGCGTGAATGATGCGTGCAAGTTTAATGGAAGCGCTGGGATAAATCAGCCTTGGCGGCTGGTCGACTGCTCTTTGCTTGTTTCGAGTTGAGGGCGTGTGACGGATAGGCCATGCGATGTGCAGGCAAAGGCAGTCATCTACTTTTTCGAGGTCGCATAGCGATAGCTGAGCAGGGCCAGCGAAGTAATGCCCATTTGCGTGACTGCGCAGGCGACAGCCGGTATCTCGCCGTAGCCCACCAGCGAGGTGCCTATTGCGCCCATCGCCATTTGTCCAAAGCCGTAAAAGCCTGCTGCCGTGCCTGCCAGTGCCGGCGCTGTGGAGGACAAGGCGCGCGATAGAGCGGCGGGGCTGGCCAGTCCGGCGCCGAAGGTCATGGTAATGGTCAGGGCCAGCAGCAAGGGCGCGTTCAGCCAACCCAGCAGTTGCACTACCAGCAGCAAGGTCGCCATGCCCAGTCCCAGTCCGGCGCCGATATACAGAAAGCGCTCGATCGGCACGTGGCTTGCCAGCCGTCGGGTCACCAGGGTTCCGCAACTTGCTCCCACGATGGTGCTGGCTGCAAACCATCCTACCGAGCTGATCGGCAATCCCAATTGTTCATGCACGATGTAAGGCGCGGTGGCCAGATAGGGATACAGGGCCGTCGTGGAGCACGAGCCGCCCAGCATGAAGCCGGCGAAGCGGCGGTTGCTGAGCAAATTCTTGTAGTCGGCCGCGATGCCGCGCACCGCCAGCGGGCGTTCGGAAAAGTTGGTCTCCGGCAGTAGCCGGAAAGCGCAAATCAGCATTGCGCAGCCCATGAACACCAGGAACAGGTAGATCGCGCGCCAGCCGAAATGGTCCGCCAGGTAAGCGCCGATTATCGGAGCCAGGCCCGGGCCGACTAGTGTCAGCAGGTTGAGTAAGGCCAGGTCCTTGGTCACGCGTTCGGGAGGCGAGGTGTCGCGCACGATGGCGCGGCTCAGGGTGATGCCGGCTGCGCCGCCCAGCGCCTGCAGCAATCGCGCCACCACCAGCCATTGCAGATTCGGCGCCATCAAGGCCATGATGCTGGCGCTCAGATACAGCCCGAGGCCGACCAGCAAGGTGGGCCGCCTGCCCAGCGTATCGGACACCGGGCCGTACACCAGTTGTCCCAGGGCCAGGCCCAGCACATACAGCGTGATGGTCTGCTGCATGCCGGAAGGCGCAGCGCCAAGAGCTGCACCCGCTACCGGCAAGGCCGGGATGAAGATGTGCATGGCCATCGTGCCGCTCAGCGTCACCAGCACCAGCAGCCATAGCGGTGCACGCATCGATCTGGCCGGGTGTGGGGATGTCGGCATGGCTTAGTCCCGTGCCAAGCGCATCTGTGGGTGGCGCAGAAACAGCGCGGCAACCACGGTTCCGAGCGCGATCACCAGGGTGCAAAAGATATCTACCGCCGCATTCATGCCCCAGTGGTCCGCAATCCAGCCTATGCCCATCATGGGCACCATGCTGCCGATGTAACCGGTGACCAGATAGGTGGACAGCAAACCCGAGCGGTTGCCGGACGTGGCGATGCGGTTAATCATGCTCATGCCGGCCAGCATGCTCATGCCGTGGCCGATGGCGGTCAGCAATACGCCCAGCCCGAACAAGGCTGCCGAACCTGCTCTCATATTCCACATGAGTATGGCATTGCTGAGGGCCAGTCCGATCAGGCCGGCAGCGCCGCACCAGTGGGTAGGCAGGCGCGCCGACAGGACTTGCACGAAGGCTGAGGTCAGCAGAATCACGGAAATTGCGGTGCCGCTCACTACCGGGCCGTGCCAGGGAACCAGCTTGTCGAGAAAGAGCGGCGACATCGAGGCATACAAACCGAAGACGCCGAAGGCCAGAAAAGGGAGTGCGCAGGTGAGCAGGAAAGCCATGGAGGCGCTGCGTTCGGTCCAGGTCAGCTTGGGCAGCGAGTCGCGCCAATGGAAAGTTCGGCCGGCTGTGCCATGCAGGCCTTCCGGTAATTGCAGGCGGCTCAGTGCATACATGGCCAGGCTGAGCAGAATCAGGGTCGGGAGGTAAGTGCTTGCCAGCGGGTAGGGCGCCCACTGGCCCATGATGCCGCCCAGCAGCGGGCCGAGTCCGAAGCCGAAGGCGATCAGGACGCCGGTCAGCATCGCCACGCGCCGCATCTGGCCGGGGCCGGATAGCGCGGACAAGCCCGAGGTGGCGCTGGTGGTGATCATGCCGGATGCGATGCCGACGATGAAGCGTCCGGCATTCAGGCTGGGCACATCCCAGGCAATCATGCTGATGAGGGTGCCGATAAAAGCCAGCGCCAATCCTTTTTGCATGACCGGCCGGAAGCCGAGCGTGTCGGGCAGGCGCCCCAGAAACAGCAGGCTGCATAGCGCGCCGCCCATATACATCACATAGATCAGCGACACATCGCTGGCCTGCAGCTGCCATGCTTCCTTGTAGAGCGCGTACAGGGGACTGATCAGCGCGGTTCCCATGACCCCGACGATCAAGGCAAAACTCACCCACGCAAATGGCGATCCTTTTAATTTCATTCGGCAGCCATGGCGTTGAAACGATCAGAAATCTTGTGCAAGGTTCGGCGTGTGATTTCCAGTTCTTCCGGCGTGAGTTCGGCCAGTATGGCTTGCTCGATCTGCAAGCTTTTTTCCAGGATCTGTGCGGCGGCCCGCCGTCCCTGCGGTGTCAGGCCGATATATTTGGCTCGCCTGTCAGCCGGGTCGCTGCTCCAGTCCACCAGTTTTTTCTGGCGCAACTGATCAAGCACGCGGACCAGGGACGAGGTATCCAGATAAAGGGCTTCAGCCAGGTCTTTCTGCCGCATCGGCGCCTCTTCGACATATAAAACCAGCAAGGGCATGCGAGAGGCATCGGTCAGTTCCATGTCCTTGAAGCTCAAGTCAACCTGGCGTCGCCATTGCCGATAGACGCTTCCGAGCAGTCGCCCGAAACGGGAGCGCGCCTGAGCCAGGTCGGGTGTTGCAGGAGGGGGAGTATTTGGAATGGTTGGCATGCAAAGTATTTTAGCATGCCCGTTTGGGAAGCGATGAAAGGCGTGAGTTTGATAAAAGTGTCCGGCCAATAAAAAACCGCAGCCTTGCTGGCTGCGGTTTTGGAGAGTGCAGGATCTGCGATCAGACCATGTCGGTGTTTTCCTGCTTGGCGCGACGATAGTCGCGCACCAGGTGAACGCATAAAAGCACCATGATGGCCGAAGCCAGGATTGGCCATATCAAAATGTAGGCAGTGATCAGATAGGTTGTCATAAAGGTCTCCTTTACAAAATCAGCTGGCAGTCGCTTGCTGATAGGAATGCACGCGCTTTGCAATCAGGTTGAAATCGAAACGTTCCTTGCAGAGCAGGCTTAGCAGCGTGCAGAGCACGGCGCTTACGCCATAGGCCAGCAAGGAGGCCAGCAATATCTGGTAGTGGCGCAATTCGCCCAGTGCAAACGGCGCGGCCGCCACGATGGTAATCATGCCAATCGCAATGGCGATGTTGCGGCTGAAAAAAGCAAAAGTCATCAAGCCGGTGACGACGCCTGCACCGATGATCGCCAGGATTTCCAGCAGGGTTCCGGTCGTCCCGATCAGGGGCAGCCATTCAAAGCGCGCGGACACGAAGGCGATCAGCGCGCCGATGACCGACCAGGTGAATGCATGATTGGACACGCGGTTCCAGTAGCAGCTGACGATGACCGGAAACACGATGGAGCCCCACAGCGCCCCCACCAATACCAGCATGACCAGGATATCCAGCTTCAGGTTGGCCAGCAGCATGCCCAGGATGGTCGATACCACCATGGTCAGTCGGCCCAGCAGCAGCATGGTGCGGGGGTTCGGTTTGCCGCGCGCGATGTGCTTGCCGTAGATGTCGGCCATCACGATCGACGACATGGCGGACAGATCGGAGTCGGCGGTCGATGACAGGGAGCCGATGACCAGGATGAAGAACAGCGCAATACCCAGGGGCGGCAGATAGCTGGAAGCCATCTGCGGGATGATGTTGTTCATGTCGCCATTGGCAGGCACCAGGCCGACCATGGCCGCCAGCAGCCCCAGCATGCCCAGGCCGATGACGACTGCGCCGTAGCCAAGGGTGGCGGTGAGGAAGGTCGGCTTGATCAGGTCTTCGCGTACCGCGAACAGGCGCTGGGCAATGGTCTGGTTGCCGATCGCATAGGCCAGCACTGCGATGAAGTAAGGCAGTCCCTGTTCGAGGATCGCCGTCTTGGAAAAGAAATTGGTCTGTTCCGGCGTCATGCGTTGCATGCCTTGTTCTATCAGCTCGAAGCCGCCGGCATTAAAAAAGATGAGCGGGATGATGATGATCGCTGCGCCCATCATGGCGGCCAGCTGGGCGAAATCGGTCATCACCGAGGCGCGAAAGCCGGACCACAGCGTATAAGACAGCACGCCGATGCCGGCGATGACGACGCCATGTTCGAATTCCAGCGGCGTCAAAATGGCGATCAGCGCGCCGGCGGCGGTGAAGTTCACCATCAGGCTGATGGTGCTGCCGATCAGGTTGGATACTGCCAGCAGCATCTGGCTGGAGGTGCCGTGGCGAGCATGCAGCAATTCGGCCAGCGTATGAGCGTCCGGCGCCAGCTTGCGAAAGCGGCGGCCGAAAGGATAGATGAAGAGAATCATCAGCGCGCCCCATAACCCGTAATGGATGGGGCCGGACAGGCCGTAGGTGAAGCCGGAGGTGGCGCTGGCATAAAAGGAAGCGGCCCAGATCCAGGTAGCGATCATGCTGGCGGCAGAAATGCCGAAACCCAGCGAGCCGCTGGAAACCATGTAGCCGTCGACATTTTCGTTTTTGCGGCTGATGGTCAGCGACATCAGGAAGGTCAGTCCGTAGAAGCCGACCAGCAAGGCAAGGGCGGTGAAAGTGGAAAGTTGATAAAAAGCGTTTTCCTGCATCCTGGGAGGATCCTTTCTATGGAAGTGACAAATGATGTGCACACCAGCCCATAGAGGTCGGTGTTGACTCGTAGAGTCGCGGATGTCGCCCTTGATAGTCAGCGGTCGGCGGTATTGCCAACTAAAACCCGTGCGGGTTTGGAGGTGACCAGCGATAAGCTGCCAGAGCAGGGTCGCGGGTCCAAGGGCATCAGGCAAGAAACTCCGGCAATGCGGAAAACTCGCTCAGGCACATACATGAGGTAAAAATCTTGCTGGGCGTCACTATACCGCAAAACGAGGGGCTTTTCGTTGGATTTTTTGAAATTGACGGCAGTAAGTGTGCTGTTGAAAGGAAATGCCTTGAATAAGAGGAAATTCGTATATGGGAAATGCACAGGCAGGTGACAAGCACCCGCTTTGTTTCTTTCACCGAAATTGCTTGCCCGTTTTCCAGACGCGATTGAGATAAGCCAGTTGCCAAGCCTGCTGGGTATCGGTAGCGATTACGGGGATGCTTTGCAGTCATTCATCAATGGGTGCTGAGTGATGAAAATGTTGGGCTTACCCCGCTCTCAGTTTGGATGGGGCGTAAGTTTCGCGTGTTATCCCGTGCTTCACGCAACGGCCTTTAGAAGTGCTTGCTTCAGACCTGCGGGAAAGAGTGCAGGGCCATCCGGCGTATCAAGTTCTGCCAAGTCAAACCATCGTGCAGTACAGGGAGTTCCGCTGTCTTCGTGGAATTCGATACTGTCCAGGTTTGCAAATCGTTCTGTGCTAAACAGCACTTCGCCAATAAACAGCACTTCGTGACCGACTTCCCCATGATGGGTATAGATATTTTCCATCACATGAGGGCTACCTATCACCTCAACGTCGACACCAGTTCTTCTTTGAATTCGCGTATGAGGGCCGCTTGCCAGTGTTCACCAAACTCGATACCACCACCGAGTGGGCGAACCCCTTTCAGGCGGCCTTGATCATCAAAGACCTCTGCTGCTAGCAGCTTGCCGTCTCGCCAGTGCAGCCCAAGGGCTTTGACTTTTCCGTGTTGGGCTGGTCTCCATTTGGTCATAGACATACTTTATTTCTGCATCAGGGGTTTGTAGTTTTCTAATGTACTGGCAGCCATCGACAGACAAAAATCGAGCAGCTCAGGCTTTTTTGTCGTGATGAATATTTTACTAACTGTGTCAGTAGTTTTTCCTAGCTAGGTGCAATTTTCACTAATGGTGTTGTTCGACCTCGGAACGCCCGGATTATTGTGCTTCGTGAGAAATGGTGACGCGCTTGGGCGGCGTGTACATTTCCTGCGTCATCAAATCGATGCCACAGGAAAGCGATTCTACTCAGTCAAGAAATCGGGCGATCATTGCCTTGCCGCGAAAGGGCGCGCCATGCTGCGGCACGATCCATTCAGGGTCCAGCTGGCGGACCATGTTGACCCAGTAACGGCACACTTTATTGGACACCATGTAACGCCGATGGAAGCCGCGCATATACGGCTCATGCTGATCGAAATCCGCGACGGGCGCCGTGGCGAGCTGGGCGGGCACGAGCGACGCGCCCATGTCGCCTGAAAACAGGATGCGGCTTACCGGATCGTAGAACTGCAGATTGCCTTCGGCATGCAGAAAGT
This sequence comes from Pseudomonadota bacterium, assembly GCA_023422955.1. Lineage (GTDB taxonomy): Bacteria > Pseudomonadota > Gammaproteobacteria > Burkholderiales > Burkholderiaceae_D > JAEZLB01. Next base: position 1,886 of record JAFAGG010000053.1, on the reverse strand, counting down.
GCGCCGGCAATATCTGGAATACCGCATCGCCGAAAGGAAGCAGGGTGCCTTCATCTGGCAGCGCAATGATGCGCCCTTCCGTTTTCCCCTGCGGGCAGAAATGAGGCACAAACCGCGACCAGACGCGAGAGATCAGCAGGCGGGTTTCTGAACTGCTCAGCCAGCGGGGCAGGGAAGCGATGATATCGGGGTCCGCATGGGAAGCAAACACATATTTGAGCTGCTTGGGCGGGAAATACCATCCCATGGTGACGAAGAGCTCGTTGTAGGTGAGCACGCCGCCCGGATCCAGCAAAATGCCCTGACCATCCCGAATGATAAAAAACTGATTCGACTGCACGACCTCGCCGTCTTCCTCATCGACCAGATCGGAAAACATCAGGCAGGTATGTCGGCCATCGCTGAAGAGTTCGGTAGGCATTTGCATTAATGGCAAAAATTGAGTTGAGGCAGTGTAGGAATTCCCTCCCCTGAATTGATTTATTTAAATCAAAATTTTCCTGTTGGGAAATGCGGGGGATAAATAGGCAGTCGGTGTCTGCTCTGAAAAAACGCTGCAAGGACAGGGGAGCCAAGGCTAGGGGGTGAAAAATGAAGCGCTGCCGGAAGCCAGGACGTGGCTGACGCAGAAAGCATATTCTGTAGTTATTGCACGACTTGCAGTGCGGATTTGAAGATTAGGGCGCGTATTGCCGACCTTTATGATGGCGGCAATACGGGATTTGACTATGTGACGCTTTGCTTGCGGAGCATTTCAACAGGCAAATGCACCAGGCATTCAGCGAATGCCTGGCATACAACGGAGCTGAAGGTCAGACGTTAAACAGGAAGTTCATCACGTCCCCATCTTTCACGACATATTCCTTGCCCTCAGCGCGCATCTTGCCGGCTTCCTTGGCGCCCTGTTCACCCTTGTAAGCCAGGAAGTCATCGAAGGCAATGGTTTGCGCGCGGATGAAGCCGCGTTCGAAATCGGTATGGATCACGCCGGCTGCCTGCGGTGCGGTATCGCCGATACGGATGGTCCAGGCGCGGACTTCCTTTACGCCGGCGGTGAAGTAGGTTTGCAGGCCGAGTAGCTTGAAGGCGGCGCGGATTAGGCGTGCCAGGCCCGGCTCGTCCATGCCCATGTCGGTCAGGAACGCGCCCTTGTCCTCATCTTCCAGGTCGGCGATTTCGGCTTCAATGGCGGCGCAGATGGCGACCACGGGTGCATTCTGCGAATTCGCATACTCGACCAACTGATCCAGTAGCGGATTATTGGTGAAACCGGTATCCGACACATTGCCGACGAACATCGCAGGTTTCGCGGTGATCAGATGCAGCGGTTTGATGACGGCGAGATCATCTTCGCTTAATTGCATCGAACGAACCGGCTTGGCTTCATTCAGATGCGGCACCAGTTTCTCCAGCAGGGCAACCAGCTTGATCGCATCCTTGTCGCCGGATTTGGCTTTTTTGCCTTCGCGCTGAATGGCTTTTTCTACCGTGGACAGATCGGCCAGCGCCAGTTCGGTCTGGATCACTTCGATATCGTCGAGCGGGCTGATTTTGCCGGCAACGTGCACCACGTTCGGATCTTCGAAACAGCGCACCACGTTGACGATGGCATCGGTTTCACGGATGTGGGCCAGGAACTGGTTGCCCAGTCCTTCGCCCTTGGACGCGCCTGCCACCAAGCCGGCGATGTCCACGAATTCCACGGCGGCGGGTAAAACCCGTTCCGGCTTGACGATGTCGGCCAGTTGCTGCAAACGGGGATCGGGTACCTCGACGATGCCCACATTCGGCTCGATGGTGCAGAAGGGATAATTTTCCGCAGCGATGCCTGCCTTGGTCAGGGCATTGAACAGGGTGGACTTGCCGACGTTGGGCAGGCCGACGAT
>JAFAGG010000007.1 GCA_023422955.1 Pseudomonadota bacterium | reverse complement strand
TCGCGCAACAATGACGCGCCACGCGCGATAGGCTTGTCGACGCGACTTGTCGATTATCCCATTCCTTCCTACGTCGATTATTTCCAGCTGAAGCCCCGCCTGGCGCACGCGCCCGAGTCGGAGATCCGCGCTTACCTGAAGCGCTATCACGGACACGCCATCGCAGACCGCCTGCGCAATGACTGGTTGCTTGAACTCGGCAAGGCGCGGGACTGGGCCCTGTTCGATGAAGAGTATCCGCAATTCGTGCTGGATGACGACATGCAGCTGAAATGTTATGCGCTCATGTCCAAGGCGGCAAAAGGCATCAACGTGGTCGCGGAAGCGCGCGCGCTGCTCACCACGCCGCGCCTGTACGGCGATGCTTGTCCTGCATTGATTACCATGCTGGTGCAAAGCGGACAGTTCGCCCATGACGACCTGTGGTCACAAGTCCGGCTGGCGGCAGAGACCGGCGCGCCGAAATTGTTTGCGCATGCTACCGCGCTCGCGGGCGTGCCTGCCGATGTCGCGGATCAGGCCTTCGAAAAGCCTGCTGCGGTGCTGGCAAAAGGCCCCGGTGTCGATCTGCTGGCGCATGAATTGTTCGTGGTGGCGCTGGGAAGAATGGCAAGAACCAGCCCCGAGCAGGCGGCCGAGGCCTTGGCCGCTGCCGAGTCTCAACTCTCGCCGCAACTGAAGACAGCGGCCTGGGCGCAGATCGCATTGCCTACTTCCCTGAAACTGATGCCGATTGCGCTGGATTACTGGAAGCGTGCTGAAGGTGCGAACCTGTCTCAGGACGGGCATCAGTGGCGCGCCCGGATCGCATTGCGCGAGGGCGACTGGACAATGGTGAAGGCGAGCATCGATGCCATGCCGCTGGAATTGCGCAACGATGCCACCTGGGTGTACTGGCGTGGGCGCGCTCTGAAGGCGCAGGGCCAGGCTGAGGAAGCGGACAAGCACTTCCATCGCATTACGCATCGGATGGATTTCTACGGGCAACTGGCAATCGAAGAGCTGGGCCAGAAGATCAAGCTGCCTGCGCAGGCAGCGCCGGTCAAGGCGGCTGAAGTGAAGCCGATGGCAGGCAATGAAGGTTTTCAGCGGGCGCTGAAATTCTTCGAGATGGGTTTGCGCTTTGAGGGTGTGCGCGAATGGAACTGGGAACTGCGTTCCATGAATGAGCGCCAGCTGCTGGCAGCTGCAGAATTCGCGCGGGAGAAGGGCGTGCTGGATCGCATGATCAACACTTCGGATCGCACTCGCCAGGAGCTGGATTTCACCCAGCGTTTCCCGACGCCATTCAAGAAGGTGGTGCAGTCGGCGGTCAAACCGCTGGGCATCGAGGAAGCGTGGGTCTATGGATTGATGCGGCAGGAGTCGCGCTTCGTCATGGATGCGCGCTCGCATGTCGGCGCTTCCGGCCTGATGCAGTTGATGCCGGCCACTGCACGCTATGTCGCGCGCAAGATAGGCGTGAGGAATTTCAAGCCCAACCAGGTCAATAGCCTGGATATCAACATCAAGCTCGGCACCCATTACCTGAGCATGGTGCTGAATGATCTGGATGGCTCCTTGCCGCTTGCGACTGCTGCTTACAATGCCGGTCCGCGCCGTCCACACCAGTGGCGTGCCACGCTGAACCGCCCGGTCGAGGGGGCAATCTTTGCGGAGACCATTCCCTTTTCCGAGACGCGCGGTTATGTGAAAAGCGTGTTGTCGAATGCGGTGTATTATGCGGCGCTTGGCGAAAACAAAGCCCAGTCGCTGAAGTCGCGCCTGGGTGTGATTCAGCCCAAGGAGCCGGTTATCCAAGGCGATCTGCCCTGATTGACTGTGCCCTCAAGCTTGCCTGGTGCGCCAGCTTGAGGGCCGGGCGGAAAGCCTGACAGCAAAACGCTACACTTCATTTGCTGAGTCATTCAGTTCGTGAAGAATACAAGTAGAGGTGGCTGGACATGGAATACTCTTCCGTATTGGTCATCGGCGGCTCCGGCTTTATCGGATGTCACGTGGTGAGCGAGCTTGCCAAAATCGGCCGGCGCGTCATCGTGCCCACGCGCCGCCTCGAACCCGCCAAACATCTCATAGTCCTGCCCACCGTGGACGTCGTGCTGGCTGACGTGCATGACGATGCGACATTGGCCGGCTTGCTGCGGGATGTCGATGCGGTCATCAATCTGGTCGGCATCCTGCATTCTCGCCCCGCGCACGGCGATGAACCCTACGGTCCGGACTTTGCCAAGGCGCACGTGGAATTGCCGCGGCGCCTTGCCTTTGCTTGTGCGGCGAATGGCGTACATCGCCTGTTGCACGTGAGTGCGCTGGGAGCGGACCCGCAAGGTCCTTCCATGTATCAGCGCTCCAAGGCGGCCGGCGAGGCGGCAGTCTTGTCCGAACCCAGCGTTGCCGTCACGATCTTTCGTCCTTCGGTCGTGTTCGGCGAAGACGATCATTTCCTGAACCTGTTTGCTGCGCTGCAGAAGCGTTTTCCATTGATGCCGCTGGCCTGCGCCGATGCCAGGTTTCAGCCGGTGTATGTGGAAGATGTGGCGCGCGCCATAGTGCAGTCGCTCGATGAGCTTCGCATGGCGGGTAAGGTAATCGAGCTGGCAGGTCCCAAGGTTTATACATTGCGTGAACTGGTCCAGCTTGCGGGACGCTACTCCGGGCATCCGCGCCGCGTGATCGGCTTGTCCGAGCGCATGGGTCGCCTGCAAGCGCGCCTGATGGAGCTTCTTCCTGGCAGCCCTTTGATGAGTCGCGACAATCTGGATTCGATGAAGGTCGATAATGTCGCATCCGCTCCCGTCGATCCGGATCTGCAATGGACACCGGTCCCGCTGGAAGTCGTGGCGCCGAAATATCTGAGTCGTCACCGCTGACTTCTTTCATTCCTCCAATATTGTTAACTAATGTTGCTCCGGTTTGCCAAGCCGCAGCAAGACCTTTACCATGCATTTCATAGGCAGGCGAGCGGTTCACGTCTGCCTGTTTATCCAATTTCGAGAAAGGGCTTGTATATGTCCAGCACCGCTACTGCAGACGCGATTTCATCAAAGCCTTTGCTGAAACTGGTGATTGCCAATAAAAATTACTCTTCGTGGTCTATGCGCGTAGGGGTGACCATGAAGGCGTTTGATATCCCCTTTCAGGAAATTTGCATCCCTCTTGATCGTGCCGATACCAGCGAGCAAATCGCGCGTTATTCGCCAGCCGGTCGTGTGCCGGTACTGATCGATGACGGCATGGCGATCTGGGATTCGCTGGCCATTTGCGAGTACTTGGCCGAGCAATATCCGACCAAGTCGATGTGGCCGCACGACAGCCGGGCCAGGGCCATGGCACGTTGCATCTGCAGTGAAATGCATGGCGGTTTTGCCGCCTTGCGCGCAGCGCTGCCCATGAATATTCGCGCCCAGTTTCCGCAAAGGGAATTCAGCGCGATGGCGCAGGCGGAGATTCGCCGCATAGTCGCGATATGGGAAACCTGCCTGGCCAGTTTCGGTTACGACCGTTTCCTGTTCGGCGAATTCTCTATTGCCGACGCTTATTTCGCCCCGGTAGTCATGCGCTTCCGTACCTACGGCGTCACGCTGGATGCATCGCTGCAAGCCTATGGCGACCGCGTGGCACGGCATCCCGCCGTGGCGCAATGGGTAGAGGAGGCTACGGCCGAAACGGAGCACATACCCAAGTACGAAGTGCTGGCCGAATAAGGAATGCATTCGGCATGAAAACCTATATCGTCGGCGGCGCGGTGCGCGATGACTTGCTCGGCTTGCCGGTGCAGGATCGCGATCATGTTGTGGTCGGCGCGACGCCTGATGATATGGTGGCGCGCGGCTTTACGCCGGTCGGCAAGGATTTTCCGGTATTCCTTCATCCGCAAACGCATGAGGAGTATGCGCTCGCACGCACCGAGCGCAAGACCGCTCCCGGTTACCAGGGGTTTGTATTCCATGCGGACCGCAGCATCACGCTGGAGCAGGATCTGGCGCGACGCGACCTCACCATCAATGCGATGGCGCGCGCCGAGGATGGTGGATTGATCGATCCTTTTGGTGGCCAGCAGGATTTGCAAGCCAGGATTTTTCGCCACGTATCCGATGCATTTGAAGAAGATCCGGTACGCATTCTTCGCGTCGCGCGTTTTGCGGCGCGCTTCACCGAGTTTTCCATCGCGCCGGAAACGATGTCCCTGATGCGGCGTATGGTGCAGGCAGGCGAAGTCGATGCGCTGGTGCCGGAACGGGTGTGGCAGGAAATGGCGCGCGGGCTGATGGAAGCCCAGCCCTCGCGCATGTTTGCAGTGCTGCGTGAATGCAATGCGCTGCAGCGTATCGTTCCGGAGCTGGCGGCATTGTGGGGGCAGTCGAATGTCCACGGGCGCCCGGCGGGTGAGGTGGCCATGGCGGCAGTGGATATGGCTGCGAACAGGCAGCACGCTCTGCCTGTTCGCGTTGCAGCGCTGATGCATGACATGGGTAAAGCAGTGGACTCCGCCTGCCGGCGTCTGCGCGTGCCAAACGAATGCCGTGATCTGGCGGTAATGACGGCCAGAGAAAAAGACGTGCTCGGAAATGCCATGAACTTGCCACCGGAGGCGATCGCGGACTTGCTGCAGCGCTGCGATGCCTATCGCAAGCCGCAACGCTTCATCGACCTGTTGCAGGCGATGGAATGCATCGATACGGTACAGGAACAGGCGGCTCCTGATCGAATAGCCTACCTTGAAGCCCGTCTCTCAGCCGCGCTTCAGGTGGCGGCAGGGGAGATTGCGGCAGACATCGCAGCGCGCTATCCAGGGCAGCCGCAACGCATAGCGCAGGCTGTGCGCCAGGCTCGCATAGACGCGATTGCCATCAGCAGCGAAAGGGTGGGGCAGTAAACGCGGGATGAAAAAAGACGGGTTCCGAGCTTGCGCCCGGAACCCGGAATCGGAGGGAACTTCTACTACATGCTGCTACTGCACCATCATGAAACAAAAGAGATCGGGGCGACTGCCCCGTGTTTTATTCCGCTCTTCCCGTAGTTTTCAGCTTGCCGGGATCGGCTTCGGCATTGGCCAGTGAACGATTGCGCGGCGTTGTTCGATAGCTCGTCAGTTCGTACTTGGAAAGGCCGCCATCCTTGTTCTTGTCCATCGCGCGGAAATGCCGCGACAAGGGCGGATGGGCTGCTGCTTCAACTTTGCTGATTTGTCCGTCGCCGTCAGTGTCGAGCAGGGAAAAATGGCGGTCCACTTTCTGATCCCAAGTTTCCGCCTGAGCGGGCGCAGCAATAAACAATGCGGCCGCGATCGGCCACAGGTAATTCATTCTTTTCGACATGGTGTAACTGCATCCTCCCCGCATCGTGCCGCTGGCGCGACAACTGCAACAACATCTTTATAAATTTGCATTATTGGTTGTGGGGTGAATTAAACGACAAACTTGTCTTTATGTTGAGAGAAGTTACGTCGCGTTACAACTTGCGGTCTTCTGAAAGCGCTGCTTTGAGTGCGAGGCTGATCCAGGCTATTTCATGAATGTCTGGTTCGAAAGAATGAAATTGTGGTTTTTAGACACGCCTCTTTCTGAAAAAGGACGTTCTTAATAGACAAAGTGCAGATGCCGAAAATACAATCGTTCAACGCAACATGCTGAAGACGTTCTTACTTCAAATAAAGAGAAAGCGAAGAATGAGACTGGTGTGGATGGTTATTATGCTGACGACAGGAGCAATGTTTTTCATTGCTGCTACGCTGTTGGTCAAACCGATGGAGCACGGTGATTACCTTTCTTACGGCAACCTGGAGAAAGTGTACGACTCCACCCTATGCTTTTTCTGCGACAAGTAATCCGTTTAAGCTAACAAGCTGCTGCGTGATCAATGACGGGGAGATCCCTTCCCGTGCCGGCAATGAACCGGCAAGCTTCCTCCCCTATTTTTCCGATCTGTAAATTTCCAGTAGTTCATTCAAGGCATGGACCGTCGAGGCATGGTCCCCGGTATGCAATATTCCGTGTCCCCCTCTAGCATTCCATTGATCGATGTTTTCTTGCATATCATCGATCAGCACCTTGCCTGGCCCGCTGTATTCCTGCTTGAGTTTGCGTGGTACGACATGGACGGTGAATTCCGGTCCGAAAATGCGGGCTACCCATTCTTTTTTTTGTTCATGGAAAACCGGGGTAGAAGGGGCGCCGGTCAAAAAAATGGGTTCCAGGTCCTTGGTGGCTTCCCACAAGGCCATGCAACCTTCAATCAATTCCAGTTCCGCGAAGAAGCGTTTATCCATGTTGATAATGCGCCATAGGCGGTTCTTGTCCAAGTGATCTGGATGCTTGCCGGTCAGATGCTTCACTCTTTTGGCAAAATCAGCAAAAACACCATCCAGGTCGAGATAAACCTGTAGTTTTGGATGCGGGCTCATAGGGTTTTGCAGTTGGCTCTTGGTCTTGGCATTACATAAATACTGCGCTGGGAGGCAATGCGGTGCGTTTCAAGCTGGCATGGCCCGGCATGAAAACGGGCTCTCGTAAGGACAACGCCTATCGCTATTGTAGCGGCACGGGTGCTTGCCTGCAGATCCAACTGCTCAGAGTGAGCTTAAGCATAAGAGGTAAAGCAAAGCTTGCGGGATAGCGGGATGGCGGAGGGACTTGGTCATCCAAGAGTAAAGGCTCGTATGAAATGATGCAGGGCGAGCATGCCATGCATATTCCCATTCCAGGCTTGATAAGGTTCTTTGGTAAAGCAATCAGCGCATGTAGCGCAAGATTTATTTTGCGTTTGCCAGCAGCAGAACCATGCCATCCGCATCCATCAGGTCGATGCGCTCGTTGGCTGCATAGGTGAAGGCGGCCGGCGAGATTTTCGCCGTAGTCATGCACATCGCAGACAAGGCTTCTTTCTCCGCGGCCGCCTGCAATTCCCGCAGAGGCTCCACGCCGAGATTGGCCGCTTTCCAGCGCTTGCAGCTCAGCAGCATGTGGTTGCCAGGCTTGATGATTTCAAAATCGGCACCCTTGCCTTCATAGGGCTTCACTTCATAGCCCTTACTTTGCAGTGCGCGCGTGAGATAGTCGGAAAATTCCGGCCAGTTCATGTTCGCCACTTTTTCGTGAATCGCGGTGAGCTTGGCGGAGCTTGGAACTGTCCATTGGCGCCAGGCTGCAATGATGCCAATAATGAAAAAGGGAATGCCGGCCGCTACGCCGAATATCTTTTTATCTTGCGGGAATAAGGCCCCCACTCCCAGAGTGATCAGCATGGCGGCAATCATGCTGACCCACCAGGGCTGCACTACCAGGAGGTCGAATAAGGTTTGCTTTTGCTTCTTTTTCATTGCGATGTGAAGGGTATCAAGAGCATGTTCAAGGAGGGTGAGCCATCACGCAAGACTGGGCGGACATCGCGGGTATTGTACGCGACTGGATGTGACCGGTCAGAAACATGGACGAGATTGTCCGGCCATCTATTTGTTTGCAGCTGTGCGCAGGACATGCCTTGGGGCGCTGCACTCTGGCACAGGCACAAAGCCCAGGCATCCTGTTCAAGGGCTGCCTTATGAGAAAGAAATAAAAAGGCCTAGTCCTGCGACTAGGCCCTTGCATTCTGTGGCTCCCCGACCTGGACTCGAACCAGGGACCTGCGGATTAACAGTCCGTCGCTCTACCGACTGAGCTATCAGGGAATGGAGTGGCGGCAATTATAGGGCAAGCGGTGCGTATCCGTCAAAATACTTCCGCAAGATTCCTTGTTTTCTTTCTTCGGACTTGATGATGTGCCGCATTCCGCATTCCGCATTCCGGCATAAAAACGGACTACCATCGGGCTTCTGTTTTTTATGCAGCGTACAAGTGTCCAGTGCTTGCCGATGGAATTAATTGATCAAGCCTTCTGCTGTCATTGCTTGTCTGACCTTTTCGCGCTCGCCAACCCGTTGCATGAAGCTTTGAATGGTGGGATAGCCGTCAAGTGGGATATCGTGCAGGCGAGTCCAGTTCAGGGCGGTGAACAGGTAGGCATCTGCAATCGTGAAGCGATCGCCCATCACATAGGACTTCCCTTCCAGCATTTGCTCTAGCGATTTCAGCCGGCGCGCAATCGTGGCTTTCTGGACTGCCTTCATCTCCGGCGTCAGTGTCGGATTAAACAGCGCGCCGATTTGTTTGTGTACTTCGGTGGCGGCAAAGTTAATGGCCGACATTTCATGGTAGCGCTGCAAAGAGCCAAAGGGTGAGGCCAGGCCGCTCTCAGGCTTTTGATCAGCAAGGTATTGGCACACGACACCGACTTCTGTCAGCACTTCACCATTATCCAGCGCCAGCGCAGGCACATATCCCTTGGGATTGATTTTCCAGAAATCGTCGCCGTGCTCGGTTTTCTTGTTCGGAATATCGACCTTGATCAGATCAATTTTCAGGCCGGCTTCCTGGGCGATGATATGGGGCGCCAGTGAGCAGGCGCCGGGAGCGTAATAGAGTTTCATGCGCTACCTTTCAATAAAGTTGAGTCTTCGTATCGAATACGCTTGAACATCGTGTGGGGCAGTGCCGTCGTGTTGCTACCTTGTTAGATGCTTGTGCCCATGAGAGGTTTATCGAGCTTGCCTGGCGGTGAATTGCCGAAAGCCTTTTTCTCTTAATTCGCAGGCGGGGCAAGTGCCGCAACCATAACCCCAGTCGTGCAACTGCGAGCGGTCGCCGAGATAACAGGTGTGGGTGTCGGTGCGGATCAGTTCTACCAGCGCTTGGCCGCCAAGCTCCTGCGCAAGCTGCCAGGTGTCGGCCTTGTCCAGCCACATCAATGGCGTTTCCAGCTTGAACCGGTTTGCCATGCCGAGGTTGAGTGTAGTCTCCAGCGCCTGCATGGTGTCGTTGCGGCAATCCGGATAACCGGAATAATCGGTTTCGCACATGCCGCCTACCAGCACGTCGAGTCCACGGCGATAAGCCAGCGCAGCCGCCACCATCATGAAGAGCAGATTGCGTCCCGGCACGAAGGTGTTGGGCAAGCCATTCTGCTGCATGGCGATGGCAACATCGTCGGTCAGAGCCGATGAGGAAATATGGCCGAGCAAGCTCAAGTCGATCATGTGATCGTCACCCAGCCGCGCATCCCATTGTGGTGAGAGTGCGCGCACGGCTTGCAGCACCACAGGGCGTACCTGCAGCTCTACGGCATGCCGCTGGCCGTAATCGAAGCCTATGGTTTCTACTTTGGAATAGCGGGCGAGTGCCCAGGCCAGGCAGGTAGTGGAATCCTGCCCGCCGCTAAAAAGCACAAGTGCGCCGGAAAAGTCAGTCATGGTAAAGAGGATCGTTATTGCGCTGCGATGGTCTGCAGCGTTTGTTCTATATATTCCGTGCCGCTGTCGGTGAAGCGTATCCGTAACGGATACCATTCCAGCGACGGTGCCAGCCACAGGTCAATCTTGCGATCCGGTGCATCCGGCGGCGGCGCCTTGATCACATGGATGGCTTCGATATTGCCCATCGGCGTGCGCAGGGTTTCCTGCTTGCCGACATTGAAGATCCACGGTTCGCCATCGTTGCGGCCTGCGACGAAAAATTCCCAACGACTGCCTTCGGTGAAGCGATCGGGGTTGCCGCGCGCAATCGCGACCAGCTGGAAGATGGCGCTGGTGCGGTCCTGCTCGCCCCCCTTGATGGGGTAGGTCCGTTCCGAAAGACTGAAGCGTATCTGTTTCTCTTTGCGATCGAAGTCCACGCTGTTTTCCGGTTTGCGAAAGCGCTTTTCCGTAAATTGAAGCGGTGCCAGACCATGGGCATCGATCACGCCTTCGCTTTTGCTCTGGTGGATTTTCCCGACGATCATGGCGCTCGTTTCCATCGCAGCAGAAAAAGTTTTATTGTCGGTCTGCCACCAGATCCGGCCTTCGCCGCTCAGGGTCAGGCCCATCTCCTTGGCCTTGATCGCATAATTCAGTTCGGCCGAAGGCGGCAAATCAAGTTTGTATCGAGTGCCGCTTGGTTGGGCTGCAGCCGTCGCTGGAGTAATGGCTATTGCCGTGGCCAACGCTGCAAGGACGGCGAGAAAGGAAGATCTTTGCATCATGAACGGTATCTTTTCTGGTGGCCTGACTTGTTTCCGATAATTGATTCTGGCTGTATGGCGTCCTATCGCCCACTTCCGGTCACAGCTTTAGTAAGAGTGTGCGGTCGGGGGATTCCGGGCTGCGCCCAGCTAACAACATTGTAGTGCGGATGACGACACTTCACAGGCTGTCAATTGAGCTCGTTGCAAAGGCGGCGACCTGAACGGAATGCTGCAGGCTTTACAGTTCGCGCAGAAAATCCTTTACGACGCTGGCAAAGGCTTGCGGTTGTTCAATGACGCTCAGATGAGCAGCATCCGGTAGCACGGTTAACTTGGAGCTTGGAATATGCTCGGCCAGGATTTTTGCCATGCTGACCGGCGTGCCTTGATCACCCTCGCTGGCAATGATCTGCATCGGTACGGTAATTTGCCCCAGCCTGTCTGTGGTGTTGATGGCCCGGACCGCGTGGCAGCAGCCCAGGTAACCCTGCAGATCGGTTGACAGCAGGCGCCGCCGGAAAGCATCGACGGTGGCCGGATCGCTTTCATGAAAAGACGGGCTGAAAAAACGCTGCAGAGTGGCTTCGACCACGCCTGGTATGCCTTGCTGCTCCAGCGTGACAATTCGCTGCTGCCATGCTGTCTGCGCTGCTTCAGGATAGTGTGACGTGGAATTCGCAATCACCATTGCCTTGAGCAGCGAAGGATGGCGCAAGGCCAGTTCCTGCCCGACCATGCCGCCCATGGAAATCCCTATCCATATCACGGGCGCCGCTTCCGTTTCCTCGACCACCCGCGCGGCATCGTCCGCCAGCTCTTCCAGGCTGTAGGCGCCTTCCGGTACTTCGGATCGTCCATGGCCGCGATGATCGTAGGTGATCACGCGACACGCTTCGATCAGTTCCTGTACCAGCGCATGCCACATTGAAAGATCGCAGCCAAGCGCATGGCTGAGTACCACCGTATGTCGCGGGTTGCTGATGTTGCGCGGTTCGTGCACGGCGTAATGCAAGGCCGGTGAACGGGAAGTGGTCATGCTTTCGAAGGAAGAGAGGGGAGAACGCATTGTTTTTGCATCCTGAAAGTGAGAAGAGTGCTGGTCTTTGGACATAAAAGACGCCCGGAAGTGTCTGTGCATGAAATAGAACAGCAGTGCTCATTGCAGCGACAGCGTAAAGCTTACTTTCAATTTGCGAAGCGTAAAAGAGAAGTCAAAAAATGCCGAAAGGAATCACGACTTTTGCGTCAGCGCAAAGTCATGAAAGCTTGCTTGTGGGTGAGCAGAACTTCTGCCGGTATAGCTATCGAAATGGCTATATGGCTGAGAGCCTGTTAATGAGAACTGGTTTCACATCAAAAATGAATACAACGGATACCTCAATCGAATGCCACGATGGCCATGTTCCGGAATGGGTGGCAGAAGAGCTGGATCGCCTGTACGGCAATATCTATAGTTCGCTGGCGCATTTTCGCCTGTTCGGCGGATTGGAGCATGCCTATACCTATGCTAGGCGGCGCCAGCCTGACGATGAAATCGTCGCACTCTTTCTGTTCCGTCTCGAACATAACAGAGTAGTGGTGCTGAACGAAGGCATGAGCCTGGAGGCTGAAGAAGTGGAGCGCTTCGCTGCTTATGTATTTCAGCGATTTCCTTCGGTGGCGGTAATCGAGTTCCATGCGGTTCATGCGCCCATTAGCCGGATTGCCCGGCCGATTCAGTGTTTCTACCAGACCGAGGATTTTGTGCTGCAACTGCCGGACACCACGGAATCCTATCTCTCCATGCTGGGCAGCGCTACTCGCAAGAACATAAAGAAACATCTGAACCGATGGCAGCGTGACTTTCCCGATTCCGAATATCAGGTGTATGAAAAGCGCGAGATAAGTGCGGCCGATTTGCGCGAGGTGATCGCCTTCAATCATCGCCGCATGGCAGCGAAGCACAAGGTTTCCGCCATTGACGAATCCGAGCTGCAAGTCATGTTGCAACTAGGCCATGAATGTGGTTACTTGTGCGTGCTTCGCAATAAGGGAGAGATTTGTGCCGGCGCGCTGCTATACCGTTTCGGCGAGCATCATGTATCGCGCATCACCGCTCATGACACCCGATTCGACGATTACCGTCTGGGCACGCTGATGTGTTATCGAGCAGTGTGCGAAGCCATGCAGCGTGGCGGCAAGCATTTTCATTTCATGTGGGGGCGTTATGCCTACAAGGCGGCCCTGGGGGGCGTGCTGGTAGAGCTTGACCATATTGCCATCTACCGCTCCCGCTGGCACTTGTTGCGCCAGGCAAGACGGGCAGCCTCCACGGCCTATGGCGGCTACCGGCGCGAAGCGAGAATCTGGCTGCTGGAGCAGGCCGGGAAAAACTCGGGCTGGCTGCCGCGGATGATCAATGCCATTCGGACCTTAAGGCGCATGAAGCCGCGCGAGGCTTGCTAGAGCGTAGTTCTGCCGATGCTGCACGCTTGCGGGTTCTACGCAAAATCAATGCTGCGCGGTATAGTGGCGGCATGAATCCTACTGCTCTTATCGAAGTCACGCGTGGCGAACAGGTGGAGTGCATTCATCACGGTTCGGTGGCCGTGGTGGATGTGTCCGGCAAGCTGCTTTACCAGGCGGGCGATCCGCATTTCATCACTTTCTCCCGTTCCACGCTCAAGCCTTTCCAGGCCATGCCTTTCCTGCGTGCGGATGGGCCGGCGCGCTTTGCTTATACGCAGCAGGAACTGGCCTTGCTGTGTGCCAGCCATTCCGGTGAGGCCATGCACGTGCAAACGGTGGAAGGCATGCTGCGCAAGGCCGGTTGCGACGAACATCATTTGCGATGCGGTTGTCACGTGCCCATGTATTACGCTGCGGAGACCTTGCCGCCAGCCGGAGAGAAGTGGAATCAGCTGCACAACAATTGCAGCGGCAAGCATGCGGGTTTCCTCGCTTATTGCGTGCAGCATGATGTGCCGCTTGCCGCTTATCTCGATCCCGCCAGTCCGCTGCAACAAGCCATACGGACCAGTGTCGTCCATTTCACCGATACCGCAGAAGCCGATCTGAAACAAGGCATAGACGGATGCTCTGCGCCGAATTACGCAATGCCGCTGTCGCGCCTGGCCCTGGCCTATGCGCGGCTGGCGCAAGGCGGAAAAGACGCCACTTACGGCAGTGCACTGGAAGACCTGTTCCAGGCCATGACCATCCATCCGGAACTGGTGTCCGGCAGCGGTCGCAACGACCTGGCTTTCATGCAAACTGCGCCCGGTGACTGGGTGGCAAAAATCGGTGCGGATGGCGTGCAGACGATAGGCGTGCGTTCTGCGGGCTTGGGGATTGCCATCAAGATGGCGGACGGGAACATGCGTGCCTTGTATACGGCGGCTGTGGCAGTCTTGCAGCAACTCGGCCTGGTCAAGGAAGCGGAAAATTCCCCGCTGGCCCCCTGGGTGCGCCCGCAGCTGAAAAATTACATGGGCTTGCCTACCGGTGAAGTGCGCGCGGTTCTGCGCCTGCAAAAAGTGGGATGAGCTTCATCCTGCACATCTTTCTGTCGATAGGCTTAAAATCATGAAACGCGTGGACGCTTGCTGCTGCAGGCGAAAGTTCCCTGCTCGGGAACGTGTCGAGGCGCACACGCCGCCTGTATCACCCGACAAATCGAAACGCCGGTTTAAGGATTCCTAATGAAACGACGCACCCTATTGCAGGGCTTGATGCTGGGAGCATTGATGCCGGCAACTCTTTTACAGGCTGCTACGCAGCCTGTAATCCAGGTTTATCGCCATCCCAGTTGCGGTTGCTGCGGCGCCTGGATGGACCATTTGCGCGCACACGGTTTTACCGTGCAAGCGCATCAGGTTGACGACACCTCAGCGTACCGCGAACGATTCAAGATGCCGGAACAGTTCGGGTCTTGCCATACCGCAGTGGTGGGCGGGTATGTCGTGGAAGGACATGTGCCGGCGCGAGAAATTCACCGCATGCTGAAGGAAAAGCCCAAGGCCATCGGCCTGACAGTGCCAGGCATGCCCATGGGCTCGCCTGGGATGGAAGGTGCGTACAGTGACGCCTATGATGTCTTGCTAATCGATGCAGAAGGGCGCGCTCGCGCTTATGCGCACTATCCGGTTCGCAGATCGGCATAAGAACACGGTATGAGGATGCGCGCTAATGGAATTGGCGGCCCATCACTTGCCTGATCGTCGGCGGTAGCAGGGCCTGCGAAAATGCCTGCCCCGCTGCGCTGATCAGATTAATGTCCGTGGTGGCCTGAGTGCTGGTGTTCGCCAGCCTTGCTTCCCTTGCTGTCGACCGCAAACATGATGTCGACTTTTCCTGCTTTTTCGAAAACCAGCGTCATCGGCAGCTTGTCGCCGGCTTTCAGACGTTCGTTCAAGCCGATCAGCATCAGATGAAAGCCGTCGCCCGGTTTCATCACGATCTCTTCGCCCGGCTTCACATCAATCGCGCCGACTTCCTTCATCTTCATCACATGGTTGTTATCCATGCTCATGGTGTGAATTTCGACACGCTTGGCCGCCGGGGACGAGGCGGAAATGAGCCGGTCCGGCTGTTTGCCCGTGTTCTCCAGGCCGACATAGGCGCCGGCGGTCGGCTGGTGAGATACCGTGGGACGCGCATAGGCGTCAAATAGATGAATGTCGCCAGCGGTGTAATGTTGCTGGGCGTGGGACAGGGTGCCCACTGCCAGGATGGCGGCAGCGGCGAGTAAGCGCAGAAAATGCATGGATGTCCTTGGAAACAAAGAAATTACCGACTCTTCATGAGCGGGAGATTGTAGCGCACGACCGGCAATTCAGCTGCCTCCTGCAAAACCTTGCTGGCGCCAGGCTTCGAACACGACGACCGCTACCGCATTCGAAAGATTGAGGCTGCGGTTATTCGGCCGCATCGGCAAGCGCAGGCGCTGCCGGGGTGGGAAGCTTTCTCGCAGTGCCGGCGCCAGGCCGCGGGTTTCGGATCCGAACACGAATACATCGCCCGGCTGGAAACTCAGCTCTGCAAACGGCGTGGAGCCATGCGTAGTCAGCGCGAACATTCTTTGCGGATCCGGCTTTTCCGTTTGCACATAGGCATCCCAGCTCGGATGGACTTTCATCGTGGTGTACTCATGGTAGTCCAGTCCGGCCCGCCGCAGTTTGGCATCTTCCAGCGGAAAGCCGAGGGGTTCAACCAGATGCAGCTGGGCGCCGGTATTGGCGCACAGGCGAATGATGTTGCCGGTGTTGGGCGGGATTTCCGGTTCGACCAGAACGATGTGAAACAAAGCTTACTCCTTCTTTCTTCTTTTCTTTTATGGCGCCAGGGCGCGCGCAAACACCAGGTTGGTGACGCGCGCAGCGCCGAATCGCTTCAGGGTGAATGCCAATTCATTCAGCGTGGCCCCGGTGGTCATTACGTCATCCACCACGACGACATGCCGGCCCTTTATCTTGCTGACTTCCGTGTGCGGCACCGTAAATGCGCGCCGGATATTCTTGCGACGCTCTTCGGGCGCCAGCAATGACTGGGGCGGAGTTTCACGCTGACGCACCGTGCCTTGCCTTTCCAGCGGCACTTTCCATGCCTTGGCCAGCGAGCGGGCAAGTTCCAATGACTGATTGAATCCCCGCTCGGCCAGTCGCTGCGAACCCAGCGGCACCGCTATCAGCACATCCGGTCGCAATGCCCCGGCGTGCTCGAATGCGCGTTTGAGCAGATGAGACATCGCAGGTGCCAGCGGCAGTTGACGTCCGAATTTTAACGCGAGCACTAATTGATCCACAGGGGCGACATAGTCGGTCGCAATGATGCTGGCGTCAAAGGCAGGAGGTGTGCGCAGGCAGACTGCGCATTCGATGTCTGTGAGCTTGTGCGAAAGGCGGGTGCCACAGCGGAAGCAGCGGGATGCGTGGCTGTTGAAGAATTGACCATCGCAGTTCGGGCAGATCGGCTCCGGCGCCAGGTCGCCGCACAAGGCGCACTGGCAAGGCAACAGGCGCGCAAGGCGGTGAGGCAGGCGTCGTAACCAGGAAAGAGAAGGGGCGAGCATGAGGCAGGGCCGGCGGTAAGCGTGTAAACTGGCGCGCATTATCGCATTGATCACTTCCTATTCCGTGACTTCTCCTGACACTACCGTGCAATCGAGCGGGCCGATCGACCTGGACCGCGTGCGGCAATTGTTCGCACAACCGGCCCGGGTTGCCGAATCTGCCTTCCTGCGCCGTGAAGTAGCCGGCCGCATGCATGAACGCTTGTCGCTGGTGAAAATTGCGCCGCAGCGCGTGCTTGATGCGGGTTGCGGGGAGGGGGCGGACTTGCCTGTCTTGCAATCCACGTTTGCGGGCGCTCACTTGTTGGGTCTCGACGCTTCCAGCGACATGCTGGGAAGTGGGCGAGACGGGCAGAATTCCGCCTTGTCGTCGATGCGCCGT
>JAFAGG010000071.1 GCA_023422955.1 Pseudomonadota bacterium | reverse complement strand
ACCTCGCCATGAGCGCTTTGCTGTTACATCGAATCTCTTTCCAATGAGTTTTTAAACTGTCTCTAAGCGGCGCCGGGTCAGCGTGGCAAACAGGCATATTTCTCCTCAGTAACAGAAAAGGCAGGGATTTCCTGTCTTTCTCCCCCGATGGGTTTTCCCCATTCCAGCCAATAATCGCTCCTAATCACCCGGAATCCGCGAATTTCATAGCGCCGGGTAGGCAATACAGGAGCGGCCATGGCCGAAGAAAGCGATCTCGAGAAGACTGAACCAGCCTCGCCCCGGCGCCTTGAAAAGGCACGGGAAGAGGGCGACGTTCCCCGGTCGCGCGAGCTGGCTACCTGCACCATGCTGCTGGCGGCCGGTGCCGGGCTGTGGTTTTCCGGCAATAACGTGGTCGATCAGGTCAGCAAGATGCTGAGCTCCAGCCTGGCTTTCGACCGCGCCCATGCCTTCGATACCGACCTCTTGCTGGGCACGCTGCCGGGCAAGGTCATTGACGTGATGCTGGCATTCGCGCCCCTGGCGCTGCTGCTGATGGTGGTGGCGCTGGCCACGCCCATGCTGATGGGCGGCTGGCTGTTTTCCGGCAATTCGCTGCAGCCCAAGTTCAACCGCATGAACCCGATGAGCGGGATCAAGAATATGTTTTCCAGCCGCTCCCTGGTCGAACTGGTGAAAGCCGTCGGCAAGGCGCTGGTGGTCGGCACCATAGGCTGGCTGGTGGTGTCGGGTCAGGCCGAATCCATGATGGCGCTGGCGCTGGCGCCGGTGGAGACCACCAGCGCCTTGCTGGCCGACATGCTGATGATTACCTTTTTTGCGGTAGTGGCCGGCCTGGTGCTGATCGCGGCCATCGATGTGCCTTACCAGCTCTGGCATTACGCCAACAAGCTCAAGATGTCGCGTGAGGAAGTGCGCCGCGAATCCAAGGAGTCCGACGGCAACCCCGAGATCAAGGCCAAGATCCGCCAGCAGCAGCGCGAGATGGCGCGCCGCCGCATGATGTCCGAAATCCCGAACGCCGACGTGGTGGTCACCAACCCGACCCACTATGCGGTCGCGCTCAAATACGCCGACGGCAAGATGGGTGCGCCGCGCGTGGTCGCCAAAGGTTCCGATGCCGTCGCCGCCAAGATCCGCGAGATCGCCGCTGAAAACAAGGTGCCGCTGCTGGAAGCGCCGGTGCTGGCGCGTGCGCTGCATGCGCATACCGAACTGGGCGATGAAATCCCGGAGTCTCTCTACACTGCGGTGGCCCAGGTGCTGGCCTATGTATTCCAGCTGCGCGCCTACCGCAAGGATGGCGGCCTGCAGCCGCATGCGCCGCAAGATCTGGATGTGCCGGATGAACTCGATCCGCACAGCGCAGCTTTCCTGTCCGCGAAAGCGCGCCACCTGCAGATGAAGGCCGGCAAGGCCGGTGAGGTGCGCGCATGAATGCGCTGAGGCTCGCACTTCCGGGATTCGGCGCCGCCAATTCGCGCGCGCTGGCCGCGCCCATCCTCATCGTCATGATGCTGGCGATGATGGTGCTGCCGCTGCCGGCTTTCATCCTCGACCTGTTCTTCAGTTTCAATATCGCGCTGTCCATCATCGTGCTGATGACCAGCCTGAACACCGTGCGTCCGCTGGATTTCATGGTGTTCCCGACCGTGCTGCTGGTCACCACCATGCTGCGCCTGTCGCTGAACGTGGCGTCCACCCGCGTGGTGCTGACCGACGGTCATACCGGTCCGGATGCCGCCGGCAAGGTGATTGAAGCTTTCGGCCACTTCCTGATCGGCGGTAATTACACCGTCGGCGTGGTGGTCTTCATCATCCTCACCATCATTAACTTCGTGGTCGTCACCAAGGGCGCGGGCCGTATCGCCGAAGTCGGTGCGCGCTTTGCGCTGGATGCGATGCCCGGCAAGCAGATGGCGATCGACGCCGATCTGAACGCCGGCATGATAGGCGAGGAAGAAGCGCGCCGTCGCCGCCAGGAAGTGTCGCAGGAAGCGGAGTTCTACGGCGCGATGGACGGCGCCAGCAAGTATGTGCGCGGCGACGCGATTGCCGGCATCATCGTCACGGTGGTCAATATCGTCGGCGGCATCCTGGTCGGTGTCATGCAGCACGATATGAGCATGAGCGATTCGCTGACCAACTACACGCTGCTCGCCATCGGCGACGGCCTGGTGGCGCAGGTGCCTTCGCTGATCATCTCGGTCGCTGCCGGCGTGGTGGTGTCGCGCGTGGCCAGCGACCAGGACATGGGCCAGCAGATGGTGTCGCAGCTGTTCATGCGCCCGCAGGTGCTGGGCGTGACCGGTGCCATCATCGGCGGCATGGGCCTGATTCCCGGCATGCCGCATTTCGTCTTCCTGCTGTTCGCCGCCATCCTGGGCGGCGGCGCTTACCTGCTGGCGAAAAAAGCCAGCCAGCCAGCCAAGCCGGTGGAGGAAGTGCCGGCGCAGATTGCTGCCGCGCCTGAACTGGAAGAAGCCAGCTGGCAGGATATCGTGCCGGTCGATACGCTGGGCCTGGAAGTCGGCTATCGCCTGATCCCGCTGGTGGACAAGGTTCAGAACGGCGAGCTGCTGCGTCGCATCAAGGGCATACGCAAGAAGTTTGCGCAGGATGTCGGTTTCCTGTCGCCGCCGGTGCATATCCGCGACAACCTGGAACTGAAACCGACCGGTTACCGCATCACGCTCAAAGGCGTGGAAGTCGGTAACGGCGAAGCGCAGTTCGGCCAGTACCTGGCGATCAATCCCGGCATGGCCAATGGCACCTTGCCCGGCACCCAGACCACCGATCCCGCCTTCGGCTTGCCGGCGGTATGGATCGATGCCGGCATGCGCGATTCGGCGCAGAGCATGGGCTACACCGTGGTCGATGCCGGCACCGTGATCGCCACCCACCTGAATCATTTGATTACGACGCACGCAGCTGAACTGCTGGGTCGCCAGGAAGTGCAGCAGCTGATCGATCACCTGAGCAAGGAAACGCCCAAGCTGATCGAAGACCTGGTGCCCAAGCTGATTCCGCTGTCGACGCTGCAGAAAGTGCTGCAGAACCTGCTGGCCGAAGGCGTGCATATCCGCGACATGCGCACCATCGTCGAAACCCTGATCGACTGCGCGCCGCAGACGCAGAATGCCGACGACCTGACCGCGCTGGCCCGCATCGCGCTGGGCCGCGCCATCGTGCAACAGATTTTCCCCGGTAGTGCCGAGATGGCCGTGATGGCGCTCGACGACCGCCTGGAACGCCTGCTGATGCAGGCCTTGCAGGCCAGCGGTACGGAAGGCGCCGGCATAGAGCCGGGCCTGGCCGATACCATCGCCGCCCAGGCGGAAATGGCGGTGCGCCAGCAGGAACAGCGCGGCTTGCCGCCGGTGCTGCTGGTGCAGGCGCCGTTGCGTCCGTTGCTGGCGCGCTTCCTGCGCCGCAGCCTGGCGCAGCTGAAGGTGCTGTCGCATGCGGAAATACCGGATACCCGAACCATTAGAGTTACCAGCGTAGTTGGAGGACAAGCATGAATGTGAAAAAATTTGTGGCCGCGAATTCCCGTGAAGCCTATCGGCTGGTGCGCGAAGCGCTGGGCCCGGATGCCGTGATCCTCTCCAATCGCAGCGTCAGCGACGGCGTGGAAATCCTGGCGCTGGCCAACGAAGAAATGTCTTCGCTGGTGGATACTCAGCCCCAGCGCGAAAACCGCCCGCAGCCGGCAGCGCGTGCAGAAAGCGTGCGCGCCGCGCAGCCCGAGCCGCGTCCGGTGCCGCCGCGCAAAGGCGCGGGCATTTCCGAACCGCTGCCTCGGGTGGCGCAGTCCGCCCCCTTCATCAGCCGCCGCAGCAATGACGACGATCAGGCTGCCAGCCTGGCCGACGCACTGGCAAACGCGCATAGCGACAGGCACATGCCGAAGTCCGACAATGCCGACATCGCGCGCATGATGGAAGAGATCCGTTCCATGCGCGGCATGCTGGAATCGCAGTTGTCCGAGCTGACCTGGAGCGGCCAGCAGCAGCAACGCGACCCGGCGCGCAAGGAAGTGCTGCGCCTGTTGCTGGCAGCCGGCTTCTCCGCCAGCCTGTCGCGCTACCTGGTCGAAAACATGCCGGCGCGCATGGCACGCGACAAGGCCCGTGCCTGGATCAAGTCCATCCTGGTGCGCAACCTGGCAACGCTGGGCGATGAAAATTCCATGCTGGAAGAGGGCGGCGTATTCGCGCTGGTCGGACCCACCGGCGTCGGCAAGACCACTACCACTGCCAAGCTGGCCGCGCGTTGCGTGATGCGCCACGGCCCCGGCAAGCTGGCCCTGATTACTTCCGACGGCTATCGTATCGGCGGCTACGAGCAACTGCGCATCTACGGCAAGATCCTCGGCGTGATGGTGCACTCGGTCAAGGATGAAGCCGATCTGCGCATCGCGCTCGATGAACTCAAGCACAAGCACACCGTGCTGATCGACACCGTCGGCGTTTCCCAGCGCGACAACATGGTGGCTGAACAGGTCGCGATGCTGGCGGGCACCGGCACGCCGGTCAAGCGCCTGCTGTGCCTGTCCGCGACCTCGAACGGTGAAACCCTGAATGAAGTAGTGCGTGCCTATCGCGGCAACGGCCTGGCCGGCTGCATCCTGACCAAGCTGGATGAAGCCGCCACGCTGGGCAGCGCGCTCGACGTGGTGATCCGCCACAAGCTCACCATGTACTACGTCGCCAACGGCCAGCGCGTGCCGGAAGACCTGCATGTGGCGAAATCGAACGTGATGGTGGAGCACCTGATGCGCGCCAGCAGGGAAAATCCGGCCTTCAGCCTGCTGGATGACGAACTGCCGCTGGCCATGGCCAATACCGCGCCGGCCATGCACGATCACAGCCTGCGGGAGGTGAGCTTTGGCTAGTTTCGCATTCGATCAGGCAGAAGGATTGCGCCGCATGGCAGCCGGCGTGAAGCCGCGCGTATTCACTTTCCTGTCCGCCGCAACGCCCGATGAAAAGCAGGCCATGCTGGTCAATCTCGCTGCTTCCCTGATGCGCGTCGGCAGCGATGTGATGGTGGTGGATGCCTGCAGTTCCGAGCGCGGCATTACGCATCGTATGGGTATTCAGGCCGTGGCTTCGCTGGAAGAAGTCGCCCGGGGAGAGCGTGCGCTGGAACAGGCACTGCACGCGACGCAGCCCGGTTTTCAGTATGCGGTACTGACGCGCGGCGCCTCATCGGCAAAAGCCGATGGCAGCACATTGAATGCCGTCTTCGCCCAGTTGCAGCGACATGCCGATGTGGTGATGGCCGACGCCGAACTGGATGCGCAGGGTGCGTTGCCGGTGGCGGCGATGAGCGACGGAGAAATCGTGGTGCAGGTCACCAGCCATGCGGATTCCATCAAGCAGGCCTATCTGCTGGTCAAGCAGCTGCATGCCCAGGTTGGCCGGCGTTCGTTCGGCGTACTCGTCACCGGTGCTTCGGAAAAGGATGCGCAGCGCGTATTCGCCAACCTGTCGCAGACCGCCAGCCGTTACCTGGCGGTGGAGTTGCGCATGATAGGCGCAGTGCCGGCTGACGAACACATGAGCCGCGCCGTCAAGCTGGAACGTCCGGTCGTGGAAGCCTTTCCGCTGGCCGCAGCTTCCGTGGCCTTCCGCCAGATCGCTGGCTGGTTTTCCCAGCAGGGCGGCTTGTACGGCAAACGCGAATCCTGGACCGGTCAGGATACGGAGCTGGTGTTGGCAGGAGCGTAAGACATGTATACCGCGCAGGGCAAGACCGACAAAAATGATTTGCTGACCAAGTATGCGCCGCTGGTAAAGAAGCTGGCGCATCAGATGAAGGCCAAGCTGCCGCCCAGCGTAGAAGTGGACGATCTGATCCAGGCCGGCATGATAGGCCTGCTCGATGCCTGCGGACGTTATGAAGACACGCACGGCGCGCAGTTCGAAACCTACGCAGTGCAGCGCATACGCGGCTCTATGCTGGACGAGTTGCGCAGCAACGATTGGATGCCGCGCAGCATGCGCCAGAACATGCGCAAGGTGGAAGCTGCGATGAATGCCTTGCAGCAGAAGCTGGGCCGTCCGCCGCTGGAAAGCGAAATCGCCAAGCACATGAAGGTGTCGCTGGACGAGTACCAGGAACTGCTGTCAGAAGGCATTGGGCACCAGCTGCTGTACTACGAAGATTTTCACGGCAGCGATGACGACGGCAATGAAAACTTCCTCGAACGCTATACCACCGACGAAGATGCCGACCCCTTGCGCGTCTTGATGGAAACCGGTTTCCGCGAAGCGGTGATTGCCGCCGTCGAAGCCCTGCCCGAGCGCGAGAAAATCCTGATGGGCCTGTACTACGAACAGGAAATGAACCTGAAGGAAATCGGCGCGATCATGGGCGTATCCGAATCGCGCGTATGCCAGCTGCACAGCCAGGCGGTGTCGCGCATGCGTGCCTATCTGAAGGAAAGGGCGTGGGCGGGAGCGGCATAGCGCTCTTCTGCTGCGCTTGCATGCTTCGCTACTAAGCCATATGAGCGTCGCAGTTGTTGCAGGCTCTCCTTATATACATCAAAGCGTTACCGCTCATCGCGACGAAGTGGTGACTGCCGCGACGCCACAGTTACTGCTATTGGCCTATTCTTGCGCCATAGTCATTGCGTCCTGAGCGGCTTAGAGCTTCTGTCCTATCTTAGGGCCGCTACCGGCCGAGGCTGTGTAAAAACACCCAAGAAAAGCGGCCGAAGCAATAACGGCCTTTTCAGAACGAGACAGAGTTGTATTCAACGAACGTCCTCTAGGGAAGGGTAAGAGCGCCCTCGAAAACGCGCTGTGCTTATGTTTTTACACAGCCTCGGCCGGAAGCAGACACTGCGCCACAAAGTTTCTTTTCAACGTAAAGCAGAATCTGCTACTTCCCGAAACCGCATACCCGCTGCGATGGGCATTGGGAAATGCCACCCTGATTACGGCCGCCTAGCTTCGGCAACATACCGCTCGACTCGTGAGCATCGGCCTCCGAAATTAAGGTTTTGAACGAGTCAGCACATCCTTAAGCACTGCGATTTCCGCTGTCGCATCGGGATCTGATGGAAACTCCCGGCGCGCACGGCCATACCAATAGCGCGCATTTCCCAAGTCGCCTTCCAGAATATGCGCGATTCCGTGAGCCCAGCAACCTAGTGCAGAAAGATCATCCTGCGCGATGGGATGCGCGGCTTCCCAGTCGCCCGCCTCAAGAAAGGCGATGGCTTTTTCAAGTTCTGTGTTTTGGTTCATGGATGAGATTCTCGCATAATCTGGGGCGGGCAACACGACATTGAAAGCTGGAGATTAGCGGGCCGTTTTATTCAAGCCTTTGCGCATTCGCTACGACATACCGCTGGCTCGCACATGGCAAACCACGCGGTCGATCTGCGTCATGTGCGCGACAATCTGGGACACGAATCACTGAATACGACCAGCGGTTATTTGCGCTCGCTGGCAAACAGAGCCTGAACGCTTCACCAGTAACCCACTCCACCATACCGTGGGACTAAACAGTGCCTAATATTTAGGCATGCATGAGGGATCAATCCAGCAATAAGTACTGAAGCCGAACGCCTCCCGCTCGGGAAACACATCCTTGTCGTTCGCTCTCCGGCTTTCTTTTGATTGGTGTTGTGCCAACTTGGCACTCTCATAAATAGGCAATATGTATAAATCGTCCAGTATTGAAATGATGGCCTGCAATGATTGAAGTTCGCTTAAGCTTGAAAAAAATGAAGCGGGCGAGAGAAGCCTAAAGTTTCAGGTAAAGCCTCCGTTGAGGGCTTGCAGGCTTATTCCTGCGGGCAGTGGGGAACTAATTTTTAAAGAATGAAAACATGTTTAAAAACGAAATGAATGTCAATTCAGGAGAGTTTCTGGCCTTTCGCCTGGGAGCGGAAGAATACGGCATCGATATTCTGAAGGTGCAGGAAATCCGGGGTTACGAGAATGTGACGCATATTGCGAATGCGCCGGAATTCATCAAGGGAGTGGTGAACCTGCGCGGCATCATCGTGCCCATCGTGGACATGCGTATCCGCTTCAACCTGGGTACGCCGACTTACGACCAGTTTACGGTGGTGATCATCCTGAACATGAGTGGCCGGGTAGTGGGCATGGTGGTCGATAGCGTATCCAATGTGACGCAACTTTCAAAAGAGCAGATCAAGCCTGCGCCGGAAATGGGGGCGGCATTGAACATGGATTATCTGATGGGCATGGGAATAGTGGATGAGCGCATGCTGATCCTGGTCGATATCGAACGGCTGATGTCATCCGATGAAATGAGGCTGAGCGAGGAAATGGTCGCCTGAAGGTAAGCGTGTTCAAGCTGAGCGGCATGCATGCCTAGCCCGTGCGCGTGGCGGGATGCAGCCTTTGGGGAAGGTCTCGTTCGCTGAAGAGGGATGGGGTTGAACGGGTTTGTGCAGTAGAGGCGCGACGCTTCATGATCCGCCTGATGAATTGAGGAATTGAAAATGCAATTACGTAATTTGAAAATCAGCGTGCGCCTCGCGATCGCATTCTCTTTCGTGCTGGCGCTGACAGCCCTGATGGCGGCAATCGGCATCTGGCGCTTGCAGGAAGTAAACAGCGCTACTGCCGACATGGAAGAAGCCGTCATTAAGGAGCGCCTGTCCCACATGTGGTACCTGGGGAATATCGCCAATGCGATCCGCACTACCGCGCGCCTGAAAGTAACCGAACCTGAAGATATCAAGTTCTATCAGGCTGAAATGGCTGCACAGAGCAATGAGATCAGCAAGATACAGCAAGAGCTTGAACCGCTGATCATCAGCGAAGGGGGCAAGCGCCTGCTGGCGAAAGTTGCCGAACAGCGCAACACCTACATGGATATCAGGAACGATATTCTCAAGATGAAGGAGCAGGGATACGGCGCCGATCAGGCGCAAATCAGGCAACTCATTGTGTCGCGAATGGATCCGGCCATGCATGCTTATAACGCTTCCGTGCAGGAAGTCGTCGAATATCAGAAGGTGGTATTTGAGCAGGCAAAGACCAGGGTCGATGAGCTGTACGCATCGGGACGCAACCTGCTGCTTATGCTGGGCCTGCTCGCGATTGCCATCGGCGCTGTCATGGCCTGGGCACTGTCGCGCAGCATCATCAAGCCGCTGAATTACGCAGTCAGCGTTGCGCGCACCGTGGCAGGCGGCGACTTGTCCACCCGCATCGAGGTTTCGTCCAAGGATGAAACCGGGCAGTTGCTGCAATCGCTGAAGGATATGAACACCAGCCTGGCCGATATCGTGGGCCAGGTAAGAACCGGCACGCAAACTATCGCCACCGCGTCCGGCCAGATCGCGGCCGGCAACCAGGACTTGTCCTCGCGTACCGAACAGCAGGCCAGCTCGCTGGAAGAAACCGCATCGTCGATGGAAGAACTCACTTCCACCGTCAGGCAGAATGCCGACAATGCCCGCCAGGCCAACCAACTGGCGATAGTCGCTTCCGACGTGGCATCCAAAGGAGGCGAGGCTGTTTCCCGGGTGATCGGCACCATGGATGAAATCAACGAGTCCGCCAAGAAGATCGTCGACATCATTGCCGTCATCGACGGCATCGCGTTCCAGACCAATATTCTCGCCCTGAATGCTGCCGTCGAAGCAGCGCGTGCCGGCGAACAAGGTCGCGGCTTTGCGGTGGTGGCGACCGAGGTGCGCAGCCTGGCGCAACGCTCCGCATCCGCGGCGAAGGAAATCAAGGAGCTGATCAGCACCTCGGTGGAAAAAGTGGGGACGGGCAGTAAGCTCGTGGCGGAAGCCGGCTCTACCATGGAAGAAGTCGTCGGCAGCGTCAGCCGCGTAACCGACATCATGGGCGAAATCACCGCAGCCAGCCAGGAGCAGAGCACCGGCATCGAACAGGTGAACCAGGCGATTACGCAAATGGATCAAGTCACGCAACAGAATGCGGCGCTGGTGGAAGAAGCCGCGGCCGCCGCGCAGTCCTTGCAGGATCAGGCCGCAGTGCTGGCCAGGCTGGTCAATACCTTCAAGCTGGACAGAAACGCCACGCCCGACGTGGCTCCGCATACTCAGCGCGTAAATACTTCTGCATCCACGCCAGTGCTTTCATCGAATGCTAGGCAGGCGAATATGCCCTCATCGCCGGCACGCGTCGCTCAACCTGCATTGGCCGTCAAGCGTCGGGATGCAAAAGCTTCTTCGCCGCAGACGGACGAATGGGAAGAGTTCTGAGATTTGCCGCTCCGCTAGGATTTTGGAAATAAAGAAGCCCGGGAGCCTGCAAGCTCTCGGGCTTTTTTCACTTTTAATAACTAGCTGGCAATGCAGCCCACCGTAATTGCCAGTCTGTGTTGATGCGCTTGTCATGCTCATTGAATTTTTGCGCTCTTGCGAAGGTTGTGACGCGCACAGAGCAACTGCACATTTTCAGCCTTCAAAGACGTTCCACCTTTTGAATAAGGAAGAATGTGATCGAAATGCAGTTCATCGTTTGCGCCACAAGTTACGCACTTGCCATTATCGCGAGCCCACACTTCTAACTTGATGCTAGTTGGAATAATTCGGCTACGCTCAACCAGGCGATTGGACAATTCCTCTGCGGCTGATTCATCAGAAACGCTTTCAACGGCAACCAATTTGAACTTAAACACATTCCTCACCCCATCATTTTCTACCCATGAATCAACCAAGTGAAAGAATCCATTGTCGATCCAGATGCCGGCTTTAATCTTTTCGTATACCTGGACTATGTCAGGGCCTTTTTCACCGTTTTTGAAACGTTGGGCGGCTTGGTGGAATTTTCCGTTGTCGGTAAGGGCGCCGCTAGTTAATTGCTCAGGTTGATCGAGAAGCTTCGGATCATTAATTCCCTTGCGCTTGGGCTCGTCGTGCCCCTCGTAGATAAGTACAGCGCCATCGTCTTGCACTTCATCACGATAAGGTGAGTTGGGGCGTACCGACATAAGAATGACGGAATGGCGCCCCTTCAGACGGAAATTCATGCCTCGCTGAAGGCTTGTACCCTCATTCTGGCACATCTCAATGTAGGAAATGACCCTGCCTCTCACACTTCCACTCCTGATAAGAACATGGCTTGTTATATATCGCAAAGTGCCAATTTAACATGTGACACTGCCATACAACATGGGAATAAGAATGCTTGGGAAGCAGCTTGCATACTCACTGCTAAAGGCAACAGCTCTGTTTCCCTTTATAGAAAGGGACAAGAGGAGAAAGAAGAGCGGAAATTAATCAGCCCACCACCCGGCTACGCGAAACCGGTCTGGTGCTGGTCTGGCCGTTGGGGCCGTAGGTGCTGGCGCTGGATTCTCCGCCGCGCAGGACATTGAGCGCGGCTTCGTTGCGGGACAGTTGCTGGTTGATCAGCAAGCCGTTGGTGCGGTTGATTTCCTTGGCTTCGCGGGCGAGTTCGATCAGGCTGTGCCAGGTTTGAACGGCTGCGCTTTGCGCGGGCTGCTTGGCAATCCATGCCTGCATGCCGGTTTCATTGGCTTCAAAACCGACATGAGCCAGGGCCTGGTGGCGTGCGATGGTCAGGTCGGTGGCCTCTGCAATCAGCAGCGATTTTTCATTCAGCAGGTCAGTCACGCTATTGATGTCGGCTTGCACCAGGCTGGCCTGTTCCTGGCGCAGCAGCGTCAGAAGGGCGTTGGTGACATCCTGTTCCCGCGCCAGCTGGGCGCCGGGATCATTGCTGCGTGACTGCATGTTGTGTCCTTACTTGTGAGTGCCGATCAGATCCTGCACGGATTCGATCAGGCCGTCGGCAACGCGCTCGGTATTGACGCGGAAGCTGCCGCCGGCGATTGCCGCCTTGATTTCCTCGACCTTGCCGGCATCGAACACCGGGTCGCTGCCGGCGGCCTTGGCGATTGCCTGGGATTGCGCCGACAGGCTGACATTGTCGGTGGCGGAGCCGGAAGCGGCTTCGGTTTTTCCCGTCGTGCGGCCGCTGCGCGGCTGGCCGGGCGCAATCGGCAGGTCCGAGACCTTTTTGCTTACATCATTGATCTTCATACATCACCCAAAGGTTGCAGCGCCGTTTCGCTGATACTCCGGTATCGGCGGCAAGGGCAAAAACTTTAGCTGTCAGATAGTTAATATTCATCAAAAATTGATTCAATATGTTACCAGCAGCATGCCGCCTGCCTTCGCGAACCCGCTGACAACCTGCCCCTGCGATGTACGGGCCTGGACCAGTTGGCCTTCTGCGCCGTTGCCCAGCGCCCGGCCTTCATTCGAAACGCTGAAGCCGGGGCCGTTCAGCACAATGCGAACGACCTGACCTTGTTGCACCACCGGCGGGCTGCGCAGGATTTCCTGGCGCAAGGGCAAACCGGCGGCAATCGGCAGGATCAGCGTTTTGCCCACGGCTTGTGCCGGATCGGTGATGACGCCGCTAGGCAGCGCGGACAAATCGCCCTGCGCCTTCACGAGTTGCGGTTCGTCGATCACCGCGCCCTGCGCCAGCGGCGCGGCGGTGACGTAATAGTCGCCCCGCACGCGCACCTGCGCTTGCACATACACCGTCCAGGGATTGGCTTCATTGCAGCGCACGCCTACCGTGGTCTTGCCCCAGGCGCGGCTGCCGTTCGGCAGGAAAGATTGCAGGGTGGTGCAGGCGCTCATATTCAGGCGCGGGTCGAGCGAGCCGACCTCGATGCTGACATCGCCCGGCAATCCTGCGGTTTGCATATGCAGGAAACGCTCAACGGCCTTTAGTATCTGGCGCGGGTCCTGGCGTGCCGCCTGCTGCGACTGGGCCGCCGCGGAAACTGCCAGGACAAGGCCGCATGCCGCCAGCAGAGTGCGGGACAGCAGTCGGGAACAGCGGAATGAGGCCTTTGTATCCATGCCGACATGGTACGCAGGGCAGGGTTCGGCAAAAGCCTGAACAGGAACGGATTTAAGGCCTTTATTCAGCGAATGCGCGGGCCGCGCCCTCACTACTATCTAGCCTACCCAAATTGATTATCGGCATAGACGTTGTCTTGTTTGACAGCGCGGAACTCCAAAGGAGAGTGGCCATGGTAGGAAAGCTCGACGATTATCTGCGATTTCATCAGAGCGCGCTGAGCCTGCGCGCGGAGCGCCAGCAACTGCTGGCCTCGAATATCGCCAATGCGGATACGCCGGATTACAAGGCGCGCGACATCGACTTCAAGCAGGCGTTGCAGCAGGCCTTGCAGGGGGGGCAGGGCAATGCCGTGCCGCAGACGCCGGTGCCGATGATGGTCAAGACGGCGGCCGCCCACTTGCCCGGCAAAGCGCCGGCCGCCGCCTTGCCGCCCGGTGCGGCGCAGGCGCAGTACCGCGCGGTGCAGCAGGGCAGCGTGGACGGTAATACGGTGGACATGGATGCCGAGCGCACCAACTTTGCCGACAATGCGCTGCGCTATCAGGCCAGCGTCACGCTGATCAACGGGCAGATCCGGACCATGATGGCCGCGATCCAGGGCCAATAATCGATGAGCCGCAATCAATGAGCCGTAGCTGAGAAGGAGACATTCGCATGTCGCTATTTAATATCTTCAACGTCGCCGGTTCCGGCATGAGCGCCCAGGGGCAGCGCCTGAACACGGTGGCCAGCAATATCGCCAACGCCGACAGCAGCACCAGTTCCACCGGCGAGGCCTATCGCGCCAAGCACGTGATTTTCGCCGCCACGCCGGTCGGGCCGGCCAAGGCGCAAGGGGTGAAGGTGCAGCAGGTGATGGAGGATCAGCGCCCGATGCGAATCGTGTACGACCCCAAGCATCCGCAGGCGGATGAAAACGGCCAGGTCTCGCTGCCGAACGTGAACGTGGTGGAAGAAATGGTGAACATGATTTCCGCGTCGCGCTCGTATCAGAACAACGTGGAAATCATGAACACGGCCAAGAGCATGCTGGCAAAAACCCTGACCATCGGTCAGTAAAGGAAAATTCAATGACGACGGTAAGCAACGTGTCTTCCGATGTGCTGGCGACCATGAACAGCAGCAGCGGCAACAAGGGCATCGCGGAGAGCGAGCAGGACAAATTCATGACGCTGCTGGTCACGCAGATGAAGAACCAGGACCCGCTCAATCCGCTGGATAACGCGCAGATGACCAGCCAGCTGGCGCAGTTGTCGACGCTGTCCGGGATTGAAAAGCTGAATGCGACGATGGAGAGCTTCATCTCCGGCTTCCAGTCGGGCCAGGCGCTGCATGCGGCCAACATGATAGGGCGTGCGGTGCTGGTGCCAGGCGAGGAAACCAGCCTGGCGGAAGGTCAGGCCGTGTTCGGCGTCGAGCTCGACGAGCCGGCCGACAAGGTCACCGTCAACATCAAGGATGCCGATGGCAACCTGGTGCACACGCTGGACCTGGGCGCGCAGGAGGCGGGCGTGATTCCGCTGGCCTGGAGCGGCAAGACCGCCAACGACGAAACCGTGGCCGATGGCCGCTACAAGATAGAAGTGGTCGCCACGCGCGGCAGCGACATCAAGGAAGGCAAGGCACTGACCTTCGCCGAGGTGATGAGCGTGTCGGTGGGACCGCAAGGAATCAAACTGAATTTGATGGGTGCGGGTGAGGCCAGCATGGCTGACGTGCGCCAGATACTGTAAGCCTCCCTCATTCAAGCATCGTTCACAGGAGAACACCATGAGTTTTCAACAAGGATTAAGCGGCCTGAATGCAGCTTCCAAGAACCTGGAAGTGATCGGCAATAACGTTGCCAATGCCAGCACCGTCGGCTTCAAGCAATCGCAAGCCGTCTTTTCCGACGTCTATGCGCGCTCCCTCAGCGGCGGCAGCGGTTCGCAGATCGGTATCGGCACCAAGATGACGCAGGTTGCCCAGCAATTCACGCAGGGCAATATCTCCAGCAGCAACAATCCGCTGGATATTTCCATCAACGGCGATGGCTTTTTCCGCATGGAGAACAATGGCGTGGTTTCCTACACGCGCAACGGCCAGTTCCAGATGGACAAGGCAGGCTACATCGTCAACGCCAGCGGCTCCCGCCTGACAGGTTATACGGTGGATGCAAACGGCCAGATCTCGGGCGGTACTCCCGGCGAGATCAATATCAATACCGCCGACCTGGAGCCGAGCGCCACCACGAGTGCGGAACTGGTCATCAATCTGGATTCGCGCAGCGAAGTGCCGGCCAACACGCCGTTCGCGGCCAGCGATTCGCTCAGCTACAACTACACGACTTCCATGCCGGTCTATGACTCGCTGGGCAATATGCACAGCCTGCAGACTTATTACGCCAAGACGGGCGATGGCAGTTGGGACGTTTATGCATCGCTCGATGGACAGACGCTGAACGCCGGCGGCAACATTGCGCAGCTCCAGTTCGATGCCAATGGCGCATTGCAGGCGCCGACCGCGCCCTTTGCGCTGGCGCTCAATCCGAATAACGGCGCTGCGCCGATGTCGGTGAACGTGGATTTCCGTACCTCGACCCAGTTCGGTTCCACCTCGGGCGTCACCAAGCTGCTGCCTGACGGCTATGCGCCGGGCCGCCTGGCCGGTTTTGCCATCGGCAACGACGGCACCATCTTGGGCCGCTACACCAATGGCGAATCCGCCATCCTGGGCCGCGTGGCGCTGGCGACCTTTACTAATCCGAACGGCCTGGAGCCGCTGGGCGACAACAACTGGGCGGAAACGCCGAACTCGGGCGCGGCCATGGTCGGCTCTCCCGGTTCGGGCACGCTCGGCCTGCTGCGCGCCAATACGGTGGAAGAATCCAACGTCGACCTGACGGCGGAGCTGGTCAAGATGATCACGGCTCAGCGCAACTACCAGGCCAATGCCCAGACCATCAAGACCCAGGACCAGGCGATGCAAACCCTGGTGAACATGCGCTAGACGGCATGACGCAGGCAATGGAACACGCTGACGCGATGCCGCTGTCCGCGCAAGATAAGTAAGACGAGTAATACGAGTAAGACAAGCAAGGAGAAATGCCATGGATCGCCTGATCTATACCGCGATGAGCGGCGCCAAGCATATTCTGGAACAGCAGGCCACCAATTCGCACAACCTGGCCAATGCTTCCACCACCGGTTTCCGCGCCCAGCTGGATTCCTTCCGCGCCGTGCCGGTGCTGGGGCCGGGCCTGCCCACGCGTGCCTTCGTGGTGGATGCGACGGTAGGCAGCGACTTTGCGTCCGGCACCATCCACCACACCGGGCGCGAGCTCGACGTGGCGGTGCAGGGCGACGGCTGGTTCGCCGTCGAAGCGCCCAATGGCGGCGAAGGCTATACGCGCAACGGCGCTTTCAGGCTGAATGAAAACGGCGTGCTGCAGACCCAGAACGGATTGAACGTGATCGGCGACGGCGGCCCCATTACCCTGCCGCCGGGCGTGAATGTCGCAATCGCCAGGGATGGCACGATTTCCACTATCGATCCTGCCACGCCGGGCGTGCCGCCGACGGTGATGGGCCGGCTCAAGCTGGTCAATCCACCGACCGAAACCATCATGCGCGGCGATGACGGGCTGTTCCGTCTGACCAACGGCGCGGTCGCGCCCGAAGATGCGAATGTGGCGGTGGCAGGCGGCGCGCTGGAAACCAGCAATGTCAACGTGGTGGATGCCATGGTGAACATGATCTCGCTGGCGCGCCAGTTCGATCTGCAGATGAACATGATGAAGAACGCCGAGAATAACGCCACAAAGGCCGGTCAGATCCTCAATTTGAGCGGCGGCTGACAGGGCGAGAATGATCGTAGGTAAAAGTGCGGGTGCAAGTGCGCCGCTCGAAGTCAATGAACACAGGAGAATCAGATGATTCGATCGCTATGGATATCCAAGACCGGTCTCGATGCGCAGCAGACCAAGATGGATGTGATCTCCAACAACCTGGCGAACGTCAGCACCAGCGGCTTCAAGCGCTCGCGCGCCGTGTTCGAGGATTTGCTGTATCAGACGATGCGCCAGCCCGGCGCTTCAACCTCGCAGCAGACCCAGCTGCCGTCCGGCCTGCAGCTCGGCACCGGCGTGCGCCCGGTCGCAACCGAGCGCATCTTCACGCAGGGCAACCTGCAGCAGACCGATAACGCTACCGACCTGGCGATTCAGGGCAACGGTTTTTTCAAGGTACTGCTGCCCGACGGCACCATGGCTTACACCCGCGACGGCTCCTTCCAGGTCAATGCCGAAGGCCAGCTGGTAACGGCCAGCGGCTATCCGGTGGACCCGGCAGTCACCATCCCGGTTGATGCCCAGACCCTGACCATAGGCCGCGATGGCGCGGTGACCGTCACGCTGCCCAATACTGCGCAGCCCATGCTGGTCGCCACGCTGCAACTGGCAACCTTCGCCAATCCCGGCGGCCTCGAAAGCCGGGGTGAAAACCTGTTCCTGGAAACTGCCGCTTCCGGCAATCCCAACGACAATATTCCCGGCAACAATGGCGCCGGCACGCTGGTGCAGAACTATGTCGAAACCTCGAATGTCAACGTGGTGGAAGAGCTGGTCAGCATGATCCAGACGCAGCGCGCGTATGAAATCAACAGCAAAGCCATCACGACTTCCGACCAGATGCTGCAGCGTCTTTCGCAGCTTTGATCACGGATGAACTGAAAAGAGATCGGTCATGAAAAAGGCAGGGTTCGTTATCGGGGTGGTCGCAATGCTGGCGGGATGCGCGCCCACCACGCCGACTACCATCACCCAGTATCCGACCAGCACGCGGCCGCAGCCGGTTGCGCCGGTGCCGGCAGCCAACGGCGCGATCTTCCAGGCTAACTCCTACCGTCCGATGTTCGAAGACCATCGCGCGCGGCACGTGGGCGATATGCTGACCATACGCATTACGGAAAACAGCAACGTCAAGACCGAATCGGCCAATGCGTCGAGCAAGTCGGGCAGCGCCAATGCCAGCGTTGACCGCCTGTTCGGGCTCGGCGATTCCGCGCTGAACCGCTTCGGTGTCGGCGCGGCCAACAGCCGCCAGTTCTCCGACAAGGACACTGCCAGCTCCGGCAACAACTTCACCAGCACGCTGACCGCGACCGTGGTCGAAGTGCTGCCCAACGGGAATCTCGTGGTCAGCGGCGAAAAGCAGGTGGGGCTGGACAAGAGCGTGGAATACATACGCTTCTCGGGCGTGGTGAATCCCAGTCATATCAGCGCTGTTAACAGCGTGAACTCGACCCAGGTCGCCGATGTGCGTGCCGAGTACCGCACCTCGACGCAGGTGGACAAGTCGCAGTTCTACAGCGCGCTGACGAGATTCTTTTTGAGTGTGCTGCCGCTTTAAGGAGCATGGTAGCTCCTCCCCCTTGAAAGAAGGGTGAGATTGGGGCTTTGCGAAGCGCTGTCTATGCAGGAGAGCGAATACTCCTCTTCCTTCAATGGGGTGAGGCAGGGGTTTCGCGAAGCACGACCTGGGCAGATGGGAGAATACTCCTTCCCCTTCAAGGGGAAGGCGGGGATGGGGATGGGTTTTGTGCACACATTCTTTAACCCATCCCCACCCTAACCCTCCCCTTGAAGGGGAGGGAATGAAATGCCTTGCGGCTGGAAGAAAAATCGAAGCAAACCGAAGTAACGAAAGTACCCGATGCCTGTCATGAAAGTTTCCCGCCGATTTCTCGCACTGCTCTGTGGCACGGTGATCCTGCTTGGTCTGCTGATGCCGGCCGCGCATGCGCAGCGCATCAAGGACCTGGCCAGCATCCAGGGCGTGCGCCAGAACCAGTTGATCGGTTACGGCCTGGTGGTGGGACTGGATGGCAGCGGCGACCAGACCACGCAAACGCCGTTCACGGTGCAAAGCGTGGTGAGCATGCTGCAGCAGATGGGCGTGAGCCTGCCGCCCGGCATCAACATGCAATTGAAGAATGTGGCGGCCGTGGTCGTGACCACTTCGCTGCCGCCATTCTCGCAGCCGGGCCAGCTGCTGGATATCACCGTGTCCTCGATGGGCAATGCCAAGAGCCTGCGCGGCGGCACGCTGCTGATGACGCCGTTAAAAGGCGCGGACGGCCAGATCTACGCAATCGCGCAGGGCAATGTGCTGGTGGGTGGCGTGGGCGCTTCAGCGGGCGACACCAAGATAGCGGTGAATCATCTGAGCGTGGGCCGCATTTCCGGCGGCGCCACCGTGGAGCGCGCGGTGCCGACGGCGCTGGGGCAAAGCGATTCGATTGCGCTGGAACTCAATGAAAGCGATTTCTCCACCGCTGCCCGCGTAGTAGCGGCCATCAACACGCAGTTCGGTCCCGGCACCGCCGCGGCCCAGGATGGACGCGTGATCCGCGTGCGCGCGCCGCAGAGCAGCGACGAACGTGTGACTTTTCTCGGCATGCTGGAAAGCATTCCCGTCATTCCCGCGCAGGGCAATGCCAAGGTCATCCTCAATGCGCGCACCGGTTCGGTGGTGATGAACCAGTCGGTCACGCTGGAAGCCTGCGCGGTATCGCATGGCAACCTGTCGGTCGTGATCCAGTCGGATCCGATCATCAGCCAGCCAGCGCCGTTCGGACGCGGCGAAACCGTGGTCGCCCAGCGCGCGCAGATAGAAATCACCAAGGAGCCGGGCCAAGTCATGATGCTGCAATCCGGCACTTCGCTGGCTGAAGTAGTGCGTGCGCTGAACGCAATCGGTGCGACGCCGCAGGATCTGCTGGCGATTCTGCAGGCGATGAAGGCTGCAGGCGCCTTGCGCGCCGAGCTGGAAATCATCTGATCGGGGAGCACACCATGGTCAATCCGCCGGATATTTCCCAGCACCTGGCAATCGATATCCAGGGATTGAGCAAGCTGCAGCGCTCCGCGCGCGACAATTCGCCGGAATCCATCAAGGCAGTTGCCGAACAATTCGAAGCGCTGTTTCTGAACATGATGTTAAAGAGCATGCGCGAAGCCGGCGGCGGTGAGGGCGGCCTGTTCGATAACGAGCAGAGCAAAATGTACACGTCTATGCTGGACCAGCAGCTGAGCCAGTCGCTGGCCACGCGCGGCATCGGCATGGCCGACGTGCTGATCCGCCAGTTGTCGCCGCAGCAGGGGGCCGCAGCCGGTCCCGGCGCCGGGACCGCATTCAATCCGCTCTCGCCCGAATCCGCTTATGTCGGGCGCAATGACCTGCAGCGCACGATGGAGCGCATGCTGGAAGACGTGCCGAAAGCGCCTGCCGCAGCAGCGCAACAGGATGCCGCAGCGCGTGCCACTTCCGACCAGCCTCTCCACGTGCAGGATTTCCAGGCACGCATGGGCGCGCATGCGCAGGAAGCCAGCCGCATCACCGGCATTCCCTCCAAGTTCATCCTGGCGCAGGCCGCGCTGGAAAGCGGCTGGGGCAAACGCGAAATCACCGGCGCCGACGGCAGGCCCAGCCACAACCTGTTCGGCATCAAGGCCACCGGCAACTGGAAAGGCCGCACCGTGGAAGTCATGACGACCGAGTACGTGGACGGCGCGCCGCAACGCAAGGCGGAAAAATTCCGCGCCTATGATTCCTACGCCGAGGCCTTCCGCGACTACGCCCAACTGCTGAGCAACAATCCGCGCTACCAGGATGTGATCGCGCAGGGCAAGGATGCCGTGGAATTCGCCAGCGGCCTGCAGCGCGCCGGCTATGCCACCGATCCGGACTATGCGGCCAAGCTGGCACGCATCATCCGCGGGAATTTTGGCTGATTTTTGTTTTTCCTTTTTAGGGGGAGGCAGGAGAGCACTCCCTCCCCTTCAAGGGGAAGGCCGGGATGGGGATGGGTTTTGTGCACACATTCTTTAACCCATCCCCCCTTGCAGGGCGCG
>JAFAGG010000110.1 GCA_023422955.1 Pseudomonadota bacterium | reverse complement strand
AGTTTGACCACCGGGCCGCAACGACGCCTTTCGGCCGCAGGCAAGGCGGCGGGCGCGGGCAGCACGGTGGGCCGGTATTGATAAGCCGCCTGGCCGCTCAATACATCCCGCGCCGCCAGCCAATTGTCGAAACCCGGTCCGACCAGGCCCATGCCTTCAATATATACAGTCAACATAGTCATCAGTGGCTCGGTGCTCGCTCAGTTTGCCCTGCCGAGAATCAGGCTGCAGTTGGTGCCGCCGAAGCCGAAGGAATTGGTGAGTGCGTAACGAATGGACTTGTCCTGGTTCTGCAGCAGGTAATTCAGCTGCAGGGCGGGATCGCGCACAGTCGTGTTGACGCCTGCCGGCAAAAATCCATGACGCAGCGCCAGCGCACAGATGACAGCTTCGATGGCACCCGCAGCACCCAGCGTGTGGCCGGTAGCGCCTTTGGTAGAGCTGCAGGGCGTGGCAGACCCGAACAGCGCCTCGACCGCCTTGCCTTCTGATGCATCATTCGAAGGCGTCGCAGTGCCATGCAGGTTGATGTAATCGATGTCTTGCGGTTTCAGCTGAGCCATCGCAAGCGCCTGTTCCATGGCCATGCGCGCCCCCGCACCTTCCGGATGCGGCGAGGACATGTGATAGGCATCGCTGGACTCGCCCACTCCCATCAGCAGCACGGCATCGGCATCGACGCTGTCCGGCATTTTTTCCAGCAGCACCAGCGCGGCCGCTTCACCCACCGAGATACCGTTGCGTTCTGCATCAAAGGGGCGGCAAGGCTGCGGCGAAGTCAGGCCCAGCGAATTGAATCCATACAGCGTCGTCAGGCACAGCGTATCGACGCCGCCCACGATCGCCGCATCGATCAGGCCGGCTTCCATCATTCTTCTGGCGGATGCAAACACCTTCGCGCCCGAGGAGCAGGCCGACGACACCACCATTGCAGGCCCTTGCAAGCCCGCATACCGGCGCAGGAATTCGGCGGCGGAAAAGGTATTGTGCGTGGTGCGGTAATTGAAGTGCTCAGGCAAGGGACCTTTGCTTTCATGGCGCTCGCGATAAGCCAGTTCCGCCTGCAGGATGCCCGAAGTGCTGGTGCCGAGGAAAATGCCTATGCGCTGCTTTCCATATCTGAGCACGGCCGATTCCAGCGCCTGGGCAAAATCGTCCTGCGCCAGCGCCAGCTGCAGCAGCCGGTTGTTGCGGCAATCGAAGGCCTGCAGGTCCGGCCGCAGCGCAACCGAATCCACGCCCGCAACTTCGCCTACCCAGGTATCGAGATCGGCAATATCAAAATTGCATTTACTGAGACCGTTCTTTTGCCGGCGCAAGGCGTCCAGGTTGTCAGCCAGTCCATGGCCCAGGCAACTGGTGGCGGTGAAATGTGAAAGCAGAAGTGGTTTCAAAGCAGTAAATACATAAAATGAGCGTGGCCCCGGATTCTAGCAAACCCTGCGCTGAATACGCCTTTTTCAGGCCAGCCTTGCGTCCAGCAGGATATTGGCAAAGGGCGTGCCATCATGCATGGGCCGGGCCTGGACGCTGAAGCCCAGTTGCCTTAAAGCCGCCTTCCATTCCGCCAGCGGCCTGCAATACAGGCGGCTGTTGCGGTGACCGCGCACGAAGGTCACGATATGGTCGACATACACGCTGCATCGGAAACGCCAGCCGCCGTTGGCGTCGCCTACGCGCAACAGCAAGCGTCCGTTCGGACTCAATGCATCCCGCACCCGGCGCAGCACCTCATCCTGCGCCGCATAGTCGACGTAATGCAGCACGTCCAGGATGACCACCGCATCGACCTTGCCGAAATCGACCTTGCACATGTCGCCGACCGTGAATTGCGCGGCATCGCCCAGCGCACGTTGCGCGCGTTCCACGTCGCTTTTCATCAGTTCTATGCCATGCACGAAGGCTGCCGGCGGCTCGGGCCATTCCGCGAGCCATTGCCCTTTTTCATACATGCGCCGCGCCGACAGCAGCCAGGAAGCCAGCAGCCCCTGGCCGCAACCGATATCCAGAATGCGGGCGCCGTCGGGAATCAGCCCATGCGCCAGCAAGCCGGCAAAGGCCGGATCGCCACCCAGCTTGCCCTTGGCGAAATGCCAGGCGAAGCGGCCGGCGCTTTGATAAGGAGCGGCGGCAGTCTCCACCAGGTTTTTTACGAATCGTGTTTTCATCGTTGTTCAGCGTGTAGCAGGTCATGCAAGGTAACAAAGCGCAATTCGGCCTGCGCAGCAGCCTCCAGCAAGCGCGGCAAAACCGCCAGGATCACCGGTGTTCCGTTTTCGGTGCGCGCGCAGTTGCGGTCATGCAGCAGCAGGATAGCGCCTGGACGAAGATCGCGCGACAGGCGCTTGAATACGGTTTCGGCATTGGGCGTGCGCGTATCGAACCCCCTGCGGGTCCAGGCCGCCAGTTTCAGATCCGTCCTGGTCAGCGCCCAGTCGAGGAAAGGATTGCGCAAGCCTGCCGGCGCGCGGAAAAAACGCGGCCGCCGGCCGGTAATTTCAGTCAGCGTTTGCTGCGCGCTTTCCAGCTCGCCTTGCAGCGCCTTCGGTCCCAACAACGAAAAATCGTGACGATGGGTCTGACTGTGGTTTTCGATCACATGCCCGCGCTGCATGATCGCCTTGCACAGCTCCGGATAACGCGCCGCCTGCTGGCCTATGCAAAAGAAAGTCGCCTTCACGCCATATCGGTCCAGCACATCCAGCACTTTGGGCGTGACTTCTGGATCGGGACCGTCGTCGATGGTCAGCGCGATTTCCCGGCGAGCGACCGCCTCTTGCGGCAAATGCGTCCAGTTCGGACCCAACCAGGTACTGCGCGGCCACAAGCCGACGCCCGTCAGCAGGAGATGATTGCCGACCAAGAGCGCCAGCACCCAGGGCCAGGATTGCGGCGCCAGCAGCAAAGGCACGGGAAGTGCAGCGTGCAGCACGAAGCTGCCCCACATCAGCGGCGAGGGTTTCCAGCTCGTATTCGAATTCATGTATTCAATTTTCTTCATGCCGGACTCAGGCAGTCACTGTCCACGAAACGGCCCCACAAACGCTGCCACGCCTCCCAGTCGTGGCCGCCATCGACCACTTCTGCCCGCTGCTGCGGCATCCACTTTTCCATCTGCCGCAAACCATCTGCAAACCGGTCCTGCGCGCCATAACCCAGCCATAGCTGGGTGGTATCCTGCCCGCGCCCACGCAGCCATTGCCACATGCACTGTTCCAGGTCCGGCGTTTGCGTCACAGCTGAAGCCGGCAAGTCACTATTTCCCGGCAGTTCTTCACGTTTCATCCTTGTTCCCGGATAGGGAGCCAGCAGGCACAGGCCATTCAGCGAATCGGGATAACAGGCCGCATGAGACAGCGCGAGAAATCCGCCCAGCGAGATGCCGGTCATCCAGATGCGCCGGTAATGCGCCCGCACTGGCTGAACCACGCGCTCGTGCAGAGTCTTTACTGTTCCCGGTTCCAATGCGTCGCCGATGAACTGAAGGGCGGGATCGATCAGCATCACATCGAAATCCGGATGCCGCTGCCGCAATCGCTCAAGGAATCCGCCGCTGCGAAATTCCTGCGGATCCTGCAAGGCGCCGGGCAGCATGATCATCAGCGATGCCGCGCGCCGTTGCGGGTCCAGCCTGTCGTGTAGCACCCGCATCACTTAGCTCTTGCCGCGCAGGATATCGGAAAAGGCCGCACAGAATATCAGGCTCAGCACCAGGCCCGGCCCTACCGTTATGCCAATCGCATTCAGCACCGGCACGCTGGAACAGGCGAGAATACCAAATCCGATCGCCGTGGTCAGGTTGGCAAACAGCAGCGATGCATAGGTGCGAGGCAAGGTTTCCTCCTGCTGTTCCTGCCCGAACAATAACGCATAGTTGGAGCCCACGGCAAAGGTCAGCAACAGACCCACCAGGTGAAGGATGATCAGCTGCTGCCCGGCAATGACCAGCGCGGCCACCACGATCAGGGAGGCGGACAGCAAGGGCAGCATCACCAGCACCGCTTTGCGCAAGGAGCGCAAGGCAAACATCAGCAGCAGCACGATACCTATCATGCCTATGCCGGACAATACGATCGCTTCGTTCAGATAGCCGTCGTACAAGTTATCGGATTCCGTTTTCAAATCCACAAACAGCACATCGCCCTGGCCCGCTTCGCCAATCGCGGCACGCACGACATCGCCATCCAGTTCCGCACTCTGCTGCGGCACCATCAGCGGCAGCACGGCGCTCCACTTGCCGTCCCGCTTAAGCAACAGCGAATCCACCAGCAAGGCAAACGAAGTGCCTTCCAGGTCGGCGCGCGTCAACGGCGCACGCTGCTGGTTGCGCTTGATATCTTCGACAAACGGCGCCAGCACTTCCGCGCGCACCGGCAATGCGCTCACGGCCTGCTGCAAGCGCTGGCTCATATCCGGCACAGTCAGCGCCGCCTGGCGCGCCTTCTGGGAAGCGTCACTGGGCAGGAACTGCGACGGGCTCTGGAAGCCGGCCAGCACGCCCTGCTCCACCAGTCTCTGCAGCGGCTCAGCCACTTTCTCCGCCGCCTGCAACACGGACTGCTGGTCGGAGCCCGATACGATGACCATGTATCGTACATCCGGCGCGCCCATATCCGCGCGCAGGCTCGCATCCAGTTGCTGCGCGCTCTCGGAAACAGGGCTGAGCGAAGACAGTTCGCTATTCCACAAGGAGTCACGATGCTGCCACACCACGACGGCCGACAAGATAGACAAGACGATGACCGGCCAGCGCAGCACCGCAGACAGCTGTTGCAGGCGCACCAGGCGCCGTCCCAGCGGAGAAACATCGCGTATGGAAAAATTTTCCGGCAACAGATGCGGCAGCACATGGCGCGTTACCAGCGCCGCGGTGGTGATGCCCGCAATCGCATATAAGCCCAGCTGTGCCAGGCCGGGAAAATCGGAAAACAGCAAGATGCTGAAACCCAGGATGGAAGTCAGTACGCCCAGGCGAATGGCGGGCCAGGATTCG
The DNA here is from genome assembly GCA_023422955.1 of Pseudomonadota bacterium. Classification (GTDB taxonomy): domain Bacteria; phylum Pseudomonadota; class Gammaproteobacteria; order Burkholderiales; family Burkholderiaceae_D; genus JAEZLB01. The sequence goes on along the minus strand of JAFAGG010000110.1, from coordinate 5,990 downwards.
CGCAGCCAGCCCGACGAATTTCCCTCATCCCGTTTGTGCGACTGCACGAAAAGATAAATGGCGTAATCGATTGCTTCGCCTATCAGCGCCGAACCGAAGCCCAGCGTGACGCCATGCACGATGCCGAATCCCATGCTGACCGCCGCCACCGCGACCACGGCTCCCGACAGCATGGGTATCAGGCCCAGCACCAGCACCGACAGGGAGCGGTAGATCACCAGCAGCAACAGTATGATCAAGCTGGTGCTGATCGCCACCAGGCTGCCGATTTCCTTCTGTATCGTGCTGCGCGACTGCACTGCAAAGATGCCGGGGCCGGTCATCAGCAAGCTCGCGGCGGCGGCCATCTCCCCCTGCTTAACGATGCTTGCCGCAAATGCCTGCTCGACCTGCGCAATCGCCTTCTGCTGCGCATCCAGGTCCGAGCCGGAAGCCCGGGTCTGCAACAGCAGCAAGGCCCGGTTCGCATCGCGCGACACCCACACGCCCTGGTGAGTGGCAGGCTGATTGCCGCCGGTCAGCTGATCCAGCAAATGAACGACTTCCCCGGTCGGGTCGCGCGGCAGAATCGACTTGATCATCATGCCGGCCGGCGAGGCCAGCAGGTCTATCGTGTCGCCTATGGCCGCCTCCAGCCCTTCGACGCTGAAATGCTCGGGCGTCACTGCCGAGCTGAGCAGATAGCGGTTTTCAAAAACAAAGACCTGATCGCGCTCGGCATGCTCGGATTCGCCATTGCCGACCCAGACGAAATCGGCGGACGGTCGCAAGGTCTCAGCCATGCTGCGCGAAATTCCGGTACGCGTATCGGCATCGCTGCCCTCGATGCCGACCAGGATCAGGCGCGAAACCACGCCATCTTTCAACTGATCGATCAGGACTTGCTGTTCTTCGGTCGGCGAAGCCGGCAGGAATGCCGACATGTCGGCAGAAAAATTGCTGCGGCCGATAATGACCAGGCATACCGCCAGGCCCAGCAGCCAGACTGTGATGGCAAGCGACTTATGGCGCATCCGGAACAGCCTCATTTTTCAGACAGCGGGGCAATCGTCATCACCGAGCTGTCGCCATCCATCTGCTCCAGCTCTATGCTGCGCACCCGGCCGTAGGCGCCTTCAATGCGGATCACGCGTATGATGCGCGCCAGCCCGGCGTCGGTCGGCTTCAATTGCAGGCGCCAGGAGGGACGCGAACCGTCCAGCTTCAGAGCGAAGGATTGCTCCAGCAGTGGCCGGTTGCCGGACAAGGTGCCGCGTATGCTGTTGATCACGCCGGCCAGTTCCGGGTACTGCTGCAATTGCATGGCGTGCGTACGCTTGCCGCGCACGATGGTCGCCACACCGCCTTCGACGATCATGGATTCTTCGCGCGGCTTCAGCGTCTTGCGCTCCAGCCTGTCAGGTGGGCTATACAGCAGTTCGCCCGACGACACGACCGGCTCTTCCAGCATCATCAGTGTTTTCTTTTCAACGAAGCGGGCACGGCCCGGCTTGGTCTGCGCCAGCTCCGCCATCAGCGCATCGACAGTCCAGCCGGCGGCATTCGCCATCGTCATTTGCCAGGCCAGGCAAAAAAATGCGGCATAGCGCCACATGCCTTTTTTGATTATCACGGCTTGCTCCTTTCCGGCGCCTGCCAGAAATCGAAGAAGTTGAACCAATTGTAGGGAGCGTCACGGCAGCATGCTTCCATCAATGCGGCGTAACGCGCAAGAGCATCCTGCAAGGCTTGTTGCCGCTGACCGGAAGCCACTGCCGAAAAATCGGCCAGCGGCTGAAACACCAGGCGGTAACGATTTCTGCCCAGGTAAAGACCCGCCATGAAAACCACGCGCCGGCGCAGCAGCGCCGCCATGCGAAAAGCGCCGGTCGGCAGGTAGGCGGTGTCATTGAGCAGGCTCACTGGCTGCAGGTTTTCTTCTCCCAGCGTGCGGTCCGCCAGCATGCCGACCATCGTGCCGCTGTCGAGCCGCTCGCTGAGCTGCAGCATGGAATCGATGCGGCCCAGCGGAATCACATCCTGCTTCAGCGCGGGATTGATCGCCGTGAGCGTGGCCATGATCTTGCCCGCATTCTCTTCGAACATGGCCATCGCCACATCCAGCCCCGACTCCTTGCGGCCCAGCGCGCGCAGGGCTTCGAAGCTGCCGATGTGCGCGCCGATCAGGAATACGCCCTGCCCTTCGGCGATGGCGCCGCGGATGATGTCTTCGCCTTCCACTTCGAACTCGAACAAATCGAAGCGCTGATTCAGCAGATAGATACGGTCCAGCAAGGCGGCGGAAAAACTATGGAAATGCCGGTACAAGTCCAGCCAGCGCGGCGGGCGGTCGAGCGCTCGCGCCAGGTAGGCGCGCGAACTGCGGCGGGCGGCCGGAGAACACAGCAGAAAATACAGGACGATGGGATGCAGCAGTACACGCGCAGGCTTGCGCCCGAACCACAGCGACAGGCGCGTCATCAGGCGCAGCAGCAAGGCGCTGCCGCGTTCCGGTCGTTGCGCCCAGTTCGCCGATGATGCCTCCGTCATGCCGACCTCACGGGTTCGCCTTCACGCGCACCACGCCGGTCGCGATCTGCCTGTCCGCGCTGCTCAGGCGAAAACGAAGGCTTTCCTCATTACCCGCTTCATACCGCAACTCCACCTTTTCACCCGGGCGCACCGGGCTCAGGAATTTGGCCTGACTTATTTGAGCGGTACGCAAGCCGAGTTCCTGCTCGAAAAAATGCAGCACTTCATCCAGCAGCACCACGCCCGGCACAATCGGCATGCCGGGGAAATGTCCGGCAAAGGCGGGATGATCTGCGGCGATAGGCAAGATAAAACCTGCTTGCGTCATATCGTCTTTCATCGCGTCTTTCATCACGTCCTTCATGCCGTCCGGTCCGCGGTCTGCTGCAACAAGGCTTGCAGTGCTGCGCGCGGCAGCTTGCCGGTCGAGTTGCGCGGCAAGGCATCGACGAACATCAGCGGGCGCGGCAGGAATACCGCATCGATACGCTGGCGCAATGCCGCCATCAGATCCGCCGGACTCAAGCCCGGCGCCACCACGAAGGCCGCCAGCCTGACCAGTTCGTCCGAGCCGGCTTCATCCGCCGCAAAGAAAGCGCCGTCCATCACTCCGTCTATGGCAGTCAGTTGCAGGTTCAGGTAAGCCAGAGAATTCCGCTTGCCGGCGATATTCACGAGGTCCGCCTTGCGTCCATGCAGGCGAAAACGCTGGTCGCCCACCATCTCGATCACATCTCCCATCTCGGTAGCCTGATCGATATGCCCGCCGCTCGCCAGCGTTATATCGTTCTCCTGCCGGAAGCGGATATCCGGGAACAAGTGCCACTCTTCGCCTTCCGTCAGGCGGCGCGAGGCAATTTGCCCGGTCTCGGTGCAACCGTATATCTCCACCAGCGGCGCGTCGAACTTGCTCTCCACTTCCGTCGCGAGCGCAAGCGATAGCGGCGCGGTAGCGGAGACCAGCAGGTTTACTGCAGGAATAGCGTCGGCGCCTTCCAGCAAAAAGCGCAGATGAATCGGCGTGGAAACCAGTATGCGGGGTGCAGGCACTTTTTCCAGCGCACTGCAGATATCGGCAGGATAAAAATGCTGGCCGGTCACCATGGTATTCGTACTCTGCATCACGATCACCACCGTGGATTCGAGTCCGTACATGTGCTGCGGCGGAACCGTGCCGATCACGGCGTGGCTGTGCTCGTTAGCTATGCCCCATCGCTGCGCTTCCGCGCGCACGCTTTGCACCACCGCACCCCAGGTTTTTATGTGAGGACGCGGTTGCCCGGTCGAACCCGAAGTAAAGACATAAGCGAGAATTTGTGCCGCATCGATGGCCGGCACTGCAAAAGGCACTGCAAAATTTTCCGCGTCCGCGGGCAAAGCCGCCGTTTCGGAACATAAGCCCGGAAAGCGAACCTGTGGCAAGGCGACGGTGCAATACTCGGAGTCCGTGAGACAGAAGGCATCCGGTGCAAATCGCTGCATCTGCGCGATCATTTCCGGAGTTTGCGTGGGAGGCAACAAGCTGATCTTGTTTGTCAGCACCGAGGCCGCCAGTCCGACCATGAAACGATATCGATCGGCGCAGGCATTCAGCAGATGAGATCCGGACGGCAGCATCGCGCTCACCTGCCGCACATCCGCAAGAAAGGCGGCTGCGCTTATCGGCCGCCCGTCACGCCAGGCAAGGATGCTGCCGGCATGGGTGTGTGTAATCAGGGGGAAGGTGGTCATGCCCATTCTTTTGTTTGCCTGGCCGGGTTCAGCGTTACGGTGCCGGGTGTTTCCAGTACGCTTTCACCCCTTCGAGAATAGGCGCATGTTCCATTTTCGGATGCAAACGCCGGCGAACCAGATACTCTCCCAGGAACATCAGCGCAATCAGCGGCGCTGTAAAGAAATTGGCGAACATCGACCATACTTCCACCGAAACCAGCAGGAACAGCAGCGTCGACAGGGCTGCCATGACGGCAAAGAACGCTACCCATGCCTTGGTCACCGCGCGCGTATACGCCTGCAACTCCGGCGACAGCGGGCCGTGTATCATGCGTGCGAAAAAAGTCACCATGGGCTCGCGCCCTTCAAGCAGGGTGCGCCCGAAGATAAAGCAGAGGAATAATTCCGTACCCGCGTGCTCGAGCCAGTAAATCAGGCTGTAATGCTTTTCTATTCGCCCCCAGGCTATCGCCAGTGCGAGGCAAGCCAGCACGAACAAAATGGGAATCACTTTATGACGGCGCAATTGCCAGGTTAACGATACGGCTGCAACCAGAATGGGGGCCAGCGCCACTATCGTACCCAGGGTTTCGGTGCCGGCCACATTGGTGTAATGCGCGAGCAAGGCATAGCCCACCACAAACAAACCCACCAGCACCAGATAAGCCAGGCGAAGCACTATAGCCTCAGTTTTTTTTGTGGGCGCTGATGTAGTCGGTAAGGCTGCGCAGAGAACTGAAAATACGATGATTGTCCTCGCTCTCCGCCCGCAATTGCAGACCGTAGCGCTTGGACACGACCAGAGCAATCTCCAGGATGTCGATGGAATCCAGTCCCAGGCCATCGCCGTACAGCGGCGCATCCGCTTCGATTTCCTCGGCCTTTACATCGAGATTGAGGGCTTGCACGATGAGTGCTGCAACTTCGCGCTGAAGCGCCGAGTCGTCTGCCGCAGGCCTGAAATTATCCATGATTATCGTTTCTAAAATACTAGCGGGAATTTGACTCTTGACGATTCGCCACGTCCAAGTCTTCTTGATAAATTTGGGGGGTATGTTACCAGCGCCCCTACCCCCCTTCAAGCTTTTTACATTCCGCAAACGCCTGCGCGCGCAAATCCACGCCACACTCTCCTATTCGCATCCCAGGCAAATTATTTCCCCTATACGAAAACAGATACCGCCACCCTTCACAGGAAGCACTCTTTTGCAAGACGGATGAAAAAAAGAGCCTCTGTCCATCGAGACAGTCGAACACGACGGCACGGCTGACTCAACTCGATCTACAGGAACAAGAAAGATTGAAGGCCGAGAAAAAACAGTTGGGAAGCGAAGATAAAAAACTTGCCGATAACGCCAAGCAGCCTAGGGCTGGGCAGCACGGATCGGAAAGAAGTCGGAAGGAATGGAGGCGGAGAGAAATGGCTAAAGAATTTGTTAGCCATTTCGCGGAAATAGAAACGGCTTCCGTTTGGGAAGCCGCATGAATTCTGGAGGCGGAGGCCGGAATCGAACCGGCGTATACGGCTTTGCAGGCCGCTGCATAACCACTTTGCTACCCCGCCAGAGGTGCGTATTGTAACTGCTAAATCGGAATTGCGCAGACAGTGCAGGCTGTTGCTTACCGATCTCCAGCGTACTTCCTGCAGAAGAAAAAAGGGAAGCTTCGTGAGCTTCCCTTCAGGAATCTGGAGCGGGAAAAGAGTCTCGAACTCTCGACCTCAACCTTGGCAAGGTTGCGCTCTACCAACTGAGCTATTCCCGCGT
>JAFAGG010000099.1 GCA_023422955.1 Pseudomonadota bacterium | reverse complement strand
CGTTGGCCCTGCTGCCCCAGGGCGACGGCTATTCGCTGATCTGGTGCGTGCGGCCCGCCTCGGCGCAACACCTGCTTGCGCTCGACGATAGAAATTTCCTGGCCGAACTGCAGCAAGCCTTCGGCATGCGCGTCGGTATTTTTATCAGCACCAGTTCACGCCAGTCCTTTCCGCTGGGTCTGAATGCACGACCTGCCGCCTCTGCCCGCAGCATCGCCATCGGCAACGCCGCACAAACGCTGCATCCCGTTGCAGGACAGGGATTGAACCTGGGCATGCGCGATGCCACCGTGCTGGCGCGCCTGCTGGCCGCCGACGTCAGCCCGGATGCACTGATCAAATTTGCGCAGGCGCGGGAAGCGGATCGCAGCACCACCATACGCATGACCGACACCCTGGCAAGGGTGTTTGCCAGCGCCCCCGATGGCGCATTCAGCCAGACACTGCTCGGCGCTTCGCTGGGCATGTTGGACCTGGTCGGACCGGCGCGTCACCTGCTGGCGGAGCACATGCTGTTCGGCCGACGCTAAGCACAGAGAATCCGGAAAAAGAAAAAACCTGAAGACGTAAAAAAAGCCATCCCGAAGGATGGCTTTTTTGTGGCTTGCCGAAAGAATCAGGCTGCCGTCTTCAGTGCTACCAGCACTTCGTCCAGCATCTTCTTCGCATCGCCGAACAGCATGCGGTTGTTCTCTTTGTAGAACAGCGGATTGTCCACGCCTGCATAACCGGAAGCCATGCCACGCTTCATCACGATGGTCTGCTGAGCATGCCATACCTCGAGCACCGGCATGCCGGCGATCGGGCTATTCGGATCATCCAGCGCAGACGGGTTCACGATGTCGTTCGCACCGATCACCATGGCCACGTCGGTGCTGCCGAAATCGTCGTTGACTTCATCCATCTCGAACACAACGTCGTAAGGCACTTTCGCTTCAGCCAGCAGCACGTTCATATGACCGGGCATACGGCCTGCCACCGGGTGAATGGCAAAACGCACGTTCACGCCTTTTTCACGCAGCAGCTTGGTGATTTCAAACACGGTGTGCTGAGCCTGTGCCACGGCCATGCCGTAACCTGGAACAATGATCACGTTCTTGGACTCGCGCAGCATTTCAGCGGTTTCAGCGGCGCTGACAGCCACCACTTCACCTGCTGGTTGAGCTGCGCCACCAGCGGCAGCGGGTGCACCGCCTTCGCTACCGAAACCACCAGCGATAACGCTGATGAAGTTACGGTTCATCGCACGGCACATGATGTAGGACAGAATCGCACCGGAAGAACCGACCAGAGCACCGGTTACGATCAGCAAGTCATTGGCCAGCATGAAGCCGGTTGCTGCCGCTGCCCAGCCGGAATAGCTGTTCAACATCGACACTACCACTGGCATGTCCGCACCACCGATGGCCATCACCATGTGAATACCGAACAGCAAGGCAATGATGGTCATGACGATCAAGGGCATCATGCCGGCGTCGATCGACTCTGCGCCGACAAACACGACGCCCAGCCAAACCACGATCAGCAAGCCGATCAGGTTGAGGAAGTGACGTGCAGGCAGCATCAATGGTTTGCCGCCGATTTTGCCGGACAGCTTACCGAATGCGATGATGGAACCCGACAAGGTCACTGCACCGATGAATATACCGATGTAGATTTCGATGTCGTGGATGGTTTTTTCAGCACCAACGTAGTGGGCCGATGCTACCGGATCGACATAGCTGGTATAACCCACCAGCGTTGCAGCCAGACCAACCAGGCTGTGCATCAATGCAACCAGTTCAGGCATCTGGGTCATTTGCACGGTGCGTGCGGCATACAGACCGATACCGCCACCGATAACCATCGCAGCAATGATCCAAGGCAGACCGGCAGCGGTCACTTTAGGACCGAAGATGGTTGCCACTACCGCGATGCCCATACCGAGCATGCCGTAGAAGTTACCGCGACGCGAGGTTTCCGCATTGGAAAGACCACCGAGGCTCAATACGAAGAGAATCGCCGCCCCGAGGTAAGCGATTGTTGTTACGCTTTCAGACATTATTATCGCTCCCTGATATTTTTATTTACGGAACATCGCCAGCATGCGGCGAGTCACGGCGAAACCACCGAACATATTGACAGCCGTAGCCACAATACTGATGAAGGCCAGGATACTGATCAACGTATCAGGACGATCAAGTTCGCCCCCCAACGGAGACACCTGGATCAGGGCACCAATTGCGATAATGCTCGAAATTGCATTCGTTACGCTCATCAGCGGCGTATGCAGCGATGCGGTAACGTTCCAGACCACCATGTAGCCGATAAAGCAGGCCAGTACGAATACGGTGAAGTGGCCGAGGAATGCAGCAGGTGCATAAGCACCGATAAACCAGAACAGCACAGCAGCGATACCCAGTATCACCGCAACTTTCGCTGGGGATGAAGGTGCGCTGGATGCACCATGGCCACCGCTGGATTTCGCAACCGGAGCAGCCTTGGGCGCTGCCGGAGCGGCGACCTGTTTCGGCGGCGGAGGCGGCCAGGTGATGTTGCCTTCCTTGATGACGGTCAGACCGCGGATGGCTTCATCTTCCATGTTGACGTTGATGCTGCCGTCAGTGGTCTTGGTGCCGTCTGCGGCCTTGCACAGCTCTTCCGTCAGGCGCAGCAGGTTGTTGGCATACAGCGTCGACGATTGCTTGGACAGGCGCGAGACCAGGTCCGTGTAACCGACGATGGTCACGCCGTGCTTGACCACCGCTTCGCCCGGAACGGTCAGTTCGCAGTTGCCGCCCTGTTCGGCCGCCATATCGACGATCACGCTGCCCGGCTTCATGGATTGCACCATTTCAGCCGTGATCAGCTTGGGAGCAGGCTTGCCTGGAATCAGTGCCGTGGTGATGATGATGTCCACTTCCTTGGCCTGCTTCGCGTACATTTCGCGCTGGGCGGCCTGGAAGCCTTCGGACATGACCTTGGCGTAACCGCCGCCGCCGGAACCTTCTTCATCGTAATCCACCTTCACGAACTCGCCGCCCAGCGACACGACCTGGTCGGCCACTTCGGCGCGGGTATCGTTGGCGCGCACGACGGCGCCCAGGTTGGCGGCAGTGCCGATCGCAGCCAGACCGGCTACGCCGGCGCCTGCAACGAACACCTTGGCTGGCGGAACCTTGCCGGCAGCCGTGATCTGACCGTTGAAGAAACGACCGAATGCATTGGCAGCTTCAATCACGGCACGATAGCCGCTGACGCCTGCCATCGAGGTCAGGGCATCCATCTTCTGAGCGCGGGACAGCGTGCGCGGCAGCGAGTCCAGGGCCAGAACGGTGACTTTCTTGGCGGCGAGCTGCTGCATCAGTTCCGGGTTTTGCGCCGGCCAGATGAAACCGATCAGCGTGCTACCCTCACGAATCAGCGCAACTTCTTCCGCGCTGGGAGGACGCACCTTGAATATGATGTCGGAAGCTGCCCACAGATTGGCGGTACCTTCGACGATCTGTGCACCCGCCGCGCGATAAGCATCATCGCTGGAATTGGCGTCGGCACCTGCGCCCGATTCGACAGAAACGGAAAAACCGAGCTTGATCAGCTTTTCCACGACTTCCGGGACAGTCGCCACCCGCTTTTCACCGGGGAAGATTTCCCGCGGCACTCCGATCATTAATGACATAAGGTCTCTCTTAAGTTGATGATTGAATGCTGTTGATCTTCGAGGAACGCAAGCGCACGAAACCCGACTGGGGCGGCACAATACAGGCGCGGTCGGGTTCGGGGGTGATGCCGGGCGTTACTGCTATCTTTTCAGTCCCTTGATCTTGTTCTTGTCATCGACAAAAACAACCTTGGGCACATAAGTCTCGATTTCTTCATCCGTCATCGGTGCATACGTGCAGATGATCAGCAAGTCGCCCAGGTGCGCCTTGCGGGCGGCGGCACCGTTCAGGGAAATCTCGCCGGATCCGCGCTGACCCTTGATTGCATAGGTCGAGAAGCGCTCGCCGTTATTGACGTTGTAGAGCTCGATTTTTTCAAAAGCCTTGATGTCGGCGGCATCCAGCAAATCCTCATCGATACCGCACGAACCTTCATAATCCAGGTCAGCCTGCGTCACTGTTACGCGGTGAATCTTTGACCTGAGCATAATGCGCTGCATTTTTATTCCGTTTACTAAAAACTTTTTGTCCTAACGCTAGGCAGAGACAAATATATTACCTATATCCTTGGGCGGGGCTTCCCTAGCTCGAAGCAGCGTGTCCGCCATTCCTGCATCGGATAAAGTCAAACGGAGCATTCACGCCAGCCTGAATGCAAGCTGCATGGAGTAACCGCTACTGGGTTCCCACGGGGATACCACCTAAGCAACACTTACTCTGCTCTTCCTGACTTCCGAGAGAGGTTACAAAGAAGCAAAGCGAGAGAATAAGGCCAAATGGCTGCGAAGCAAATATTAAAGGGCGTTTTTTTCGAAAATAATCCTGCAGATTTCCCCGTTTATCTATCAAGCTTTCAACTTTGATAGCACCTTGGCAATTTTCGCGCAGAAAGCATGACATTCTATTACAAAATGCCTTTCAGATAAATCACCTTCAACATGCGAGTAGTCCGCACGGTAAAATAGCGGGTTATTTTGAGAGCTCACATGTCTGAAATCTGGAAACCTTCGGTCACCGTCGCCGCCATCATCGAGCGGCAAGATGGCCGCTTTTTGCTGATAGAAGAAGAGACCAGCGATGGAATTCGCATCAATCAGCCGGCAGGTCATCTCGACCCCTTTGAATCCCTGGAGCAAGCCGTCGTGCGGGAAGCGCTGGAAGAAACCGCTCACGACTTCACGCCTATCGGCTTGGTCGGCGTCTATATGACGCGCTACCAGTCCACCCGCACCGGCGAGGACGTCACTTATCTGCGCTTTGCCTTTTGCGGTGAACCCGGCGCGGCCCATGATCAGCCGCTGGATGAGGGCATTTTGCGCACCTTGTGGCTGACTTACGAAGAAATCGTCGCCTGCCGCGAACACCATCGCAGCCCCCTGGTGTTACGCTGCGTGGACGATTACCTGAAAGGCCGACGCATGCCGCTGTCCATGCTGTATACACATCCAAATGTGATGGGGGCGGTGCATGTCTAAGAAGCGGGTCGTCATCGGCATGTCC
>JAFAGG010000089.1 GCA_023422955.1 Pseudomonadota bacterium | reverse complement strand
CGATGGCACTGCCTCCGGACAGAAAGAGATGATCGACTCGGGTATAGGGTGTAGAGGTAAAGAAGAATTGCAAGGCGCGCGTGATTTCCAGCGATGCATTTTCGAGGAAGGGAGCCAGCACTTCGGATTCATACCCTTCCGGCAGATTGCCTGCTTTTTTCCGCATTTCTGCGTCTTCCTGAGTCAGGCCGTAGGCACGCGCGATATCCTGCGTCAGCTGCTTCCCGCCGAATGGCTGTTCACGCTCGTACAGCGGCTTGCCATCGAGCAGAACTGAAATATGGGTGACTGCGGCGCCGATGTTGAATAGGGCAATGATTTTTCCGCTGGACTGGGGAAATCGGCCGGTGATCCTTTCGATTGCCGCACGCGCTGCGTAAGTCTCGATATCCATCACCGTCGGCGTCAAGCCTGCTGCTTCGGCAACCGCCACCCTGTCTTCGACTTTTTCCTTGCGTGCCGCAGCCAGCATGACTTCGACTTCATCTTCCGAATTCGGAGACGGACCGATCACGTCAAAATCGAGGCTCACTTCATCAAGCGCAAAGGGAATGTATTGGCTGGCCTCGCTCTCGACTTGCACTTCCAGTTCGTCTTCGTGCAAGCCGCCGGGCAATGTGATTTGCTTGGTAATGACTGAAGCTGACGGCAAACCGATGACGACATGTTTCGAACTTGCGCCGCTTTTTTTCCATACCTTGCGAATCGCTTCAGCCACCTGCTCGATATTTTCTATATTGCCATCAACGATCGCGCCTTTGGGCAAGGGCTCCGTTGCGCAACGCACAAGCCGCACATCATTTTTACCGCCTTCAGCCAGCTCCACCATCTTGACCGAGGACGTACTGATATCCAAGCCAACCAGCGGAATGCTCTTTTTGCCGAACAAAGATCCAAGATCTATTCTCAAGAGTGCGTCTCCCTGCAAACGCGGTGTTGTCGGATTCCGTATGGAAAATAGGAAGTCAGTACACTAAAATGGCGAGAGGGTTAAAAACCCTTTTAAAACCTGTGCTTAGCTTCTCTTATTAAAATGTACGTTAGATGCTAGCAACAAGCTTTCAGGCCGTAAACGCTTTCCATCTAGTAACTTGCAATTCCGTTGCCAAAAACTAACGCTGCTGTTTTACGTTACATGGCGTTACTGAAAGGCCGCAAACCTTCGGAGCTTTATCCGTACTCGCCCGACCGGAACTCCTATAATGCGGTTTAGCCCAACCCATCCCTACTGATTTTGCATGGCCTCCAATTCTTCTCCCGATAACAGATTCGGAAAATTTTTTCGCCTCCCTCGCAGCACTTCCGCGCGCCTGCTGTTAGGAGTCGCCAGTGTAACCGCGGGATTGATGCTTTCCGGACTATTGCTTGTCATCTTCGTGATTAGCATCGCGTATCCGCAATTGCCTTCCCTGGAGGCGCTGACCGAATACCGGCCCAAGGTTCCGCTGCGCATCTTCACTGCGGATGGCACGCTGATTGGCGAGTTCGGTGAAGAAAGGCGCAATGTCGTCCGTTTCAACGACATCCCGGACTACATGAAGAAGGCCGTGCTGTCGATTGAGGACGAACGCTTTTACGAACATCGGGGCGTCGATTACCTCGGCATTGCCCGCGCGGCCTTGAACAATCTGACCAGCTCGCGCCGGCAAGGCGCATCCACCATTACCCAGCAGGTTGCCCGCAACTTCTTTCTCTCCAGCGAGCAGACGTACAAGCGCAAAGTGTATGAAGTCCTGCTGGCGTGGAAAATCGAGCAGCACTTGAGCAAGGATCAGATCCTGGAAATCTATATGAATCAGATTTACCTGGGACAGCGCGCTTTCGGCTTTTCTTCAGCAGCGCAGATCTATTACGGAAAATTCTTGTCGGATATCACCCTGGCGGAAGCGGCAATGCTGGCCGGCCTGCCCAAAGCGCCTTCCACCTATAATCCGGTCGTCAATCCCAAGCGCGCAAAAACACGTCAGCAATATATTCTGAAGCGCATGCATGACCTGGGGCACATCTCCACAGCGCAGTTCGAAGCGGCGCGTGTCGAAGAGATCAAGGTAAAGCAGCACAGCCGCGGTTTCAGCCTGCGTGCCGAATATGCGGCGGAGATGGCCAGGCAATTGGTCTACGCCCAGTTCAAGGACGAGGCCTATACCCGTGGCTTGAATGTCTATACCACCATCCTGAAAACCGATCAGGAAGCCGCCTACTCCTCCTTGCGGCGCGGTGTGCTGGACTACGATCAGCGCCAGGGCTACCGTGGTCCCGAAGGTTATATGGATCTTCCGAGCGCCAAGGAAGAACTGGATAGTGCCATCGACAGCAAGCTGGCCGAACATCCCTCCAGCGATGGCATGGTTGCAGCGCTGGTATTGTCGGCCTCTTCCAAGAGTGTCAAGGCAGTGCTTGCTTCAGGCGAGGAAATCACGATCAGCGGAACCGATCTGCGTTTTGTCGCCAGCGCATTGAATGAAAAAGCCGCACCTAACCGTCGCATTCGCCGGGGCGCTGTCATTCGTGTGGTCCAGCAAGGGAAAAAGTGGACGATCACCCAACTGCCCGAAGTGGAAGCCGCCTTTGTTTCCCTGAATACCTACGATGGCGCGATTCGCGCGCTGGTCGGCGGCTTCGACTTCAATCGCAGCAAGTTCAACAATGTCACGCAAGCCTGGCGCCAATCCGGCTCGGCCTTCAAGCCCTTCATTTATTCCGCCGCCCTGGAAAAAGGCTTGTCTCCTGCCACCATCATCAATGACGCGCCCATTACCTTCGATACCAGCCAGACTGGCGGCAGAGCATGGGAGCCCAAAAACTACGATGGCCTTTATCAAGGTCCCATCACGATGCGCTCCGGCCTCGCGCGCTCGAAGAACTCGGTATCGATTCGCATCCTGCACAATATTGGCCCGGAATTCGGACAGGAATTTACTGCCCGCTTCGGCTTTGATCCGAGCAAGAATCCGGCCTATCTGACCATGGCGCTGGGTGCCGGAGTAACCACTCCGCTGCAACTGGCAAGCGGCTACGCTGTGTTCGCCAATGGCGGTTATAGGGTCAATCCCTACCTGATTACCAAGATCACCGATGCCGAAGGCAATGTCATTTCACAGGCTAATCCGCCGGACACCGCCGACAATGAAATGAGCCGCGTGATCGACGAGCGCAATGCCTTCATTACCGACAGCATGCTGAAAGATGTGGTTCGCCGCGGCACCGCTTCCCGCGCACAGGCCCTGGACAGAACCGATATCGGAGGCAAAACCGGTACGACCAACGATTCCATCGATGCCTGGTTCGCAGGCTACCAGCCCAAGATCGCTGCTGTCGCCTGGATGGGATACAGCCAGCCGCGCAATCTGGGCGGCCGCGAAACCGGTGGCGGACTGGCGCTTCCGATCTGGATGAACTACATGAAAACTGCCCTGAAAGGGGTGCCGGTAGAAGCGGATCGCGCAATGCCATCGGGCGTGATGCAAGTCGCAAACGACTACATGTACGAAGAGTATGCGAACGGCAATGGCGTACGCTTTTTGGGACTGGACGGCTTCGCCCTGAGTGAACCGGGCTCCGAGGATCAGCGTGCCAAGGAAGAGGTCAAGAACGAGATTTTCTAAATCCTCGCCGGAGTTTTTATTTCATGCGTACAGCAACCGGGAAACCAACAAGGCTTCCCGGTTTTTTATTTCAATTTCATTCCGGCGCAATCGTTAAGGCCATACCTGCCTGAGCACTGGCCGTCGCGGAGAGCGTATCAAACAGGTCGCTGCCATCGCGCGTATTGATCCAGCGTTCCTCTTCCCGGCGAAAGTGAAATCCGCCGGAGCGTGCCGCCACCCAGATTTCCTGCATCGGCGTCTGGCTGTTGACGATGATTTTCGAGCCGTTATCGACAAATTCGATTTCCAGCACATTGCCGCTGCGACTGCTTTCAATGTCCGCATCGCTCTCTTCAGCGGCGCGTTCGAATGCCGCCTCGATGGCGCCCAGCGTTCGTTCCGCCAGGACGATGAATTCCGATTCCGTCATGCTACACTCCCATAAACTCTGTCAATCCACATTGTAATCGTGAAGTCCTTGTCCAGCCCTTCCCGCCTTGCTTCCCGCTCGTCATTCTTGCTGATCGTGTATTTATTGACGGCATGTGGCCAGACCGGGCCGCTGTACATGCCCAAGGTGCCGGCGTCCACCGCGGCGCCGAACGAGCAATCCACCCCTGCCCCGCAGCAGGATCGCGCCCCGACCAGCACGACCACTCAATAAATCTCATCCATGTCGCATTTTACCTATCAACAAGACGTGCTTCACGTAGAAGGCGTTCCTCTTACCGATATTGCGGCACGTTTCGGCACGCCAGCTTATGTCTATTCGAAAGCCGCCTTGCTGGAAAATTTTTCAGCCTACTCCGAAGCATGCGCCCGGCATGCGCCCGGCCCCGATAACTCCCTGGTCTGCTATGCGGTCAAGGCCAATTCCAACCTGGCGATTTTGAACTTGCTGCATCAGCATGGAGCCGGCTTCGATATCGTGTCGGGCGGCGAACTGCTGCGGGTACTGGCAGCGGGCGGCGATCCGCGCAAAGTCATTTTTTCCGGAGTGGGCAAGACACGCGATGAAATGCGCCTGGCGCTATCGCACGACATCCTGTGCTTCAACGTGGAATCCATTCCCGAACTGCACCGGCTGAATGAAGTGGCCGGGGAAATGGGCAGGAAAGCGCCCGTCTCCTTGCGAGTCAATCCCAACGTCGATGCAAAAACTCATCCCTACATTTCGACCGGACTGAAGGAAAGCAAGTTCGGAGTGGCGTATGAAGATGCCTTGACCACCTATCGCACGGCTGCTGCGCTGCCGCATCTGCAAGTAGTCGGCATCGATTGCCACATCGGCTCGCAATTGCTGGACGATGCGCCACTCTTGGAAGCGCTGGACAAAGTCATCGACATCATCGATCAGTTGGCTGCAGAAGGCATTACGCTGCACCACCTGGATATCGGCGGCGGCATCGGCATTACCTATGACGATGAAAAACCGGTTGCTGTGGGAGATTACCTAGGCCGTCTGTTTGCGCGCATCCACGCATGGCGCGCCGCAAAGCATGCCGGCAAACCGATCAAGGTCTTGTTCGAGCCCGGTCGTTCCATCTCGGGCAATGCCGGCGTTCTGCTGACGCAGGTGCAGTATCTGAAACATGGAAGCAGCAAGCATTTCGCAGTGGTGGATGCGGCCATGAATGACCTGATGCGACCCGCCATGTACGAAGCCTGGCACGGTGTGCAAGCGGTACTCAAGCGCTCAGATGCGGCGCAGACTTACGATGTGGTCGGGCCGGTGTGCGAGTCGGGCGACTGGCTTGCGCGTGGACGTAGCCTGGCGGTTGAAGAAGGCGATCTGCTTGCCATCATGTCGGCCGGCGCCTATGGCATGACAATGGCTTCCAACTACAATACCCGCGGCCGTGCCGTCGAAGTCATGGTGGATGGCAAGACTATCCACGTGATTCGCGAGCGCGAGACGGCCGAGCAGTTATTCGCACTTGAGCATATTCCGCGTTAAGACCTCGCATTTCTCTGCGGCTGGGCAGCTCGCCAATAAAGGCGCAGTCCCAGCAGCACTGCAACGATTATTCCCCACAGCGTCGGGTCCGCAAAATCCTGCTTGCCGGCCCGCATCCACCAGAAATGCAGGATGGCCAGCATCGCGATTAGGTAAATCAAGCGGTGCAACACCTGCCAGCGCCGGCCCAGATACCGTATGGCGGCCTTGTTGCTGGTGGCCGTCAGTGGTATCAGCAGCAGGAAAGCGGTGAAGCCGACCGCAATGAAAGGCCGCTCCAGCACATCGCGCCCCATTTCCGCCACGTCGAAAAAATGCTCGAACCATAAAAAGGCGAGGAAGTGCAGGCAGGCATAAAAAAATGCGAACAAGCCCAGCATGCGACGCTGCTTCTGGAGGGCGTTCCAGCCCGTCAGGCGCCGCAGCGGCGTGATGGCCAGCGTGGCGCATAGCAGATAAAGTGCCCAGTTGCCGGTATCGCGCGTGACAAATTCCACCGGATTGGCGCCCAGCTGGTTTGTCGCGATAAGCCACGCCAGGCGCAAAAAGGGTAGCAGCGCCAGCAGGAACAATATCGGTTTGAGCAGCCTTATCCCGCTGTATGAAGCAGCTTGCATAGGATCGCCAGTCAGTAGTAGCGCTTTAAATCCATGCCCGTGTAAAGTGACGCGACTTCCTCATAGCCATTGAACATGAGCGTCTTGCGCTTCCTGGCAAACAGACCATCTTCACCGATGCGCCGCTCCGTTGCTTGCGACCAGCGCGGATGACTGACATCCGGATTCACATTGGAATAAAAACCATACTCACGCGGTGCCGCTGCATTCCAGGCGGTCCTGGGCTGTTCACGCATGAAGCGGATGCGCACCAGCGATTTGGCCGATTTGAATCCATACTTCCAGGGAACGATCAGGCGCACCGGCGCGCCATTCTGATTCGGCAGCGTTTCACCGTACATGCCCAGGCCTAACAGCGTCAGGGGATGATTCGCCTCGTCCAGTCGCAGGCCTTCGACATAGGGCCAGTCCAGGATAGAGCTGCCTAGATTGGGCATTTGTTTTTCATCGGCCAGCGTGATGAATTCGACAAATTTTGCATGGCCGTTGGGCTCGACCTTCTTCATCAAATTCGAAAACGAATAACCGATCCAGGGGATGACCATGGACCAGCCTTCCACGCAGCGCAGCCGATAAATGCGTTCTTCCAGCGGCGCAAGTTTCAGCAAATCGTCGATGCCGATTTGCATGGGCTTATTGACCTCTCCCTCAATGGAAAGCATCCAGGGCCTGGTTATGAGCGTGCCGGCGCGCCTGGCAGGATCACCTTTGCCAGTGCCGAATTCGTAGAAGTTGTTGTAGGTCGTGGCATCCTCGTAATCCGTCAATTTGTCGGACAACTTATAGGTGGCATTGGAGGAAGCCGAGAGTTTTTGCCGGACTGGCGTTTGCGCGAAAGCGGAACGCGCCGCCATGTCGAACAGGCTGCTTCCCGCAATTGACCCTATGGCGAGTGCCTTGATAAAGCGGCGGCGCGCTTCGAAGACAGGGCGTGGCGTGATTTCAGAGGAGAACGGAAGATCGACTCCGTTGGGGGGGCGTTTGATCAGCATGGCGACTCCGGGAGAGAAGAACGGTGTCTTGCCTGCTTAGCTTACACACTTTGCAAAAAGGCTGCCGGTTGATCGCCGGCAGCCTTTGAAAGTTTATAACGGGGAAGGATCAGAGCTCGCCGTAGGAATGCAGGCCCGAAAGGAACATGTTGACGCCGATAAAACAGAAGGTGGTGATCAGCAAGCCTACCACCGCCCACCAGGCGGCCACGCGGCCACGCAGGCCCTTCATCAGGCGCATATGCAGCCAGGTCGCGTAGTTCAGCCATACGATCAGGGCCCAGGTTTCCTTGGGGTCCCAGGACCAGTATCCGCCCCATGCTTCGGCGGCCCATAAGGCGCCCAGGATAGTGGCAATGGTGAAGAAGGCAAAGCCGACTGCGATGGCCTTGTACATCACGTCATCGAGTACCTCCAGCGATGGCAAGCGATCGGTCAGCATGCCATGCGAGCGCAGCAAATAGGCGACCGCCACCATGGCTGCCAGCGCGAAGGTGCCATAACCGATGAAGTTTGCGGGTACGTGGATCTTCATCCACCAGCTCTGCAAGGCCGGCACCAACGGCTCGATCTGCCCCGCATCGCGGGTTACTGTGTACCACAGCAAGAAGCCGACTGCGGCGGTGATGATGAGCAGCACGAAGGGGCCCAGTTGGCGCGTCGCGTAAACCTGCTCGTAATACAGGTGAAAAAGAGCGGTGATCAGGCAGAACAAGACGAAGACTTCATACAGGTTGGATACCGGAATATAACCAATGTCCGGCCCCAGCAAATACGACTCGTACCAGCGCACCATCAGGCCGGTCAGACCCATGATGATGGCGGCCCAGCAGAGATTGGCCCCCAGCGAGCCACCAGTTTCCGATCTGGTGGCAAGACCGATCCAGTAAAACACCGTAGAGAACACGAAAAGCATGCTCATCCACAGGATCGCAGACTGGCTGGAGAATAGATATTTCAGCAAGAAGCGCTGCTCAGCCATCTGCAGGTCGCCGCCGTACATCGCAATCGCCGACAGCGAGAGCACGGCTAATACCGCCATCACCCAGCGTATCGGTTTCCAGTACCAGCCCAGCCAAGCAAAGGTAGGCACCGCCAGTACCAGTACCGCCTTGTCATAACCATCCATGTGCTGGTTGAAATGCATAAGCGCATAGCCTGCGCCTGCTGCCAGTGCCAGCGCATATAACCAGTCCACGACGGTCAGGCGCCGGAAGAAACCCGGCGGCGGCGTATAAATCTGAGATTGCGTCAATTCCATCAGGGCGCTCCAATATTGCTCGATGACGTGCTTAAAAGCTCCGACAGTATAGTGGAGTCGGAGACTGGCTGCAGTCGCTCAATGCTTTGTTAACTGATCTTTCATATTGTCGAATTCCTTGTCGAAATCCAGGGTACGACGCGGCGTACTCATTGCCATCAATGCACGAGCCTTGCCTTGGTCATTGCGTGAAATCCAGATCCACAAGCGCCGGTCGCGAATGTAAAACATGGCGAAAACGCCCAGCGTCAATAACAGGCATCCCAGGTACACCACATTTTTCCCCGGTGAGCGCGTCACCTGGAAAACCGAGGACTTCACTTCATTGAATTCATCGAGCTGCAGGTAGACCGGCGCGCCATACAGGAAGGAATCGGAAATCGCGTTGATCGACACCTGCAGGAAACGACTGTTCTTTTCATTGGCTTGCACTGGCGGCAGCCCCTGTTCAGCGCGCGCCACTTGCCACAATTCCCATATGCTGCCATGCAGGATTTTCATGAAAATGTCTGCGGCTTTTTCCTGGTCGGTGGAAGGCAGGCGCTCCAGGAAACGGGATACGCCGATATAACCGCCCTCTGTTTCAGTGCCGGCAAATATGCCCAGCCCCCGCGCAGAGGACTCACGCAACTGCTGCAGCAAGGGATCCGTGCCATTGCGCGCTTCCGCCATGGCTGCGCCTGCATAGCGCTGGGCCGCCCGCTCACGCAGTACCGGATTCATCAACGCAGCGCGCAAGCGCATCCATTCATCCACGCTGTCATTGTCGTCAGCGGGAATGCGCAGGTAGCGGAATTCTTCAACCGGCGTTTCGCGCATGCCACTGAGATAAACCCACTGGCCGTCCACGTCAACCGGGCGCATGTAATTGTGAAATTCACGCGCCTGCCCGGTCTGGTCGCGCAACTTGTATTGCACGCTCGGGCCCACGTTCTTGAAATCCTTGCTGCCGTCGTCTCGCGCTGCCGAGCCCAGGTGCTTGTCCACATTGCCCAGCAGCCTGCCGGTAAATTTTTGCTCAGTATTCACCGCCCGCACATCCTGCCCTTGCATGGCCATGTTTTCCACGTTAAAGGGCCTGAATCCGCTCCATTCCACCGTATACGATTCGCCATTCACACTTTTTATCGGCGTGGACTCCTTGACCTTGCCCTCAAGGGCATAAGTCTGCGTATTGGCGCCCGTCATCGGATACGCAGTGAGTTTCAGCTGGCTGCCGCCATCATCGAAGCTGGACTGATAAACCGCGACGCCGTTGTGGATCAGCGGTTCATTGACCTTGATCGTGGCAGGAAAACTTTCGCCGCTGGCATGGTCGGTTACCACCACTTCACTGGTAAACAGCTTGGGCATGCCGGTCGAGTAATAGTCGATGATGAAACGATCGAGCTTGATGGTGAAAGGCAGATCCTGGATCAGTACGCCCTCTTGCTGGAAAAGCAGGGCGGTATTGCTGCTTGCCCCTTCCGGCACCTCGGTAACGCCGCGAAAGGTCGGGTTACCGATGCCCAGCCGATGCTCTTTCGGAATCTCGGAGATCAGGCCGGAACCCATGAACGGCGTCTTGCCAAACATAAGCTGCTGCGCGCGCACGGCGAGGTCGGAATCCATCAAGCCGCCCACGCAAATGATCACGATGGAGCTATGGGCAAAAATGTAACCCCATTTATTGGCAGCGCCCTGCTTGGCGGCGATCAGCACGGCATCGCCCTTTGGCACGAGCTTGGCACGATAGCCGGCCGTAGCGATACGTTGTGCCAGACTGTCAGCCAAGACCTGAGGCTCGTCATGGCCGCTTTGCCATTCGGCGTGATGGTGAAAATTGCGCAAGGATTGCTCGCGCACATTTTCGCGCCAGCTGCGCATGTCCTTCAGCATCTTGGGTGCATTGCGAATGATGCACAGTGTCGTGGACAGTACCAGAAAACCCATGATGAGCATGAACCACCAGGCCGAGTACACCTTATACAGGCTCAGCTTGCCGAAGACATCGAACCAGAAGGGACCGAACTGATTGACATAATTGGTCATCGGTTCATTCTGGATAAGCACCGTGCCCACAATGGACGCGATGGAAATCACTGTCAGCAGGCTGATGGCAAAACGCATGGAAGAAAACAGCTCCACGCTATCAGCCAGCCAGCGCTGGCGGGTATTGAGGTTGATGCCGGCGGTACTTGAATTCATTTCAACTCTTTACCTTGTCTTAACAAGGGAACAAAAAATAAAAAAGGGGCGGCCTTGGCCACCCCCTCCCGCATCTTTTTTCTATTCTTTTCTTCTTATTGCAAGCCAGCGATATAGTCCGATACAGCCTGGATTTCATCATCGGACAGACGCTTGGAAATCGTCGTCATTTGATCGTTGTTGGTACGAGCACCACTGCGGAATTTCACCAACTGAGCAGCAGTATAGTCCTGGTGCTGGCCTGCCAGGCGGGCAAACATGCCAGGAATACCAGCGGCTGCAGGGCCGTGACAAGCAGCGCAAGCGGGCACGTTTTTCTCGGCGATGCCGCCGCGATAAATCTGCTTGCCCAGCTCTACCGTGTCCTTGTTACGCGCTGCACCCGGCTTGGCTGCCTGCTGCTGCAGATAAGCCGCCACATCGCGCACTTCCTGCTCGGTCATGCCTTTGGCGATGCCAGCCATGATCGGGTCTTTACGCTGCCCGCTTGCGAACTCCGTCAATTGCTTGGCAGTGTAGGCCTCATGCTGTGCAGACAGCTTGGGATTTATCGCGATCGTGGAATTGCCGGCCGCACCGTGGCATGACATGCAGGCGGTCACGCCGCGAGAAGCATCACCCTTGTTGTAAAGGGTATCGCCGCGCGCAGGATCGGCTTTCTGCTGGGCTGCAACGGACATGGAAGAAGCAGCAATCAATGCGATAAACAAGGATTTTACAAATGGTGAAAAAGCGAGCTTCATTCAGACACCCTGAGACTTAATATTAAAATTGTTCGCTGCAGACGACCCTGTTCCTTCAAGCTTATGCCGCGCCACAGTCCGTAACCCAGTATTGTACAATAGCTTCCCAGCATTTTTGCTTTCTTCGCGGTATTTTCTGCATATCCATGTCCCTTCTCTGGCAAGCCCGTTTCTACACAACCGTCAATCATTTGCGCGACTTGCCCAAGCTGGCCGTGCCTGAAATTGCATTTGCCGGGCGTTCCAATGCCGGCAAATCTACGGCCCTTAACCTGCTCTGCAACCAGAAAAAGCTGGCTTTCGCGTCCAAGACGCCGGGGCGCACCCAGCACATCAACTTTTTCTCCATAGGCGGAGCCCATGTCGGGCAGCATCGCAAGGATGAAGTACGCGTCGACGAAATTCGCGCGCTTCTGGTCGACCTGCCGGGCTACGGCTATGCGGAAGTGCCGGGAGCGGCGCAGCAGCATTGGCAGCAGTTGCTGGGAAATTACGTTCAGCAGCGCAAGCAACTGGCTGCGATGGTCTTGATCATGGATGCGCGCCGCCCCTTTACCGAGCTTGATGTCCAGATGCTGGAATGGTTTGCGCCGAGCGGCAAGCCCATACACTGCCTGCTGTCCAAGGCCGACAAGCTCAACCGCAATGACGCCACCAATGCGCTGCGGCTTGCGCGTACTGTCCTTAACAGTTATGTTGACGAGTCAGGCCAGGCCTTTCCCTTCACGGTCCAGTTGTTTTCCGCATTGAAGCGTATCGGCCTTGACGAAGCAGACGACAAGATTTTAAGTTTGTTGAACTTGAAAGAAGCCAAACCGGATGCGCCGGCCTGACATGGCGTGCTCAGCTTCCTTTTTTCAGGGCAAAAAAAACCCTGGAGAAAGGGGAGGATCTCCAGGGAATAATGTCTCTCGTTGTCCGAAAGACCCCGCTCAGGGAGGAGAAGCGGGAGGTGAGTAAATCACCTACAGCTATGAAGGCGGCCTGCGGAAAAAGTTTCATCGATTTGCAGCGCTATTTGAAGAATTCATTTCCACTGTCCTGACATGTCTTATTCATCCAACTCCGCCCTTTTCCCCGCCAATCGCATGCGTCGCATGCGCAAAGATGCCTTTTCTCGTGCCTTGATGCGTGAGAATCACCTGTTGCCCTGCGATCTAATCTATCCGGTTTTTGTGCTTGAAGGCACCAATCAGTGCGAAAAAGTAAGTTCCATGCCTGACGTGGAAAGATTGTCGGTGGATTTGCTGCTGGCAGTCGCCGAAGATTGCGTGGCGCTCGGCATTCCGGTGATGGCCTTATTCCCCGTGATTAATCCCGCACTGAAAACGCCTGACGGCAGCGAGGCGCTGAACCCTAAAGGTCTGGTGCCGCGCGCGGTCAAGGAATTGAAACAGCGCTTCCCGGAGTTGGGCATTCTGACCGACATCGCGCTGGACCCGTATACCAGCCACGGCCAGGATGGCGTCCTCAATGCGCAGGGCTATGTATTGAATGACGAGACCTGCGACATTCTCACCAAGCAGGCCCTGATTCATGCCGAAGCCGGCGTTGATATCGTGGCGCCGTCCGACATGATGGATGGACGCATTGGCCACATCCGCCGAGCGCTGGAAACCAACCGCTCCATTCATACCCGCATCATGGCGTATTCGGCCAAGTATGCTTCCGCTTTTTACGGCCCCTTCCGCGATGCGGTGGGCTCGTCCGCCAATCTGGGCAAGAGCAACAAGCAAACCTATCAGATGGATCCGGCCAACAGCGATGAAGCCTTGCGTGAAGTAGCGCTGGACATTGCAGAAGGCGCCGACATGGTGATGGTCAAGCCCGGCATGCCTTACCTGGATATCGTGCGCCGCGTGAAGGACGAATTCCGCATTCCCACTTTCGCCTATCAGGTCAGCGGCGAATATTCGATGATCAAGGCCGCCGCCAAGAATGGCTGGCTGGATCATGACAAGGCCATGATGGAAGCCATGCTGGCCTTCAAGCGCGCCGGCGCCGATGGGGTACTGACTTACTTTGCACGGGACGTCGCGCGGCTGCTGAAACACGGCGCCATCTGACAAAAAGAAAAGCGATTCGTCAGTCAACGAATCGCTTTTCTCATTTCATCCTTCATCCTGAAGCGGCAAATTCATTTGCCGCCCCCACCCCATCACCCAGTTTTACTTGCTGGGATCCGGCGTCAAGCGCAGGTAAGGCTTGGCTGCGGTATAACCTTTCGGATATTTTTGCTTCAGCGCTTCCTCGCCCTGCACCGAAAGCGGAATGATGCAATCGTCGCCCGGTTTCCAGTTGCCGGGCGTGGCAACTGAGTATTGATCGGTCAGTTGCAGTGCATCGATCACCCGCAGGATTTCATCGAAGTTGCGGCCGGTGCTCATCGGATAGGTGATGGTCAGGCGCACTTTCTTCTTCGGATCGATCACGAACAGCGAACGCACGGTGGCGGTTTCCGACATGTTCGGATGGATCATGTCGTAAAGCTGGGAAACCTTCTTGTCATGATCGGCAATGATGGGAAAGCCGACCACGGTTTTCTGGGTTTCCTCGATATCCTTGATCCAGCCGTGATGCTTTTCCGCCGGATCGACCGACAGCGCTATCGCCTTGACATTGCGCTTGTCGAATTCACCCTTGAGCTTGGCGGTCAGGCCCAGCTCGGTGGTGCATACCGGCGTATAGTCGGCGGGGTGAGAAAACAATACCGCCCAGGAATCCCCGGCCCATTCGTGAAAGCTGATCTTGCCAATGGAAGAGTCTTGCTCAAAGTCCGGCGCAATATCGCCAAGTCGAAGTGTCATGCTGATCTCCTTGAAGCCTTGTGAATTTCATTACACTATAAAAAGATTATCCGGATTCGCCAACAACAATTAAGGACTATGCAAATAACCTTACGCTATGAGCCTAGATGAAAGCAAAAAACAAAGAGGCAAAGAAGCAGACAAAATTGTTGTCAGGCTTCCGGAGCCGTTTCATCGATTATCCACTGCAGGTAAGCGGGCAGTCCGGCAATGATGGGAAGCGCGATAATTTCCGGCACTTCATACGGATGGCTCTCGCGTATCATGCGTTCGACCTCTGCATAATTCGCGCGCGGCGCCTTGATCAGCACAGGAAACTCGCTGGCGCGCTCCACTTCGCCTTGCCAGAGATAGATCGACTGCATTGCCGGCAGGCAGTTCGCGCATGCGGCCACCCGACTTGTCACCAGCTTGTCCGCCAGCGCCAGGGCAGTCGCTTCATCGGGCGCATTGGTTAGCACCACCATCGTGTCACTCATCTGCATCACTACTCCTCGCAAGCCATGCCAGCTGGCGGTGAGCGCTGCCTATGCTCCGGCACCGCCAATCATCGTCATGCACCATACAGACTGGCATCTTGCCATAAGCAAGGCTCAAAAAACAAAAGCCAGGCAGAGCCTGGCTTTGTCTTATCGCATGATATGCGAGCTTATTCGCTTGCTGCAGTATCTTCTGCGGCTTCGGTCGGCTCAGGACGATCAAGCAGTTCCACATACGCCATCGGAGCATTGTCGCCTTGGCGGAAGCCCATTTTCAGAATGCGCAGGTAGCCACCGTTACGATTGGCATAACGCGGGCCCAGTTCTGCGAACAGTTTCACGACCATGTCGCGATCGCGCAGACGGCTGAATGCCAGGCGCTTGTTGGCCAGCGTATCGGTTTTACCCAGGGTGAGGATGGGTTCGATAACGCGACGCAGTTCTTTGGCTTTCGGCAGCGTGGTTTTGATCGCTTCGTGCTTGAGCAGGGAAACGGTCATGTTACGCAGCATGGCCAGACGGTGGGAGGAGGTACGGTTCAGTTTACGGAGGCCGTGACGATGACGCATGGTATTTCCTTTCGGTTTGAGTTTATATCCAGCTCTTCTATCGTCCGGGCGATTGCCCGGACGCGGGCCGGTACCTAGTTAGCTAACAAAAGGCAGGCATTGTACCTGCAATTACTTTTCCAGTCCTGGCGGCGGCCAGTTTTCCAGCTTCATACCCAGGGTCAGGCCGCGGGAAGCCAGAACTTCCTTGATCTCGTTGAGCGACTTGCGGCCTAGATTCGGGGTCTTGAGCAATTCGTTTTCGGTCCGCTGGATCAGATCGCCGATGTAGTAAATGTTTTCGGCTTTCAGGCAGTTTGCCGAACGAACCGTCAGTTCCAGATCGTCGACCGGACGCAGCAGGATAGGATCGACAGCCGGTGCGCGGGTCGGCGCTTCGGCGGTGGCTTCCGTGCCTTCCAGGGCAGCGAATACGTTCAGCTGGTCGACCAGCACGCGCGCGGATTGGCGAATCGCTTCCTCAGGCGTGATGACGCCGTTGGTCTCGATGTTCATCACCAGTTTGTCCAGGTCGGTACGCTGTTCCACGCGAGCGGATTCAACGGCATACGACACGCGGCGAACCGGCGAAAAGGACGCGTCCAGAATGATGCGGCCGATGGTCTTGTTCGCATCTTCCGACAGGCGGCGCACGTTGCCCGGCACATAACCGCGGCCTTTTTCGACCTTGATCTGCATGTCCAGATTGCCGCCGGCGGTCAGGTGAGCAATCACGTGATCCGGATTGATCAGCTCCACGTCGTGCGACAGTTCGATATCGGAAGCCTTGACCGGGCCTTCGGTTTCTTTTTTGAGCGTGAGGGTTACTTCGTCGCGATTGTGCAGCTTGAAGACCACGCCTTTCAGGTTCAGCAGCAGATCGACGATATCTTCCTGCACGCCGTCCAGCGAAGAATATTCATGCACGACGCCGGCGATGGTCACTTCGGTCGGCGCATAGCCCACCATGGACGACAGCAGCACGCGACGCAGGGCGTTGCCGAGCGTGTGGCCGTAGCCGCGCTCGAACGGTTCCATAACGATTTTTGCATGGCCGGGACCGAGCGTCTCGACTTCAATAATACGGGGTTTCAACAAACTGTTTTGCATGAAATGTCCTCTTCAATACCCTCGGTTCGTTACACCGATAAGGCTGATGGCATTACGAAAAATGCCCGCCCTGAAAAGGGCGGGCGGAAAAACGGGATTAGCGGGAATACAATTCAACGATCAGCGATTCATTGACATCAGCAGTCAATTCGCTGCGGTCAGGCATGTTCTTGAACGTGCCTTCCATTTTCTTGCTATCTACCGAAACCCAGGAAGGTAAACCGGTTTGCTCTGCCAGCGACAGCGCTTCGATGATGCGAGCCTGCTTTTTGGATTTTTCACGCACGGCGACGACATCGCCTGCCTTGACCTGGAAGGAAGCGATGTTGACCACTTCTCCGTTCACGGTAAACGCTTTGTGAGAAACCAGCTGACGTGCTTCAGCGCGCGTGGAACCGAAGCCCATGCGATAGGCGACGTTATCCAGACGGCATTCCAGCAATTTCAGCAGGGTTTCACCGGTGTTGCCCTTGCGGCGGTCGGCTTCAGCGAAGTAGCGGCGGAACTGGCGCTCGAGAACACCGTACATGCGCTTTACTTTTTGCTTTTCGCGCAGCTGATTGCCGTAGTCGGAAGTACGCGCACCGGAGGTACGGCCATGCTGGCCTGGCTTGGAGTCCAGTTTGCACTTGGAATCCAGCGAGCGGCGTGCGCTCTTCAGGAACAGGTCGGTGCCTTCACGGCGGGAGAGTTTGGCTTTAGGCCCAATATAACGTGCCACGAGAATATCCTTTTTAAATGACGCCCCTTGCTGACCGAAATCGGTCTAACTAGGCGCTAGTCCGGCTTGCAAACAACCGAACAGTGGTCTTAACAATTGATACGACCCGCCTGGGCGGGTCTGTTTATTTCCGCAACCCGGCAGCGAACAAACTGCTGCCAAGTCTCGGGAAATCAGATACGGCGACGCTTCGGAGGACGGCAGCCGTTATGCGGCACTGGCGTCACGTCCTGGATCACGGTGATCTTGATACCGAGCGCATTGAGCGAACGTACCGCAGATTCGCGACCTGGGCCTGGGCCCTTGATGCGCACTTCCAGATTCTTCACGCCATACTCCATCGCGGTACGGCCGGCCGCTTCAGCAGCAACCTGCGCTGCGAACGGGGTCGATTTACGCGAACCCTTGAAGCCTGCGCCACCGGACGTTGCCCAGGACAATGCATTGCCCTGGCGATCGGTGATGGTGATGATGGTGTTATTGAAGGACGCGTGAACGTGAGCGATGCCTTCAGCAACGTTTTTCTTTACTTTCTTCCGCACGCGCGCTGCGGCGGAAGCGTTAGGGGCTTTTGCCATAATGTTTTCCTTGAATCCGTCTACTCAGGATTATTTCTTCAGCGCTTGAGCGGCCTTGCGCGGACCTTTGCGGGTACGAGCATTGGTGCGAGTGCGCTGACCGCGACATGGCAGACCCTTGCGGTGACGCATGCCACGGTACGAACCGAGATCCATCAAACGCTTGATGCTCATCGAAACTTCACGGCGTAAATCGCCTTCTACGATGAACTTGCCGACTTCGTCGCGCAGCTTTTCGAGCTCGGTGTCGTCGAGATCTTTGACTTTCTTCGAAATCGAGATGCCGGTAGTTGCGCAGATCAGCTCAGCGCGAGGACGACCAATCCCGTAAATCGCCGTCAAGCCGATAACGGTGTGTTGGTGATTGGGGATGTTCACCCCTGCGATACGTGCCATTCGTTATTCCTCAATCAATAACGTTAAATTAACCTTGGCGCTGTTTATGACGCGGTTCGGTGCAGATGACACGAACGACGCCATGGCGCTTGATGATCTTGCAGTTGCGGCAGATCCGCTTTACGGATGCGAGCACTTTCATGTTTGCCCTCTTTCTTCTAAATCTGGTTACTTACAAATCTTATTTGGTACGGAACACTATCCGCGCACGACTCAAATCGTAAGGCGTCAATTCCACTGTCACCTTGTCACCCGGGAGGATGCGAATATAGTTCATTCGCATTTTTCCGGATATATGGCCAAGTACTATGTGGCCATTTTCCAATTTCACTTTAAACGTTGCATTCGGAAGGTTCTCCAGAACCTCGCCTTGCATCTGAATAACGTCGTCTTTTGCCATACGCTCTGCTTGTCGTTTTGGGCTATTAACGGGACGGCAAACCGCCCTTGAAATTGGCTTTCTTGAGCAACGATTCGTACTGCTGCGACATCACGTAGTTCTGTACCTGCGCCATGAAGTCCATCGTTACCACAACAATAATCAGCAAGGAAGTACCGCCAAAATAGAACGGAACCTGCCACTGTCCGATCAAGAACTCGGGTATCAGACAGACTACCGTAATGTAAATCGCACCCGCCAGCGTCAATCTCGTCAGAATCTTGTCGATATAGCGGGAGGTCTGCTCACCAGGACGAATGCCCGGTACAAACGCACCACTCTTCTTCAAGTTGTCCGCCGTTTCTTTGCTATTGAACACCAGTGCGGTGTAGAAGAAGCAGAAGAAAATGATGCCGGCAGCGTAAATCAGCGCATGCATGGGTTCGCCCGGCGACATTGATGCAGCAACATCCTGCAAGAAACGTACAACGCCGCTTTGGCTCTCACCCGCCGTAAACCAGCTCGTTATCGTTGCCGGAAACAGGATGATCGACGATGCAAAGATCGGCGGAATCACGCCTGCCATGTTCAACTTCAGCGGCAAATGGGTGCTCTGACCGCTGTAGATCTTGTTGCCAACCTGCCGCTTGGCATAGTTGACCAGGATCTTGCGCTGGCCACGCTCCACGAATACCACTGCATACGTCACAGCAGCAGCCAGTACGCAGATAATCAGCGCGATCATTCCGCTCATCGAGCCGGTACGAACCAGTTCGAACATTCCAGCCAGTGCCGACGGCAATCCTGCCACGATACCTGCAAAGATAATGATCGAAATGCCGTTGCCCAATCCACGCTCGGTGATCTGCTCGCCCAGCCACATCAGAAACATGGTGCCGGTAACCAGTGAAATCACTGTCGTGAAACGAAATGCCAGACCCGGATCAATCACCAGACCTTGCATCGACTCCAGCCCGATCGCAATGCCCAGCGCCTGAAACGTTGCCAGAAACAGGGTGCCATAACGCGTGTACTGCGTAATCTTCCTGCGTCCTGCTTCGCCTTCCTTTTTCATCGCTTCCAGCTGCGGCACCACTACCGACATCAGCTGCATGATGATCGATGCAGAGATGTAAGGCATGATGCCCAGCGCGAGAATCGATGCACGCTCCAGCGCACCGCCAGAGAACATGTTGAACATACCCATCAAGCCGCCCTGATTCGCACTGAACAGCCTTGAGAGCTCGACAGGATCGATACCAGGCACAGGCACATGCGTACCAATGCGGAATACTACTAGGGCACCTAGCAGAAACCACAGCCGGCGCCACGGAAAACCGCTTGCAGCGCCTTTAGCCAATTGGGAATTCGTCGCCAATATGTGCTCCGATTACAGCCTAGTTAGGCAACCGAGCCGCCCGCTGCTTCGATTGCAGCTTTGGCGCCTTTGGTAGCGATCAAACCCTTCAAGGCGACCTTTTTGGTCAGCTCACCGGATGCGATGACTCGAACCACACGTGCCAGTTCGGGAACGACGCCAGCCTGTTTCAAGGCCAGCATATCGATCTCGGCGACCGGCAGCTTCTCCAGGTCGGACAAGCGCACTTCCGCCTTGAACGGCGCTGCCTGCGACTTGAAGCCGCGTTTTGGCAAGCGGCGTTGCAGGGGCATCTGGCCGCCTTCAAAACCAACCTTGTGGAAGCCGCCTGAGCGGGATTTCTGACCTTTATGGCCGCGACCTGCGGTCTTGCCCAGGCCGGAACCGATACCGCGACCTACGCGACGCTTGGCGTGCTTGGCGCCGTCGGCCGGCTGAATGTTATTCAATTCCATGATTTGCTCCGTTCGCAAGCAGTGCTTACGAAATCACTTTCACGAGATACGCGACTTTGTTGATCATGCCGCGAACCGATGGTGTGTCCTGCAATTCCGATACGGAATTGATGCGACGCAGGCCCAGACCGCGCACGGTTGCGCGATGATCTTCGCGCGTGCCGATCAGACCTTTTACCAACTGTACTTTGATTGTGTTTGCCATCGCCACACCCTTATCCGAGGATTTCTTCGACAGATTTGCCGCGTTTCGCAGCGATTTCTGCCGGCGTGCTCATCTTTGCCAGGCCATTCAGCGTAGCGCGCACCAGGTTGTAGGGATTGGTCGAACCAAACGACTTAGCCACCACGTTGGTTACGCCCATTGCGTCGAACACTGCGCGCATCGGACCACCGGCGATCACGCCAGTACCGTCTTTAGCGGGAGTCATCAGCACGACAGACGCGCCATGCTTGCCGGTTACGCTGTGCTGCAAGGTACCGTTTTTCAGGGACACCTTGATCAGCTTGCGGCGAGCTTCTTCCATTGCCTTCTGCACAGCAACCGGCACTTCTTTCGATTTGCCCTTGCCCATGCCGATACGGCCATCACCGTCGCCCACGACTGCCAGTGCTGCGAAACCCATGATACGGCCGCCCTTGACGACCTTGGTCACGCGGTTGACCGCGATCATTTTTTCGCGCATGCCGTCATCAGGCTTGTCGCTTTGCATTTTCGATTGCATTTTTGCCATGACGATTCTTCCTTAGAACTTCAGACCGGCTTCACGCGCTGCATCAGCAAGCGCCTTGACACGACCATGGTAGCGGAAACCGGAGCGGTCGAATGCCACTTCAGCCACCCCTGCTTTCAGCGCTTTCTCTGCAACACGCTTGCCGACTACGGCTGCAGCGTCGATGTTGCCGCCCTTGCCGGAAAGTTGCTGACGCACTTCTGGCTCGAGCGTGGAAGCGGAAGCGAGAACCTTGGCATCCGGGCTGATAACGTTTGCATAAATATGCGTATTCGTACGATGCACCGCAAGGCGGTTCACCTTCAACTCTGCGATCTTGGCGCGAGCTTGGCGGGCGCGGCGCAGACGAGCTTCTTTCTTGTCCATGATCAACCCTTATTACTTCTTCTTGGTTTCTTTGAGCAACACCACCTCGTCCGAATAACGGACGCCCTTGCCCTTGTAAGGCTCGGGACGGCGGTATGCACGCACTTCAGCCGCAACCTGACCGACTTTCTGCCTGTCGACACCCTTGATCAGAATCTCGGTTTGCGTCGGCGTTTCGCACTTCACGCCGTCCGGCATCTGATGGATTACGGGGTGGGAGAAACCCAAAGACAGGTTCAGCTTGTCGCCCTGGGCTTGAGCGCGAAAACCCACGCCAACCAGGTTCAGCTTCTTCTCGAAACCTTTGGAAACACCGTTGACCATGTTGCTGACCAGTGCGCGCAGCGTACCGGACATCGCGTTGGCTTCGCGGGATTCGTTGGCCGGCTCGAACTTGAGCGTGCCGTCTTCGTTAACCACTTTAACCAGACCGTTCAACGGCTGAATCAAGGTGCCCAACGGGCCTTTTACTGTAATTTGCTCTGCGCTGAAGGACGCTTCTACGCCTTTAGGCAGTGCAATTGGCATTTTACCTACACGAGACATATTGCACTCCTTACGCTACGTAGCAAATCACTTCGCCGCCGACGCCGGTTGAGCGCGCCTTGCGATCGGTCATTACGCCCTTGGGCGTCGACACGATTGCTACGCCCAAGCCGTTCATCACGCTGGGGATCTGATCTTTGCCCTTGTAGATACGCAGTCCTGGACGGGACACGCGCTCAATACGCTCGATGACCGGACGGCCCGCGTAGTATTTCAAGCCAATCTTCAACTCAGCCTTGCCACCATTTTCGGCGACGGCAAAATCCTCAATGTAACCTTCGTCCTTCAACACATTGGCGATAGCGACTTTAACCTTCGACGAAGGCATTGCCACAGAAGTTTTCTTCACGCCCTGCGCATTCCGGATGCGGGTCAGCATATCGGCGATAGGATCGCTCATACTCATTGCTTATTCTCCTATTACCAGCTAGCTTTGGTCATACCCGGAATTTCGCCGCGCATGGCGATCTCACGGATCTTGTTACGGGCCAATCCAAACTTCCGGAAAGTACCGCGCGGACGACCGGTCAGAGCGCAACGATTGCGCTGGCGGGTCGGGTTTGCATTGCGCGGCAATTGCTGAAGCTTCAGACGAGCTTCATAACGCTCCTCTTCCGACTTGGATTGGTCTTCAATGATTGCCTTCAACTCGGCGCGCTTGCCAGCGTATTTCTTAACCAGGTCGGCGCGCTTTTGTTCACGGTTGATCAGTGCCAGTTTTGCCATGGCAGCCTCAGTTTCTGAACGGGAATTTAAAAGCGGCGAGAAGCGCTTTGGCTTCATCGTCGGTCTTCGCGGTGGTGGTGATGCTGATATTCATACCACGCAGTGCATCGATCTTGTCGTACTCGATCTCGGGGAAAATGATCTGCTCTTTCACACCGATGTTGTAGTTGCCACGACCATCAAATGCACGTCCGGACACGCCGCGGAAGTCGCGAACGCGCGGCAGTGCTACGGTGATCAGGCGATCGAGAAATTCGTACATGCGAGCACCGCGCAGGGTGACCATGGTACCGATCGGATAGCCTTCACGGATCTTGAAACCCGCGATAGCTTTACGAGCCTTGGTCACGACGGGCTTCTGACCTGCGATCTTGGTCAGATCGCCGACGGCGTTCTCGATGATTTTCTTGTCAGCCACCGCCTCAGACAAACCCATGTTCAGGGTGATCTTGGTGAGACGCGGCACTTCCATTACAGACTTGTAGCCAAATTTGGCAGTCAAGTCGGTAACGACTTTATCTTTATAAATTTGCTGGAGACGGGCCATGATCTGTTACACCTTAACGACTTCGCCATTGGACTTATAGACGCGGACTTTCTTACCATCCACCTCTTTAACGCCCACACGATCTGCCTTGCCGGTTGCCGCATTGAACAACGCAACATTCGACACATGAATCGGCATCAGCTTGTTGACGATGCCACCGGTTTCGCCGGTCGCCGGATTGGGGCGAACGGCTTTCTTGGCCACGTTGACACCCTCGACGACGATATACTCGGCGTTGACACGCGCCTGCACCACTCCGCGCTTGCCCTTGTCCTTGCCGGTCAGGACGATGACCTGGTCATCTTTGCGAATCTTATCCATGACGACTCCTTACAGTACTTCAGGTGCGAGCGACACGATTTTCATGAAGCGCTCACTACGCAGCTCACGCGTAACCGGTCCGAAAATACGTGTACCGATAGGCTCCAGCTTATTGTTCAGCAGTACGGCGGCATTGCCGTCGAACTTGACCAGCGAGCCATCCTGGCGACGCACACCCTTGGCGGTACGAACCACCACGGCATTGTAGATCTCGCCCTTCTTGACGCGGCCACGCGGCGCAGCGGCTTTGACAGTGACTTTGATCACGTCGCCGATACCAGCGTAACGGCGCTTGGAACCACCCAGCACCTTGATGCACATGACTTCACGTGCACCCGTGTTGTCGGCTACTTCGAGCCGGCTCTCAGTTTGAATCATGATTTCTCTTTCCCAACTTAATCCGCCCTCCGCATAATGCGGCGCAGCGGTCAGTCTTGGTCCCGCCGACACGCGGCCTGATGGTTACGCGCCGATTGGGTGGACGATTTTTCAATAGTAACGACACAGACTAGCCGTATCGCGGAATTCATTTCTCGCTCTTCTTGCAAATTGAAGAATGAAGCCCGCCATTATTACAAACAAATGGCGGGCATGCAAGAACTAATTACACTTCTTGCGAAGCTTGCACGACACGGGTAACAACCCATGCCTTGGTCTTCGAAATAGGACGGCCTTCCTGGATCTCGACAGTATCACCTGCCTTGACCTGGTTGGATTCGTCATGTGCATGATACTTCTTGGACTGGCTGATGATCTTGCCGTACAAGGGATGCTTGACGTGACGCTCGATCAGCACAGTAACCGTCTTGTCCATCTTGTCGGACACGACTTTACCGACCAGCGTACGCTGGAGGGATTGTTTCGCTGTTTCGTTCATTGCTGGGCGCCCTTCTGGTTCATGACCGTCTTCACGCGGGCGATGTCGCGCCGCACTTTTTTCAGCTGAGACGTATTGTTCAGTTGCTGCGTTGCCAGCTGCATGCGCAGGCTGAACTGGGCCTTCAGCAGCTCATGCAATTCCTTGTTGAGCGCTGCCTGATCTTTGTCTCGGAGTTCGGATGCTTTCATGATTTACTCCACTTATTGGCCAACCTGGCGCACGACGAAAGTCGTACCCAGCGGCAGTTTGGCAGCAGCCAGGCGGAACGCTTCGCGCGCCAGAGACTCGGCCACACCGTCCATTTCATACAGCACTTTACCTGGACGGATTTCGGCGACGTAGTACTCGGGATTGCCCTTGCCGTTACCCATACGAACTTCAGCCGGCTTGTTGGAAATCGGCTTGTCCGGGAAAATGCGGATCCAGATGCGACCACCACGCTTGATGTGACGGGTCATCGCACGACGAGCCGCTTCGATCTGGCGAGCGGTAATACGACCGCGCTCCGTTGCCTTCAGGCCGAACTCGCCAAACGACACGGCAGTACCGGCTTCGTGAGAAATGCCGGTGTTACGGCCTTTCTGCTCTTTACGATATTTTCTGCGGGAAGGTTGCAGCATGATTATTCTCCTGCCTTATCTGCCGGGGCTTCGCCTTCCGGCTTCTTGGCGCGAACACGTTTGGCAGCAGGTGCTGCGGCGCCAGGCGCTGCAGCAGGCTGTGCGCCATCTGCACGCTTGGCACGCGGAGCACGCGCTCCCGGCTTGCCGTCGTCACGACGTGGTGCACGACGTTTTTTGTCGTCGTCATTTGCCACATCGAGGGTCGGAGCTTCGCCGCTTGCCAGGCGATCGCCTTTGTAAACCCAAACTTTGATACCGATGATGCCGTAGGTGGTTTCGGCTTCACTGACGCCGTAATCGATATCGGCGCGCAAGGTATGCAGCGGCACGCGGCCTTCGCGATACCATTCGCTACGCGCGATTTCGATGCCATTCAGACGGCCTGCGGACATGATCTTGATGCCCTGAGCGCCGAGACGCATGGCATTCTGCATCGCACGTTTCATCGCGCGGCGGAACATGATGCGTTTTTCGAGCTGCTGGGCGATCGAGTCGGCGATCAGCTGAGCATCGGTTTCAGGCTTGCGAATTTCCTCGATATTGACGTGCACGGGCACGCCCATCATCTTGGAGAGTTCTGTTTTCAGAACTTCGATATCTTCGCCCTTCTTGCCGATGACCACACCAGGACGCGAGCTGAAAATCGTGATGCGTGCGTTCTTGGCAGGACGCTCGATGATGACTCGGCCCACGGAGGCGTTCTTCAGTTTCTTCTTGAGGTAAGCGCGAACCTTCAGGTCTTCATTGAGCATGCCGGCAAAATTGCTGTTGCCTGCATACCAGCGAGAACCCCAGTTACGCGTAACCGCAAGACGGAAACCGGTAGGATGAATTTTCTGTCCCATCGTGACTCCTTAGTTACCGACAGTCACGTAAATGTGACAGGTTTGCTTGGAAATACGGTCTCCACGGCCTTTGGCGCGCGCAGTAAAGCGCTTGAGAACCGCCCCTTTTTCAACGTAAATCGTCGTGACTTTCAGCTCATCGATGTCAGCGCCGTCGTTATGCTCCGCGTTGGCGATAGCAGACTCCAGCACTTGCTTGATAAGGACGGCCCCTTTTTTGGGGCTGAAGGCCAGGATGTTTAATGCCTGATCGACTTTTTTGCCGCGGATCAGGTCGGCAACCAGGCGACCCTTCTGGGCCGACAGGCGTGCACTGCGGAGAGTAGCTTTAGTTTCCATCATCTCACCTTATCTCTTGGCCTTCTTGTCTGCAGCATGGCCCTTGAACGTACGGGTCAGTGCAAACTCGCCGAGCTTGTGGCCGACCATGTTCTCGGACACATAAACCGGCACATGCTGCTTGCCGTTGTGTACCGCGATGGTCAGGCCAATGAAGTCTGGCAGGATTGTCGAGCGACGCGACCAGGTCTTGATAGGCTTCTTGTCCTTGTTGGTCTGCGCGGTTTCGACTTTTTTCATCAAATGGGCGTCACAGAACGGCCCTTTTTTCAGCGAACGTGTCATGTGTTACCCCTTATTTCTTGCCGCGGCGCGAGACGATCATAGAAGTCGTGCGCTTGTTGCGACGCGTCCTCTTACCCTTGGTCTGCTGGCCCCATGGTGATACCGGATGACGGCCTGCTGCGGTCTTACCTTCACCACCACCGTGCGGGTGATCGATCGGGTTCATGACCACACCACGCACCGTCGGACGAATACC
>JAFAGG010000043.1 GCA_023422955.1 Pseudomonadota bacterium | reverse complement strand
GTCATCCGGGGTGCCGTGACCGTACTTGTCCATCGTTTCCTGCTTTTTCGCTTCGGTACGGTACAGCTCTGCCCCTTCCCAGAAGACTTTCTTGATGCCTTTGGTGACGGGGCTGTGCGGATCATCTTCGGTTTCGCATTTTGCATGGTGCTTGCGATGCACGGCGGCCCACTGCTTGGTCACCATACCGGTGGTCATCCACAACCAGAAACGGAAGAAATGGCTGGCGATAGGATGAAGATCCAACGCACGATGAGCCTGGCAACGATGCAGATAAATAGTAACGCCTGCGATAGTGATATGGGTTACCACTGCCGTGAACGCAAGGATTTCCCAGGCGCTGGCTCGGGTGAAGCCGTTGGCGAGAAAGTCGAGGATTGTGTTAAACCCTTCGCTAGCAATCATTCTTGCTCCAGATTAAGAAAACATTGTTATATCGATATCCTTTCCATTAAAAGGATCGGTCAATCGATAAATGAAATTGAATTGTACGTGTTTTTCTCTTTTTCTGGCGGCTGGAATTGTTTCTGAAGGAGGAGCCCGAGTAATCTGCTCGGACAAGCGCACCTCTGTATTCTGGATGGGAAGCAATGATAAACATCATCGTCTATTTAGTGTTCCTGCTTTCCGGCTTGCGTCCCGCCGATTAATTAATCGCTTTGAATGCCGCTCACACGCTTCGATCAGCAAGCCGATTTCCAGTTCCTGACGCTACCAGCGCCTGCTTGCCTCACGATTCTGCGCACCGCTGGAATCCTCAGCATGAACAGCTGCGCAAGCCGTTGCCAGTAAACAACAGCCTCCTCTATTCCGCTTTTTTACGCTCCATCACGGCAGCAAAGAATCCATCCGTCTGATGCCGATGAGGTGCGAGTTTCAAATAGTCTTGCATGTCGAGCGGTGCCTTGTGTTCAGCCAATATTTCTCCCGCCGGTACCAGCACAAAAGCGGGATGAGCGGCCAGAAAAGACGCGATGATGGCTTCGTTTTCTTCATCGAGTATGCTGCAGGTCGCATAAACCAGGCGTCCGCCCGGCTTCACCAGCCGCGAGGCGCTGGCGAGAATGGCGCTCTGCTTGACATTCATTTCCGCGACCGCTTCCGGCGTCTGGCGCCACTTCATGTCGGGATTGCGGCGCAGGGTTCCCAGGCCGGTGCAAGGTGCGTCGACCAATACCCGATCTATCTTGCCCGCCAGCCGTTTAACCTTGGCATCGTTTTCATGAGCAATCACGGTGGGATGTACGTTGGACAGTCCGCTTCTGGCCAGACGCGGCTTGAGCTTGGCCAGGCGCTTTTCCGATACGTCAAACGCATAAAGCCGACCGGTATTGCGCATCGCCGCGCCCAGCGCCAGCGTCTTGCCGCCGGCTCCCGCGCAGAAATCCACCACCATTTCCCCACGCCGAGCCGCCAGCAACAGGGACAGCAACTGGCTGCCCTCATCCTGCACTTCGATCGCCCCTTCCAGAAACAAGGGCACGCGCTGCAAGGCAGGCTTACCGGCCAGGCGAACTCCCAGCGGAGAATAAGGAGTCGGCGCAGCCTGAATTTGAGCAGCCTGCAAGCTGGCCAGTACATCCTCCCTGCTGGCCTTGAGCGTATTCACCCGCAGATCGAGCGGCGCGGGCTGATTAAGCGCATCGATCAGTACCAGCGCTTCGTCTTGCCCGTATTTTTCCACCAGCTTGTCGAACAGCCATTTCGGCATGTTCGCCCGCAGTTGCGGCAACATGGCATTGCGATCGATAAGAAGCACCCGCGCCAACCACGCGCGCTCTTCCTCCTCCAGACCGGCAATGGCTTCGACGCCCGCCGTATCGGCCAGACCGATCAGCGCCATGCGCCGCATCGCTGGTCCTACCCCGGATTCCGCAAGATTGGTATAGACCAGCTTGTTGCGCAAGATCGCATAGATCGCTTCGGCCACCAGGCCACGCTCGCGCGAACCCAGTTTGGGATTGTCGCGAAAATAGCGGGACAGGCTGACATCAGCCGGGCCAATGAAGCGCAGTACTTCGCGCAGCACTTGCTCGGTATGATGGATCACGACGGGAGACATTCTCATGTAAAACTTTCGGATAAAAGAAGTCGGCGGCAATGCGCCGCCATTTTGTTAATTACAGGCGGCGGCTTCGCGTGCCAGTGCATCCAGCCGACCTTCCATGAACCAGCGCACTGCGCGCGGATAAATGATGTGTTCCTGTTCCAGCACGCGCTGTGCCAGGCTTTCTTCGGTATCGCCCTGCAATACCGGCACCTCGGCCTGCAAGACCTGGGGGCCGTGATCGAGTTCATTGGTCACAAAATGCACGGTAGCGCCATGCAGGGCGACACCCGCTTCGAGTGCCCGACGATGCGTATGCAGCCCGGGGAAATTCGGCAATAACGACGGATGTATGTTCAGCATGCGACCGGCGTAATGCGCGATAAACGCAGGCGTCAGAATCCGCATGAAACCGGCCAGCACCAGCAAGTCCGGCGCGTACTGATCGATCGCTTCCTGCAAGGCCAGATCGAAGGCTTCCCGCGTCGCATAGTCGCCGTGACATATCGCTTGCACCGGTATGCCCTGCTCCCTTGCAAAATCCAAACCTGCTGCATCGCTGCGATTACTGATCACCGCCTGGATCCGTGCCGGCCAATTTTCTTCGCGAGCGGCGCGAACGAGAGCCTGCATATTGCTGCCGCGACCGGAAATCAGGATCACGATGTTTTTCATGGCGCGCATTGTAACCGATAGACTTGCGCCGCCCGGCAGCTAATGTGCGGGAAGGGAAATCAGCTGAAGGAATAAAACGTGCGGAATGGGACTTTTTTGCCAGCCCAGAAATCGGCAGCATCACGAAATACGTCCAGCAAGGTTTCGCGCGCCTCGCGATCAAAATGCGGCGTATTGGGCAGCTGCTCCAGCACCACCACAAAACCCGACTGAACCCCTGCCTGGAAAATCTGCCGGGTCAGGCAGGCTGCCAGGCCTTGCACGGTCTTGCACAAGGTAGGCGGCAAGTGGAAGGCATCGGCAATGCACGTCAGCACCTGCTGGCGCGTCGCCGCGCTGGCACAATGGACGTAAAGAAAATGATGGCCTATGCGCCTGGCTTCATCCTGCAGAGCCACTACCCGGAAAGCCCTTATCGACTGCGCAACATTGGCTGGCACGTGCTCCAGCAATGCCAGTTCCTGCACTATCTCGAAAGGTGCAGGATCATGGATGGCAGGCGAGCTGAGTTGGTAAATATTCACGGCGTCCGGAACGCAATCAGCAAATTGAAAAAGGGGAAATGAAAAACGTCGGCTTGAACCTGCATCAGACAGCTGCCGCATCATCCGCTTGCATTTTTTGCAAAATTACTCGAGGCAAAATAGATTAGCTTGTTGCCTAAAGGGAAGCAAGTCCCCTTGCCGCCCCTCACCGGCCCCAAAGAACCTAAGCAATTTGCTGCAAGGGAAGCGGATGGCTTGTTTTATGTTCAGCGTTAAAAAAGGCAAGCACATCTTCACGCCGCTGGAAGGTATCGCGCTGCCCCAGGGACATCAGCTCTCGGGCATAACTGGCTTCAAATAGCAGATAAGATGCCAGGGCACTGCCATGCCTTTCCGTTGCGCCGATGCCACTCAAAAGAGCGCGTATGGTGCGCGGCAGGCTGGCGACATGGCGAGTGGCGATTTCTTCCAGCGGCTCCGACGGAGAAATCACCAGCATCTCTATCGACCGCAAACCGCTTTGCGCGCGTTGCTCCGGGGTGAGCACGGCGACCAGCTTGTTGATCCTTTCCAGCCTATCCATGTCGGCGGCCAGCGTGTCGAGAAAAATGCTGGACATTGCATGGCCGGCCACCTGCGCGAGCGTGGGATAAACCATGAGTCCGCCCTCCACGGATTGAACGCCGGTCGCCAGGCGATCCGCACCGATCACGAAAACCTTGTCGGCGCCCAGGTGAATGGCGGGCGAAATCGGCGCAACCTGCCGCATTGCACCATCGCCGCAATATTCGATCCGGCCGTCGCAGTACAGGGGCACCGCAGGAAAAATGATGGGAATCGCCGACGACGCCAGCAGGTGCTGGACCCCGATCTGATCCCGCCAGACGAAACGCTGCTTGCGCTGCCAGGGCAATGCGCCTTCTGCCGCCTGGTAAAAGGTGATGTGATGACCGTGCGTATAGGAAGAAGCGGTGACGGCCAGCGCATGCAGCGCGCCGCCTTCGAATGCCGCATCCAGGCGCGGCAGATCCAGCAGGCGATGCAACTGGTCTACCAGCGGCGTATTATCCAGCAGCGAACTGGGGCGAGCATTGTGCCACTTGCGCGACAGCCAGCCGAATGAAAGCTGCGACAGCCAGCGACTGCCCGTGCTCACGATGCCCAGCGGATCAACCCGGTAAACCTGGGCGGCCTCGATCTCGTTCCATACATTCCGCAGGATTTCCACGCCTTCGCTGAAGTCATCGGCCCGGCAAGCGAGGATGGTGGCATTCAAGGCGCCGGCCGAGGTGCCGCAGAGGATATCGAAGGGATTTTTCTGCGCCGGCCAGCCGGCTTCGCGCAACAGGGAAGACACCGCCTCCAGTACGCCAGCCTGATAGGCTGCGCGCGCACCGCCTCCCGTCAGTATCAATCCTGTTTTCATTGTTTTACTCCCATCTCAGGAGAGTAACAGGACAACACTGCTTTGAAAAAGCGCCTCGCGGCCGAAATCGGCCGGCGACGTGGCGGCCACGCTACTGACCCAGAGCGATACCCTCACGGCGCGGATCGGCACCGCCCGACCACACCGAAGCCAGGCCGGATGAAATCCGGAAGATGCCGTGCAGACCGGAAGTCTGGGGCATGACCCGCACCGTATGCCCCTTCGCTTCCAGTTCTTGAATCAGCACAGGAGATACATGATCCTGCTCCAGTTCGGTAGGGCCGTTACGGCTGCCGAAATTGGGCAGGCTGATGGCCTGCTGAATGTTCAAGTCCCAGTCCAGGGTGGCGACCAGCACCTTGGCTACATAGTTGATGATGGCGGAACCGCCGGGCGAACCGATCGCCATGACCAGCTCGCCGCTGCGCTTATCAAACACCAGCGTGGGGGCCATGGCGCTGCGGGGCCGCTTGCCGCCTTCGATGCGGTTGGCGATGGGTCCATGCTCATCGCTGGCGGCGAAAGAAAAATCAGTCATCTGATTATTGAGCAGAAAACCATGCACCATCTGGCGAGAGCCGAATGCCGCCTCAATGGACGTCGTCATGGACAGCGCATTGCCATAGCGGTCCACGACCGAGAGATGCGATGTGGAGGGACGTTCCAGCGAACGATCGTCGCCGGCCGCCATTTCTATGCCCAGCGGATAAC
Source organism: Pseudomonadota bacterium (assembly GCA_023422955.1). Lineage (GTDB taxonomy): Bacteria > Pseudomonadota > Gammaproteobacteria > Burkholderiales > Burkholderiaceae_D > JAEZLB01. The sequence continues at coordinate 37,971 of JAFAGG010000043.1, read as the reverse complement.
CGGCGCTAGCCTTGCCTATGGATTGCGGACCGATCTGGCCAGCGCGCCATGCCAGGTATTTCCGGTCTATCAGCGGCTGGACACTGCCGCCGGGCAAAGCCACGAAATCGGTGTCGGCGACATAACGGTCCCGGTCTGCGTAAGCCAGGCGCCCCGCTTCCGAAAACAGGTGCACCGCCTCGGCCTGCAATCCATTCTGGCGTGGCGGATGCTTTTGTATGCCGGTATGCGACAGGATGCCAAGCATCTGCGCAATCGCGATGCCGCCGGATGAAGGCGGCGGCATGCCGCATACCGTCCATTGCCGGTAGTCGGAGCAAACCGGCTTCCTGGTGACGGCGCGGTAATTCAGCATGTCCCTCTCGGTCAGCAAACCGGGAGCAGCAGTGTGGCGCCTGACCTTGTAGACGATATCGCGCGCAATCGGCCCTTCATAGAAAGCGCGTGCGCCCTGCGAGGCTATCTCGCGCAGCACGTGCGCCAGCGCAGGATTCGCCAGGCGATGGCCGACGGGCCGGGGATTGCCTTGTTCGTCATAGAAATAGGCGGCGGCGGCCGGATCCTTCTTCAAGTGCTGCTCGGATTGCAGCAAGGTCGCCAGGCGAGGCGTGACAGAAAAACCTTCTTCCGCCAAGCGTATGGCGGGCTCGAACAATTCGGCCCAAGGCAACTGGCCGTAACGCCGATGTGCCAACTCCAGCATGCGCAAGACGCCAGGCACTCCGACCGAGCGACCTCCCACGACTGCCTCAAAAAAAGGCAGCGGCTTTCCCTGCTCATCGAGAAACAAAGAAACATTCGCCGCAGCCGGCGCGGTTTCCCTGCCATCGTAGGCCCGCACTTCCGTGCCGTCGAAGTGCAGCATGAAAGCGCCGCCGCCTATGCCCGACGACTGCGGTTCGACCAGCGTCAGCACCATCTGTACTGCAATCGCCGCATCGATGGCGGCACCGCCGGCTTCCAGCATGCGATTGCCGGCCTCCACGGCGAGCGGATGTGCCGCAACCACCATGTACCGCTTGGCCTGGACGACAGGCTTTTCTTCATAGCCGCTCGGCGCTTCCGGAGCAGGCGGCAAACCGCCCGGCACTGCCGGCGATTCGGCAACAGCAGGGGAAGAAGGCGGCGGTGGGGTGGCGCAGGATGCCAGCAAACCCAGAGCGGCTATGAGTGCAAGCGCAGGAAAACGCGCCTTCCATGAAGATGGACCGGCAAAATTGCGCTGGCCTTGCGCTGTCATGAAATTGTTCTTTTGCATGCAACTTCCTGAAACGTGAATGAGCACCAGCAGGATTTAACACCAGTTTGGCATTTCATCACACCGTTTTTTGGAAACATCAATTTCAAAAACATTAATAGTGGACAGATGCAAGATGATGTGACCCTGCTTGCACAGGCGAATCAGACGCCGCGCTTCGCAGCCTGAGCCGCATTGCCCGGCATCGAGACTCGCCTTGTTGCCTGCTGCTTAAGGCGAAAGCTTGCAATGAAAATGAAAAGAGGAAGGACTCATCCTTCCTCTCGATCTCCTGATGGCAGTGCGCAAGCTTAGCCTGTAACGGCAGGCAGCATGGGCACGATCAGCAACGCAACGATATTGATGATCTTGATCAGCGGATTGATCGCCGGACCGGCCGTGTCCTTGTAAGGATCGCCCACCGTGTCGCCGGTCACGGCGGCCTTGTGCGCATCCGATCCCTTGCCGCCGTGATGTCCCTCTTCGATATATTTCTTGGCATTGTCCCAGGCACCGCCGCCGGTGGTCATGGAAATCGCGACGAAGATGCCGGTCACGATCGCACCCATCAGCACGCCGCCCAGTGCCGCCGGTCCCAGGATCAGGCCGACCAGGATGGGCACGATGACCGGCAGCAGCGAAGGCACGACCATTTCCTTGATGGCCGCCGTGGTCAGCATATCGACAGCCTTGTCGTATTCCGGCTTGCCGCTGCCATCCATGATGCCCTTGATATCACGGAACTGACGCCGCACTTCCACCACCACCGCACCGGCCGCACGACCGACCGCCTCCATCGCCATCGCACCGAACAGATACGGTATCAGCCCGCCTATGAACAGGCCAATGATCACGCGCGGATTCGACAGGTCGAACGCCGTCGCCATGTTGCGCGCTTCCAGCGCATGCGTGTAGTCGGCAAACAGCACCAGCGCGGCCAGGCCCGCCGAGCCGATCGCATATCCCTTGGTCACGGCCTTGGTGGTATTGCCTACCGCGTCCAGCGGATCGGTAATCGCGCGCACCGATTCCGGCATGCCGGCCATTTCCGCAATGCCGCCGGCATTATCGGTAATCGGGCCGTAGGCATCGAGCGCGACCACGATGCCGGCCATCGACAGCATCGCGGTTGCAGCAATCGCCACGCCATACAAGCCGCCCATCCAGTACGACAGGAAAATCGCCAGGCACACCGCCAGCACCGGCCACGCGGTGGAACGCATCGACACGCCCAGCCCGGCGATGATGTTGGTGCCATGCCCGGTAGTAGACGCCTGCGCCACATGCTGCACCGGCTTGAAGTCGGTGCCGGTGTAATACTCGGTGATGTAGACCATGAGCGCGGTCAGCGCGATGCCGACGATGGCCGAACCCATCATGGGAATGCGCATGGGTTCGGGCAGGATGATCCAGGTCACGATGGCAAAGCCTATCAATGACAGGCCGGCCGCCCACCACAGGCCCGTGTACAAGGCCGACATGATCTTCTTGCCCGGCTTGGCCTTGACCAGCGAGGCGCCGACGATGGAGGCAAGGATGGATACGCCGCCCAGCAGCAGTGGGTACAGCGTGGCTTCAGTGCGTGCTTCGGTAATCATCAGCGCGCCCAGCAGCATGGTGGCAATCAGCGTGACCACATAGGTTTCGAACAGGTCGGCCGCCATACCGGCGCAGTCGCCGACATTGTCGCCCACGTTATCCGCGATCACGGCCGGGTTGCGCGGATCGTCTTCGGGTATGCCCGCTTCCACCTTGCCCACCAGGTCGGCGCCGACATCGGCGCCCTTGGTGAAGATACCGCCGCCCAGGCGCGCGAAGATGGAAATCAGCGAAGCGCCGAATGCCAGTCCGATCAGGGGTTTCAGGATGTCATGCAGCGCAGCACCATCGCTTGCGCCCTGCGGCGCGTTCGCCTGCAATACCCAGTAAAACAGGCTCACACCCAGCAAACCCAGGCCCACCACCAGCATGCCGGTAATCGCGCCGCCCTTGAATGCCACGTTCAGCGCCTCGTTCATGCCCACATGTGCGGCCTGCGCGGTGCGTACATTGGCGCGCACCGATACATTCATGCCGATGAAGCCGCAGGCGCCGGACAGCACCGCACCGATCAGAAAACCGATCGCGGTCGATATGCCCAGTCCGGGGAGAAGCGCAATCACGATCAGCAGCACCACGCCGACCATCGCGATGGTGCGGTACTGGCGCGCCAGATAAGCCGCCGCGCCCTGCTGGATGGCAGCGGAGATTTCCTGCATGCGGGGATTGCCGGCATCCTGCTTCAGGATCCAGCTTCGAGTAATCAAGCCATAGAGCACGGCAATGACGCCGCACGCCACTGCAAACCACAGAGCTGCTGCCATATCGACTCCTCCTCATTGTTACGACCAAGTTTTGACAACGCACATCTGTTCACGCAAAGACCAATCAGGATGAACAATCCGATTCGTCATTGACGTCTGCTGCGTCCTGCAAATCCTTACGTCGCCCGGTGAGTCTGGGCTTGCTGCATCGTGTTTGCGACAGCTACAAAAAAGCGGACACAAGGTCCGCTTTCTTTTTCTTTATTCCGCCAGGGCAGAAAATGCCCGTTCGCGTATTTCGTCTACCGGGCCGACACCCGATATCTTGCGATACTGCGGTGCGCCGGCTTGTCCGGTCTGCGCCCAACGGTTGTAATACTCGACCAGCACTTCGGTCTGGCTGTGATACACCTCCAGCCGCTTGGTCACGGTTTCTTCCTTGTCGTCGTCGCGCTGTATCAAGTCTTCCCCGGTCGCATCATCCTTGCCTTCCACCTTGGGTGGATTGAATTTGAGGTGATAAGTTCTTCCGGAAGCGGCATGCACGCGGCGTCCCACCATGCGCTCGACGATGGCCTCGTCCGGCACTTCGATTTCCAGCACATAGTCGATGGCAACGCCGGCTTCCTTCATCGCTTCCGCCTGCGGAATGGTGCGCGGAAAGCCGTCGAACAGGTAGCCGTTTTCGCAATCCGGCTGCTTCAGGCGTTCCGTGACCAGGCCGATGATGATCTCGTCGGAAACCAGTCCACCCGCATCCATCACCTTCTTGGCTTCCAGGCCCAGCGGCGTGCCGGCCTTGACGGCGGCGCGCAGCATGTCGCCGGTCGAGATCTGGGGAATGTTAAATTTTTCTTTGATGAAGTTCGCCTGCGTGCCTTTTCCGGCGCCGGGCGGCCCCAATAGAATCAATCGCATGAGGATTTCCTAGTCTAGTTTTGAAAATTCGTTTCGTCGCGGCGGCTGGTTTTTCACTGCACCGCCGCCATGGGGATGGCAAGGAACTTACCACAGATTCATCACAATTCGAGTCCTGCGGCGTTCCGGGGTTTGCTACATCCCATAAACCTTACGCACGCGTTCCAGGTCTTCCGGCGTATCGATGCCGGCGGCCGGGATGCTGTCGGTGACATGCACGGCAATCGGATAACCATGCCATAGCGCGCGCAATTGTTCCAAGGCCTCGATCTGCTCCAGCGGCGACACCTGCAGGCGCGGATAGGCTTGCAGGAAAGCGTTGGTGTAGGCGTACAGGCCGATATGCCGCAAGGGGCGATAACCTGCCGGCAGCGCCTGCCGGGTTTGCGCAAAGCCGTCGCGGTGCCAGGCAATGGTCGCACGCGAAAAATAAAGCGCCTTGCCGGCCTTGTCCAGCACCACCTTCACCACGTTGGGATTGAAGGCTTCTTCCACATTATCCAGTTCATGCGCCGCAGTTGCCATCGGCACATCGGCGCGAATCAGCGCAGCCGTGGCAGCAATCAGCGCCGGATCGATCAGCGGCTCGTCGCCCTGCACGTTCACCACCACTGCATCGTCCGCCAGTCCCACTGCCGCCGCCACTTCCGCGATGCGGTCGGTGCCGGAAGGATGGTCGGCGCGGGTCATGCGCGCATCGACGCCATGCCGGGTGCAGGCATTCAGGATGTCCGCATGATCGGTTGCCACGATCACCTGCGCCGCGCCGGCTTTCATCGCCTGTTCAGCCACGCGCACCACCATGGGCTTGCCGCCCAGGTCGGCCAGCGGCTTGTTCGGCAGGCGCGTGGAAGCCAGGCGCGCAGGAATGATGACGGTAAAGGACATGCTTCAGGATTCCGAGGGATGCAGAAAAAGAATGCAAACAAGGTGCAAGGCACCTTGAGACAAGAAGAATTGCAGCGCAACCTGTGCGCCGCTTTGCTTACAGGCTGGGCGGCGTTGTCGTTACCGGATCGATACCGAGTTCGCGCGCTTCTTCGGCCCACATGATGGGAATGCCGTCGCGTATCGGGTAAGCCAGCTTGTCAGCCTTGCAAATCAGTTCCTGCGCTTTTTTGTCGTATTGCAGCGGGCCCTTGCAGACAGGACAAACCAAGATATCAAGCAGTCGGGTATCCACGTAATTTCTCCACAATTCTTTCTGGCAAAGCCGCATCGACTTGCGCGGTGACCGGCACCACCCACAGGCGCGGATCGTTTCTCAAGGCTTCAATGTTGCGACATTTTACTGCATCCTTCTCGGTGATCAGAATAATATCGGCCTGAACAGCTGCGAAAGGATGGTCGGCATAGTCGTAATGATCCGGCAGCGGTAGGGTGTCAATCTTCAGGCCGGCGGTTTGCAGCATGCCGAAAAAGCGCGCCGGATTGCCGATGCCGGCAGCGGCCAGCAATTTGGGGGCCTGACCGTTCTGCTGCATGAAATCGGCCAGCGGGCGCGGGCGGGAAGGTGCATTCAGCGGATAGGCGCTCTCGCCTACCAATTGCATCGCAATCGTGTCGCCGTCCAGGCCAGCGGCCTTTCCGCCATTGATCACGGTGAAATCGCGCGGCCGCGACAGCGGTTCGCGCAAGGGCCCGGCCGGCAGCAGCCAGCCATTGCCGCCGCCGCGCGCATCGAACAGCACGATTTCAATATCGCGGCCCAGCGCGTAATGCTGCAAGCCGTCGTCCGACAGAATCACATTCACTTGCGGATACTGCGCCAGCAAGGCCTGCGCGGTTGCCACCCGGTTACGCCCCACCATTACCGGGCAAGCGGTGCGCTGCGCAATCAGCAAAGGTTCGTCGCCGACATCCTGAGGCGAAGAGGCGGACGTGACCGCCTGCGGCGCGCTTTCCTTGCTGCCGTAGCCGCGCGAAATCACGCCCGGCTGAAAGCCGGCGGCGCGCAGCGCTTCGACCAGAAAAATCACCATCGGCGTCTTGCCGGTACCGCCCACGAACAGGTTGCCGACCACGATCACCGGCACCGGCAGGCGTGCCACTTTCATCCATCCCAGCCGGTACAGGCAGCGCCGCAACGCGGCCAGCACGCCGAACAGCCCGGCCAGCGGCAGCAGGCACCAGGCCAGCAGGCCGCGCCGCATCCAGTTGCGGGTCAGCGTGGTTTCCAGTTGAGAAGGTGAAGACGGCAAGGGCAAGTTTCTTTAATACGGACTAATACGGCTGAACAAGGCGGACTGAAACAAAGCCGCGAGCCCGGCTTTGACAGGCGGCGGCCAAGGAAAATTTTAACGGCGGCCGGTGGAGGACGCTTGCGCTGCGAACGTCAGCTGCGCCATTCCCGCTATGCGCGCCGCTTCCATCACATTGATGACAGACTGGTGCGCCGCCAGCGCATCGGCGCTGATCACGATGATCGGTCCACGTTCGCCGCCCTTGCCTGCGGCGGCGCGCTGCAGATCGTTGGCCAGGCCGGCTACATCGCGATAGGGAACTTGCTGGTTATCGATGGCATAACGGCCCTGTGCATCGACCACCACGTGGATTTCCGCCGGCCGCTCCACTGCCTTATTGGCATCGGCCGTCGGCAGCGTCACGTCCAGCGCGGTCGAACGGCTGTAAGTCGTGGTCACCATCAGGAAGATCAGGATCACCAGCAGGATGTCGATGAAAGCGATCAGGTTGATTTCCGGCTCTTCCCGGCGCAGACCCTTGCGAAAATTCATGGCTTGCCTTCTTCCCGACCTTAAGCGGCTTTCTTGCGCAAATGGTGGATGCTATCCACGAAGCGCACCGCCTGCTGCTCCATGTCGACCACGAAGCTGTCGACCAGCGCGCGGAAATGGCGATAGAACAGCAGCGCCGGCATCGCAATCGCCAAGCCGAAACCGGTGTTGTACAGCGCCACCGAGATGCCGTGCGCCAGTTGCGCCGGGTTGGCGCCACTGCCATTTTGCGAACCGAAAATCTCTATCATGCCGACGATGGTGCCGAACAGGCCCATCAGCGGCGCCAGCGTGGCGATCGTGCCCAGCGAAGTCAGGAAGCGTTCCATGTCGTGAGCGGCGCTGCGGCCGGCTTCCTCGATGGATTCCTTCATCACTTCGCGCGGCGCGTCGGCATTGCGCAGGCCGGCGGCCAGCACCTTGCCCAGCGGGGAATTGTCGGCCAGGTTGGCGATCACTTCCGGCTTGGCCTTGCCGGACTTGTAGACATTCACGACTTCCTGCAGCAGATTGGGAGGAAGGATGCGCTTGCGCCGCAAAGCCAGCGAACGTTCGATGATCAGGGTAAGGGCTACGACGGACATGACCAGCAGGAACCAGATCGGCCAGCCGGCGGCTTGAATAATCGCAAACAAAGACAACTCCTCTGCAGGAAACAGAACTTCAGGACGGAGAATGTAGCGTGTTGAGTGCTTGTGAGCAAGCAAGAGACGACGCAAAATAGCGACCTGACTGCGACTGTGCCGCAATTCATACGCTGGACTGCAAAGTGCTGAAACCGCTTGCCTGATCAGCGCTTTTCAGGCGCCATGCGCGCTGCCGGACGATTCAGGCCTGTGGATAACTTTGTGAACAACCCGCGAACAAGGAAGCGAAGTACTTGATTTAAAAGCGTTTTTATTTGAATTTAAGCCATATCAAATAAAATATTTCTCTTTAAAATCAATCACTTACAATTCAAGCAGTCAAATGAAAAATTTACTTACAAAAATTTGCAGGCCTGATGCGCACTGTGGACAGATTAGCCTTGGAAACCCGCATGAAATCTGAAGATGATTTGAAAAACCCTGATAGTACGCCAGCTGTGCTGCCGGTCTCCGCGTTAAACCAAGCGGTAGCAAGGCTTCTGGAACGCAGTTTTCCGCTGGCCTGGGTTTCCGGCGAGATTTCCAATTTCACCCGCGCCGCCTCCGGCCATTGGTATTTCACCCTCAAGGATGAAGCCGCCCAGGTGCGGGCGGTCATGTTCAAGGGGCGGGCCCAGCATGCCGGTTTCACGCCGCGCGAAGGCGACAAGGTCGAGGTGCGCGCGCTGGTCACGCTATATGCGCCGCGCGGCGATTATCAGCTCAACGTGGAAGCGATACGCCGCGCCGGCGTGGGCAACCTGTATGAAGCCTTCCTGCAGCTGAAAGAAAAGCTGGCGAAAGAAGGCCTGTTCGATCCCGACACCAAGCGCCCTCTTCCCGCCTTTCCCAGGACCCTGGGCATCGTCACCAGCCCGCAGGCAGCGGCGCTGCGCGACGTGCTGACCACGCTGCGGCGGCGCGCGCCGCATGTGTCGGTAATTTTGTATCCCACGCCGGTACAGGGCGAAGGCGCGGGTGAAAAGCTTGCCCGCATGATAAGCACGGCTTCGGAACGGGCCGAATGCGAAGTGCTGCTGGTATGCCGCGGCGGCGGCAGCATAGAGGACTTGTGGGCCTTCAATCATGAAGCGGTGGCGCGCGCGATGGCCGCCTGCAGCATGCCGGTGATTTGCGGCGTCGGCCATGAAACCGATTTCACCATCGCCGACTTTGCCGCCGATCTGCGCGCGCCCACGCCGACTGCGGCCGCCGAGCTGGCGGTCACGCCGCGCGCAGACTGGCTGGCGGAACTTGAAATGCATGCCGACGACCTGGCGCGCGCGATGCAGCGCCGCCTGTCCGAAACGGCGCAAAGCCTGGACTGGATGGCGCGCCGCCTAGTCAGTCCGACCACCTACATCGCGCACCAGCGCCTGAAGCTGCGCAACCTGCAGGCCGAACTCGCGCATGCCACCCGCACGCCGCTGGCGCAGGCGCGCCTGAATCTCAGCCGTTTGCATAACCGGCTGGGCAGCTACCGTCCCAATACCCGCGCGCTGCGCATGCAGTTGCACGATTACGGCCATCGGCTGAACTGCCAGGCGGGCATTACCGTGTCGCGCCGGCGCCAGCAAGTCGGCGCGCTGTCGGCGCAGCTGGAATTGCTCAATCCGCAACGCACGCTGGAGCGCGGCTATGCGCTGGTCACCGATGCCAAGGGCAATGTGATCCGCTCTCCCAAAGCCCTGAAACCGCGCGAAAACCTGACGCTGCGACTGGCTGAAGGCAGCGCCACCATAGGCGTGGCCAGCGTCCAGCCGACGCTGGATTGACCTCGGCCGGGCCAGGCAAACCGATGGCCGAGCTTGAGCTGGCTCATGCAGGAAGCGCGACATGCAAGCTGCACGAAAGGCGCATCCGGCATACAATTAGCGCTTCGCTAAATTGTCATCTATGGAACATAGTCATCCACAGACTCTTCCACAGACTTGGAAATTACTAGCGGTTTATATCAAAAAAGAGAGAAAGGACTAATCATGGAACATACGCTGCCTCCCCTGCCTTATGCCAAGGACGCACTGCAACCGCATATTTCGGCAGAGACCCTGGAATTCCACTACGGTAAACACCACCAGGCTTACGTCACCAACCTGAACAACCTGATCAAGGGCACCGAGTTCGAAAACCTGTCCCTGGAAGAGATCATCAAGAAATCCTCCGGCGGCGTTTTCAACAACTCCGCTCAGGTCTGGAACCACACCTTCTTCTGGAACTGCATGGCACCGAACGCCGGCGGCGCACCGACCGGTGCCGTGGCTGATGCGATCAACCAGAAATGGGGTTCCTTCGACAAGTTCAAGGAAGAATTCACCAAGTCCTGCGTCGGCAACTTCGGTTCCGGCTGGACCTGGCTGGTCAAGAAAGCCGACGGTTCCGTGGATATCGTGAATACCTCGAACGCCGCCACCCCGCTGACCACGTCCGACAAGCCACTGCTGACCTGCGACGTGTGGGAGCATGCTTACTACATCGACTACCGCAATGCGCGTCCCAAGTTCGTGGAAGCATTCTGGAATGTCGTAAACTGGGATTTCGTTGCGAAGAACTTTGCTTAAGCAATTCGCATAATGAAGCCCTGAAGCCGGCGCCAACCGCGTCGGCTTGGCAGAAACAAAAAAGCCAGTGCATCAGCACTGGCTTTTTTATTGCGCGGATCATTGCCGCCTCATCTTGCCGGCGCGGTTCTCACCGGCCTGCCGTTCCCGATTCGGTCGATGCCATCACCGGCTGCTCGGACCAGACCACATAATCATCCACCGCATACAACTGGCAAGCCTGGCCGGCATCGCGCTGGCAGGATTCCAGTGCGCGGGCAGCAGGATCGTCACCCTCTTCGGCCCAGCTCCACGCGCCGTTGGAACCGACGGCGAAGGCGCGCGGCTGGGACTTGGTCAGGAAAGTGCGGTAGGCGTCGCGGCCATTCTGGCGCACGTGAGGTATGGCTTCGATATTGTCGATCGCAGCATAGTCAGTGCGCGGCATACGCTGCGGCTCATCCAATGCCACCGTCACTTCGGTGGGCATGCCGATCTGGCGCAGGAAAGCTTCGGTTTCCGGCCACCAGATGGAAACGCCGTCGCGGCTGCCGACCAGGCCGTGCGCATCGCGCTTGAAAGCGCCGAAAGCGACCAGCTTGGCCAGGCCGCCGTTGCCGGTGTAAGCCTGGTGCAGGCGATTGGCCAGCGGATGCGCGAAGTGGCTGTCGTTCTCGCCGTAGAACCACAAGCTGGGCACCTGGGTCTGGGCGCCGAACTGGGCGAATGCCAGCTCCAGCGAATTCTCCCATTGGCAGGTGCCGCCGTGATACTTCAGGCCGCCGGCAAAATTGATCAAGCCCTTCACGCCGGGGAAGCCGCGCGTGCCGAAGGCCATGGTCGCCAGGCCGCCGTAGGATTGACCGGCCACGATGATGCGATCCTTGTCCACCCAACTCTGGCGCGAGAAATATTCCAGCGTGCCTTGCAGCGAATCGGCCTGGATATTGCCGTTGCTGGTCATGTCGCAATTGATTTCCACGTACTTGCCGCCGGACTTGCCGAAGCCTTCGCGCATCGGTACCACCACCGCATAACCGCGCTTGACGAATTCGCGGCTCAGGGACAGGAAGCGGTCGCGCTTCTGGTTGGAAGTTTCGCCGCGCTCCTTGCCGTGATTCATGATCACCAGCGGGAACGGGCCGTTGCCGGGCGGGGTGAACAGCGTGGTTTCGAGTTCAATCTGCTTCTGGTCGGCCTGCACCGGGACCATCACCACCTGCTCGTTCAAAGTCGGATCCAGGTTTTGCGACTGCGCTGCGGAAAAGCAGGCCGCCAGGCTCAAACCGACCGCCAGCTGGCGGCATGCATTCTTGAAGGAAAAGGAAGGGCGGGATAAACCAGCCACGATAGGAAATAAGGACATCACTGCTCGTCTTTCTCACGGTGAAGGGTCCGCACGGGCTGGCTTTTATTTCTTCAGTTAAAGAAATTGCCCGATTGAACTCAACGGTTAAAAGGCGTTGCATGTGTGTCTGCGGGAGGCGACTTCCTGTAAAGAAATTCCTTAAAGAAAGGAAAGTCCATGAGAAACATCGCAGCATCCGATCTTGTTCTTGTTTTGACGCTGAGCAACGTTTCCCATTCTAAACACCGATTTTCCGGGGATCAATCCTTATTCGGTGATTTGAGGAAATTTTTTGAAGAAAGACTTGAAGGGAAAATAATTTTTGGAAGAAATTTTGGGAAAGCGATAAGCACTTGCGCCAACATTTTATTGTTCGTGCAAGCATAAGGACGATATTTCGACTGCCCAAAGAATAGGCAGCCGAAATATTTTAAGGAGAGGGTTTGCCGCTTACTGTCCTTAGCGGCTGGATAGGGAACGTGCTGACGAGAATGTCTGAAAGAGATAGATTGCCGAAAACAGCAAGCGGCAACCGCTACCGCTCTTTCACGGGCTTACTGCTTTTTCCATACCCGCAGGCGGTTGTTGGCCGGCATCGCATGATCGGCCTGCAGCAGAAGATTGTGCTGACTGGCCAATGCATCCACGGCTTCCGCATCCCGTATGCCCATGTGCGGCGCCTGCGCGCGCAAGGATGCATCGAATTGCGCATTGCTGGCGCTGGTGAAAGCGCCCTGATAATTGAAGGGCCCGTAGATGCACAGCACACCGCCCTGCTCCAGCACTTTGCCTATGCCTGCAAACATGGCCTCCACTTCAGGCCAGCTCATGATGTGGCAGGTGTTCGCGCTGAAGACGCCATCGAAACCTGGTTCCGGCCAGGGCGAAGCGGCGACATCGAGTACCAGGGGCGAATGCACATTCGGCAATCCGGCCTCATCCAGCCAGGACTGGATAGCGGGGTGATTCTCCGTTCTATCGCTGGTCTGCCAGACCAGGTGCGGCAACGCAGCGCCAAAGTGCACGGCATGCTGGCCGGTGCCGCTGCCTATTTCCAGCACCCGGGTGCCGGCGGCAAAAGCCTCGCGCAGTAGGGTCAGAATCGGTTCCCGATTGCGCTCGGAGGCGGGAGAAAAAGGCTTGTTCATGAAATGATCTTTCAGTTTAAAACTGCCACACTCACAATCGCACCGGCGACAGGCAGAAGCGGCGCTTTTCTTCCGCCGGCCACTGCTTGATCCGATATTCGGCCTTGGATGCGGAAGAACGGTCCGGATATTCCACCGCCGCCAGCAAGCGTTGCGGCGGATGAGATCGGGTATAGCGGGCGCCCTTGCCGCTGGCATGCGCCGCATAGCGGGCCTCGACATCCACGGTGATGCCGGTATAAATACTGCCGTTAGTGCATTCGATCAGATAGACAAACCACGCCATGAGCTTCTCGCCTGGCCGCTGCATTGTTCCTTCAACGGCCGCCGTTTTCCTGTTGTTTCGTGACGGCATTGTGCCACAGGCGAGCCGGGCGAGGCTGCCACCAGAGGCGCAGGCAGTGTAGACTTGCGGTCACGCCTGCAGCGTCGCTTGAGGCGGCCCCTGAGTACGATGCGAGTACGATGCGTACGACGAGTACGAACAAAAGCAAAAGCAAGATCATGACCAACGAACTAGCCGACATCAGCAACATCATCTACCTGTCGATCACACCTGCCTTTCTGCTGGTGGGCATAGGCACGCAGATGCGCGTGCTGGTGGAAAGGCTGGGACGCATCACTTCCCGCTCGCGGGTGCTGGAAGACCGGCTGATGAATCCGGAAAGCGGCGACGCGCTGGCCAAGAACCAGCTGGAACTCAGGTACCAGTTAAAACGCATGCAGCTGATTCATCATGCGATCACGCTGAGCACCTGCTGCGCACTGCTGACCGGCGTCGTGATTGCCGCGCTGTTTGTCTCCGACGTATTCGACCTGGCGCTGGACCAGTTCATTGCCCTGGTATTCGTGGCCAGCATGATGACGCTGATCGCCAGCTTCGTGCTGTTTTTGCGGGAGATCTTTGTCGCGATGCAGACCCTGCCGCTTTCGCTGCAACAGCGCGTCACCGCCTTCCAGCAGGAAAAATAAAAGCCGGGGCGGCTGAACCGAACCCCGGCTTTTATCGCTACGTCAGCGAGCGCAACCCTGCTCACCCTTCCCTGCACCCTTCCCTGCACCCTTCCCTGCACCCTTTCCTGCATCCCTCATGCTGCAATACGATCGACACGAATCGTATCGAAAGCTTTTTTCGTGACCGAATAGCATTCGCAGACCGAGGCTTCCAGGCCGGCACGGTTAATGACGGTAATGTGGCCGCGGCTGTATTGAATCAGGCCGGCGCCTTGCAACTTTCGCGCAGCCTCCGTCACGCTCTCGCGGCGCACCCCCAGCAGGCCGGCAATGAATTCCTGCGTCATCGACAGCTCGTTGGTCTGCAGGCGATCCAGGCTGGACAGCAGGCAGCGGCACAATTGCTGTTCGATGGAATGATGGCGGTTGCAGGCGGCGTTCTGCGCCATCTGCGACAACAGCGCACGGGTGTAGCGCAGCAGCGTGGATTGCATGCTTTCGCAATGCTTGAACTCGTTCTTGATCACGCTATCGCGCACCCGGTACGCATAACCGGAACTTCTCACCAGGGTCGGGCTGGGAGTGATTTCATCACCCATCACGATGCCGACGCCCACCATGCCTTCATTGCCGACTATCGCCGTTTCGGTGGTGGCGCCGCTCTTGGTAACGGAAAGCAGCGAGACGATGCTATTAGTGGGGAAGTAAACATGCTGCATCGGACGGCTGGCATCGTAGATGACATCGCCCAGCTTCATGGGCACCAGCTCAAGCTGCGGCAGCAGGCGCTGCAAATCAGCCTCCGGCAAGGCAGCCAGCAAATGGTTTTGGGTCGGGTTAGGCGAGCCGAAGTCAGTAATTCCCATGGTGTTCATCCTCAATTGTCAATATTGGCCAGAAGGCAGAAAAGGTTCAATATTTTTTGCGCTGCACGCTCTGTTAGAAGACGTGCAATGCTTGTGTGAAAGGATGCTCTCAAAAAACCAGGGGCTTTAGGATAGGTGCATGACCTATTTTCGTGTAGGACAGTGTCCTACATCACATACACTTTGATATAGCGAAAACTTTCCCGGTCCAGCGGGCAAAAAACCGCAAACCAAGAGGGAAAAACGTTGGTGGAAGCGGGTTGCGACGAAATCAGGCCGGCGTGAAGAAGCGGTCCTGCATTTCTTCCAGACCCAGCGTGGCAAGGACCTCCTGCAGGCGTTCCGTGGGACGGCGGCGGGGCAGGTCCTTGTAGCTGGCGACGATCAATTCATTCTTCATGGAATGCTCCCACCCTACCAGTTCCGTCACCGTTACCTGATAACCGTGCGCCTCCAGCTGCAGGCAACGCAGCACGTTGGTGATCTGGCTGCCGAATTCGCGGGTATGGATGGGATGGCGCCAGATTTCGGTCAGGGCATCGCGGCCCAGCGACTTGCCCTTGTTTTTTTTCAATACCGCGGCGACTTCAGCCTGGCAGCAGGGCACCAGCACGACAAAACGCGAGTGATGGCTCAAGGCAAAGCGTATCGCATCGTCGGTCGCGGTATTGCAGGCGTGCAGTGCCGTCACGACATCGATGCGCGGCGGCAGGCGATCCGAGTCGATGGACTCCGCGACCGACAGGTTCAGGAAGGACATGCCGGGGAAATCCAGCTTTTTCGCCAGCGCTTCCGAGCGCTGCACCAGCTCGTCGCGCGTTTCTATGCCGTAGATATGCGAGCCATTGTTCAGCTGCTTGAAGAACAGGTCATACAGGATGAAGCCGAGATAGGACTTGCCGGCGCCATGGTCCACCAGCTGCACATTCGGCTGTTCCTTCAGCACTTCCTGCATCAGCGGCTCGATGAACTGGTACAGATGATAGACCTGCTTGAGCTTGCGCCGGCTATCCTGATTCAGCTTTCCGTCGCGCGTCAGGATATGCAATTCCTTGAGCAGTTCTATCGACTGGCCGGGGCGAATCTCGTGTTTGGCATCCATGGGAGTGGGAATCAGGGGGCAAGAGGAAGAGCGCTGCCGTGGCAGCAGCGTGTGCGCATGATAGCAAATTGCGCGGCAGCGGGCGACGGCACCCTAGCGCTGTGTCATTCCTTCAGCGGCACGCAGGCGATTGTGGATCGCGGTCGCCGCAATCGCCGCCTGGCCGGCCGCCACGCTGATCTGGTTCAGTCCGCTCACCACATCGCCGGCGGCATACAGGCCGGGAATCGACGTTTCCACATGATCCTGGCCGACCACCAGGCAACTCTGATCGTCGCAGTCCGCTCCCAGCGCCAGCGCCAACTCGGAACGCACCTTGGTGCCCAGGGCCGAATACAGCGTATCGAACTGATGCCGCATTCCGCTATGCCCGCGCAAGGCCGCGATCTTTCCGTGCTCGATATATACCTCTTCAATCGGCTCGTCGATAACGCGTATGCCCTGCCGTTCAAGCAGATCATGATCGTCGTCGTCCAGCGCGATGCTTTCTCCCAGGGTCAGCACCGTGAGCTGGTCGGTGTAATGGCGCAGGAACAGCGCTTCGCGCAGCAAGGTTTTGCCCTGCCCTATCACCGCCACCTTTTTACCGATGACTTCATAACCGTCGCAGATCGGACAATGCCGTATGTAGCCCTGCCTTATCGCATCAGCCAGATTGGGCAGGGCCGGTTCCATATCCAGCACGCCCGTCGCCAGCAATATGTTTTTCGCCTGGATCGCCTCATGGCCATTCATGGCAGTAAAAATGCCCGCTTCGTTGCGGCCAAGATGCTCTATGCGTCCCTGCGCCAGGCGCGCGCCGTAACGCGTGGCCTGATCCCGCAATCGCATCAGCAGTTCGTCGCCGCCTATGCCGTCGGGAAAACCGGGCATGTTATGGGACAAGGGAATCAGGCTGGCCCGGCTGGAACCAGCATCCACGACCAGCACGTCGCGGCGAAAACGGGCGAGGTAGGTAGCGGCAATCAGACCCGCCGGTCCGCCGCCTATGATCAGGCAATCCAGCATTTATCTCCGGCTTTCATTCATACCTGCCCTTATCCACGCTGCCATGACGGCGTTAGCGCGGGCAAAGGCCATTTATCAAAGGCCGCCTGAAGCGACTCTCGGGATGGACTGCTCCGCCGCCCTTTTCGTTCTCCCTTTCTGCCGCATGCTTGTCGCAACTTCAGCAAAGCGCATACAAAATCCGGCTTGCGAAAAAGCCTGCGTCACCTTCCGCACTTTGCCTTGCTCCAGCTTTTGCGCGCCCCCAATCCTGAAGAAAGGCAAGCGCCTATAATAGGCAGACAATTCTCATAGGAAACTCTTAGGTGCGTAGTGGACAGTCGAATTCCTCGGGGGCGAGCTCATCCCTTTCCGGAAAGCCGCCCTACTTTCTGAGGTCGCTCGGGTGCTGGCTGCTATGCCTGTCCACCCTGTTTTTCCTGCCCGTCGTCCACGCACAGACGCTGAACGGTTATGAAGTCGATATCCAGGGCGCAGGTGACCTGACCGACCTGCTGAACCAGCATCTGCAGATCCAGCGCCATGCCGACAATGAAGAAGTCACGCTGCCGGAATTGCAGCGACTGGTCGACATCACGCCGGACCAGGTGCGGCAGTTGCTGGCGACCGAAGGCCACTTCTCTCCCGACGTGGAGCGCAGCCTGGAGCAGCAGGACGGCCGCTGGATCGCACGCTTTCAAATCACGCCGGGACCGCTGACCGTGGTGGAACGCGTCACCATCCATTTCCGCGGTCCTATCGCCGAGGAAGCGGATCATGAACGGCGCATGAACCTGATGCGCCGCACCTGGGAATTGCCGGTCGGCGAAGCCTTTCGCCAGGATGGCTGGAGCAGCGCCAAGACCGCGCTGCTGGCGCGGCTACTGGTGCGCGATTATCCGGCCGCCCGCATTGCCGCCAGCGAAGCGCGCGTCGATCCCGAGCGAAACACCGCAGCACTGACGGTGGACCTGGATTCCGGGCCGCGTTTCACTTTCGGCGAATTGCAGATAGACGGCCTGGAACGTTATTCACGCACCGTCATCGACACCCTCAACCCGATCCGGCCGGGCGAGCCTTTTTCGCAGGACAAGCTCAACGAGTTGCAGGCGCGGCTGCAGGACACCGGTTATTTCCGCTCCGTCTTCGCCACCATCGAGCCCGATCCCGCTCATCCCGAGCAGGTGCCGATCCATGTCACGGTCAACGAGTATGAACAGAAGCAACTGTCGCTGGGCATAGGCTTTTCCACCGATAGCGGGCCGCGCCTGCAGGCACGCTGGCTGAATCGCAATTTCCAGCAGCGCAACTGGCGCCTGGAATCCGACGTGCTGCTGGACCGCAATACGCGCTCGGCCGGCAGCGAACTGTTTTTCCAGCCGCTGGAAATCGGCTGGACGCCAAGTGTCGCCATCAACTACGAGCGCCGCGAAATCACGGGCGAGACTACCGACCGGCTGCGCGCCGGCGCGCGGCTGAACCGCCAGCTCACGCGCAGCGAGCAATCCTGGAGCCTGATGTATTACTCCGACCGGCAGAGCATAGGCGAAACGGTGCGCAATAACCGCGAAGCCTTGCTGCTGAATTATTCCTACCTGCGGCGACGCGTCGACAATGCGCTGGCGCCGCGGCGCGGCAATGTGAGTTCCATCGAGCTCGGCGTCGGTCCGGCCGGGATCGTCAACGAAGACCACATCGTGCGCGTGCTGGGACAGACCAACTGGTTCATTCCGGTGGCGCGGCGCTGGACCGGCGTGCTGCGGGCACAGATCGGCCAAGTATCGGGCGCCAATCGCGACACCGTGCCGTCCGACCTGCTGTTTCGCACCGGCGGCGACCAGAGCGTGCGCGGTTATGCCTTCAATACGCTGGGTGTGGAAGAAAGCGGCGCCATCGTCGGCGGCACCGTGCTGGGCGTCGCCAGCGCAGAGCTGATTTATCATGTGACGCCGGCCTGGGGCGTCGCAGCCTTCACCGATGCCGGCGATGCCGCCGACTCCTGGAGCGACTTCCATTTTCAGCACGGCAGCGGCGTGGGTGTGCGCTGGCGCAGCCCGATAGGCCCCTTCAACCTGGACGTCGCGCGAGCCCATGAATCGGGCGACTGGCGCCTACACTTCTCCATCGGCTATGGCTTCTGATACGCAGCGCAAGCCCCCTTCCTCCCGCTCCCGCCTGAAGATAGCGGGCCTGATTCTGCTCGCCGTTCTGCTGCTGACCGGCATGCTGCTATTCTGGACGCTGGGCACCGCAAGCGGCACACGGGCGGTCTTTTCCGCCGTTTCCTCCCTGACCGGCGGCAGCATACAAGCGCAAGGCGTAGCGGGACGCTTGTCCGACCGGGTCACGATGGAAAGCCTGGTGATTGACAATCCGGGACAGACCATCACCTTGTCGGAAGTCGATCTTTCCTGGCGTCCTGCCGAACTGCTGCAGCGCCGCCTGCATGTGCAGCAGTTGCGGGTACAGCATCTCGCCGTCCTGCTGAAGGAGCAGAAACAGGAAGAAGAGCCGGCACGCCTGCCCGACAGCATAAGCTCGCTCCTGCAGTTGCAGATCGACAGCGTGTCCGTGGACAGCGGCGAGGTCGGCAATGCCGATGCCACGCTCGTGGAATTGAACGATCTCGGCTTCAATCTGCATTTCGACGGCAAGCATTACGTCTTCAACCTCGACAGCTTCAATCTTCAATCCGCGCAGAATGCCGGTCAGGCAAAAGCCGCGCTGCAAGGCAAGGCCAGCCTGTCGGCCACCAAACCCTATCCCATCGAAGCCCGCTTCAGCAGCAATGCTCAGGGCCGCCTGGAACAGCAGGCGATAGGCGCACAGGGAGACCTGACCCTGGAAGGCTCGCTGGAGGAATTGATGGCGCGTGCCGATCTTGCCATCAACCGCACGCAGGTCAAGGGTCATGTGCAACTGCGCCCGTTTTCGGAGCAGATGCTGGGCGAAGCCAATCTCGCTATCCGTGCGCTGAACCTGACCGACTTCAGCGCCGATTTGCCGCTGACCAAACTGGATATCGACCTGCAGGCGCAAGCCGATGGCGCCGGCACGCTCAGCGTGAAGAATGCCGATGCCGGCCAGCTGAATCGCGACCGCATACCGCTGTCCAGCCTGTCCCTGCTCTTCGACCGCCAGGCGCAGAAAATCAGCTTCCGCGATTTGCGCGCCGTGCTGGGCAATGGGCAGCAGGCGGCGGGCAGCATTACCGGCAATGGCCAGCTGGATGACGGCAAGGTGGATATGACCCTGCGCACCGAGCGCCTCAACCTCCGGCATATCGACGAACGCCTGCGCGTCACGCGCCTGTCGGGCTCGGTAGCGTTGCAGCATGCCGATGGCCGGCAGGACGTGGCGCTGGATCTGAGCGAACCGCTGGACCGCAATCGCATCACGCTGACCGCACGCGCTGCCGTCGCCGACAACGTAGTGACCGTGCCGGAAGCAGAACTGCGCATAGGCAAGGGTTCCGCTTCCTTCTCCGGCTCGATGCAACTGGATGACGCGCAGGCATTCCAGGCCGATGGACAACTGCAGCGCTTCCGCCTGGCCGATCTCGGCGAGTTTGCCGAACTGCCGGATTTGCTGCTGAACGGCAGCTTCGCCGCCCAAGGCCAGCGCGCGCCGGCTTTGCAAGGAGAACTGCGCTTCGAACTGAAAGACAGCCGCCTTGCCGGCCATCCGCTGCAAGGCAGCGGCGAAGCGCGCCTGCAGGGCAAGAGCATCACCATTCCCGACCTGTCGCTGCTGGCCGGCGCCAATCGCTTGCAGGTGCAAGGCGCGCTATCGGAACAGAACTCGCGCCTGGACTTCATGATCGATGCGCCGCAACTGCAGCAGCTGAGTCCGCAGTTCGGCGGCGCGCTGCATGCCAAGGGCAATGCGGCCGGCACACTGGAAACACCGCGCATCCAACTCGAATGGCAGACGGCGCAATTGCGCCTGCCGGACGACATTCAAGTCGGCAGCCTGCAGGGCGAGGCGGACATCCATGTCGATACCAGTCAGCCTTTTTCCCTGCGCAGTATCGTCGCCGAGATGCAGGGCGGCGCGTTGCGCATGGGCGAGCAGGCGGTCAAGGCACTGTCGGCCCAGGTCGAATTCTCGCCGCGTGCCAATGCAGCTTTGCGGCTGGACGTGAAGGCCACCGCTATCGATCTGGGTGCAGCCCGGATCGATACCGTGACCCTGCGCGGCGATGGCACGACAGCCGACCATACCCTGCAAGCCTCGGGCTCCGGCGGCAAGCAGCAATGGGAAGTGCAGTTGGCCGGCGGCCTGAACAACCTGGCCCGCCAGCCGCGCTGGCAAGGCCGTATAGAGCAGCTGCTGGCACAAGGCCCGGTGGAGGCGCGCCTGCGCCAACCGGCCCCGCTGCTGATCTCGGCCGCCGACACCCGGCTGGAAAATTTCTTTGTCGATACCGATACCGGCGGGATCGCGGTAGAACTTTTCGAAAACAATCAGCGCGGCCTTGCCACGCGCGGGCGCATCGAACGCCTGCAGTTGGCCCAGTTGCTGAAATTCGCCGCCACGGAAATGCCGCTGCGCACCGACATGGTATTGAGCGGAACCTGGGACCTCAACAAGGGCAAGACCCTCAATGGGAATCTGTCGTTTCAGCGTGAAAGCGGCGACGTCGAGGTGCTGGGCCATACCGCCATGCCGCTGGGCTTGCGCACGCTGACGCTGAACGCCCATACCAAGGGCAATGAACTGGTATTGCGCGCGCTGGCCGAAGGCGAACGACTGGGGCAGATCGCTGTGGATGCCACCGCCCAGGGACGAGGCCGCCAGGTCGAATTCGACGCCACTACCCGCCTGGCGGGAACAGTCAGGGTCGCGGTGCCGGATATCGGCTGGGCCGGGCCGCTCATCTCGCCCGCGCTGATTGCGAGCGGGCGCCTGGATAGCAGCGTGGCAATCGGCGGCACCATCGCCCAACCTCAGCTCGACGGCCATCTGCAGGGTAATGCGCTGCGCCTGTTCTTTGCCGATACCGGCATCGATCTGCGCCAAGGCACCCTGATAGGACGATTCGACGATTCCAGCCTGCTGATCGAATCGCTGCGCTTTGCCAGCGAAGAAGGCCATATCGGCTTGTCGGGACCGATCGTGTTCGGCAGCGCCCAGCCTGATGTGCGGCTGACGCTGGAAGCGCGGCGTTACCGCCTGCTGAACCGGGCCGACCGCCGGCTGACGCTCAGCGGTGACAGCCGCATCACGCTGCAACAGGGAGAGGCTGCCGTAACGGGCCGCTTCACCGTGGATTCAGGCTTCTTCGATATCGGGCAAGCCGATATGCCCAGCCTGTCCAGCGATGTCATCATCGTCGGCCAGGAAGAAAAGCAGGCCGCATCCTTCCCGCTGGCGCTGGACCTGCAGGTGGCGCTTGGCGACGGCATCACGCTGCGCGGCCAGGGGCTGGATGCAGTGGTCGTGGGCGAAGTTCGCCTTCTGAATGGCGCCGGCGATACGATACAGGCACAAGGCACGCTCAGCCTGGCCAAGGGCAGCTTTACCGCTTACGGAAGAGAACTCGCGATTGAACGCGGCGTGCTGCAGTTCAGCGGACCGCTGAACAATCCGGCCCTGAATATCCTGGCGATGAAGCGCGACCAGGAGGTGGCGGCTGGTGTTTCGATAGGCGGTACGGTGCTGGCGCCACGCATCACGCTGGTGTCGGAGCCGCCTCTGCCGGATGCAGACAAGTTATCCTGGCTGGTGCTGGGCCGAGGCCTGGATGCGGTGGCGCAGGGCGACCTCTCCGTATTGCAGGCAGCGGCCGGCGCGCTGCTGGGCGGCAGAGAATCGGTCGGTACGCAGGCGCGCATCGCCAATGCCTTCGGCCTGGATACGCTCAGCCTCACTACCGGCGGCGACGGTCTGCAGGAACGTATTGTTACAGTAGGTAAGCAAATTTCTTCGCGACTCTATGTCAGTTATCGGCAGGGACTGGAAAATCTCACCAGCGTCCTGCTGCTGCGCTACCAGTTGTCGCGCCGCGTGACGCTGGAAGCGGAAGCAGGCAGCCGCAGTGCCTTCTCGATTTTCTACAATATCGCCTTTGATTGAGCGGCTGCCTCGCTCGCCGCAGACTTCGGCCTACACCCAGCCAAGCCTGCTGATTTTTTAAGCTTGGGCTGGAAAGACGCTGGTTACATCGTGTTACGCTTACGCGAAGTAGCGCTCATACTCTTGCTGCAGCGCAAACCTGCACGAAAAATTTGATGCCATTATCTTCAGCGCCTCAATGCGAAATAACTCTCCTGATCGGGAGAACGTCACACATAATGCAGGGCGTTTGACGCTGATTTATTTTGTTGAATGGGTTTTTATTGCTGCGACCGGCTTACGGGTAGCAGCAAAATTGCAGTTGCAAGCATTTGCAGGAAGAAGCAGAAATATGTCACCTCTCATTTTGCCCGTTGCCTGGCACACCGCCGCGGGCAGCACCACTGAAGACTTGGCCCCTCTATGCTGACCACCATGACGAAGATTTTGGTTGTCGATGATCATGCCGTAGTCCGGGCAGGCATACACTATTTCCTCGACAGCCTTCCCAACATGCAGATTGCCGGCGAAGCGGCAACCGCACAGGAAGCCATGCGGCTGATTCGCTCCCAGGACTGGGATATCGTACTGCTGGACATTGCGATGCCGGACAAGAGCGGCGTCGATGTACTCAAGCAGATCAAGCGCGAAAAACCTCATCTGCCGGTACTGATGCTCTCCATGCATCCCGAAAATCGCTACGCGGTACAAATTCTGCGCAGCGGCGCCAGCGGCTATGTACAGAAGGAAGCGCTGGCCACGGAACTGGTGAATGCCATTCAAACCATCCTGAAGGGACACAAGTACATCAGCCCGGTGGTGGCGGATTTGCTCACCTCCGACTTGAATGTCCAGGAGGGGGAAAAGCCCTTGCACGAAACGCTTTCTTCGCGCGAATTCCAGATTTTCCACAAGCTGGGTCAGGGCTTGGGAGTTTCCAAGATTGCGGAAGAGTTGTGCCTCAGCGTGAAAACCGTCAGCACCTATCGTTCGCGCATCCTGGAAAAGATGAAGATGGGCAGCAATGCCGACATCATTTATTACGCGATCAAGCAAAACCTGGTGGACTAGCCACGCCTAGTTTCGAACCCGCCTGATCGAGTTTCTCCTTGCCTTGTGGATGACCTGTGAGCGGTGTGCGAAATGGCAGCCCTTGCTGCGCAATGCCTCGTACCGCTCATGCCTGCTGCCATAAACAACTCAGGAAGCCAGCTGCAAGGCATCCAGCTCGCATTGGGCGGGCAGGCTGATGCTGATCCGGGTTCCCTTCCCGGGCGCAGACAGGATTTCGGCCTGTCCGCCCAGGTAAGCCACTCTCTCGCGCAGGCTGCACAAGCCGTACGCACCGGACGGCGTTTCATGCGGATTGAATCCCACCCCGTTATCGCTGACCACTATCTTCAGCTGGCCTTCCTTCTCCTCCAGCGCGATGTTTACCCGGGTGGCATAGGCATGCTGCGCGACATTGTCGAGCACCTGCTCCAGCATGCGATAAGCCGCGATTTCCAGGTGTGAAGGATAAGACGGCGATTCCTCGGGGAGATCAAGATTGAAGGCAATGCCGGATGACTGCGAGACGGAATCCGCCAGCTCTTCGATCGCTGTATTTAGGCCGAACAGTTCCAGCTTGTCCGGCCGCAGTCCTGATTGAATCTGACGCATCACCTCGGCGGCCGATCCCAGCAATGCCTTCATTTCCTTGAGGCGCTCATGCAAAGCCGGCGTCTCGGGCAACTGGCGGGAAAGAATCGCCAGGTGGATGGAGATCGCCGTCAGCGACGAACCCAGCTCACCATGCACCTTGCGCGCAAGCGCCTTCTTTTCCTCTTCGCGGCAAGTTTCAACATGCGCCATCAGCTCGCGCACCTGCGTGGTACGCTGCGCCACCCGGCATTCCACGTCGTGCTCGGAAAGCGCCGGCACGTGGTCGGCGCAGCTTCCCGCCTCCGCATTCACCTCCACCCAGCCCAACAGCCGTCCATCGGCGGCACACCAGGGAAAGCGCTGCGCTGTTACGGCAGCGGCCTGCCTGTCATTCGTGTTCTGTGCCGCGCTATTGGCAAACAGCAGATCTCCCTTGGCGTTCCTGATAGTGACTGCCTGAGGCAGGGCTTCCGCAAGCGCGCGCATCATCGCGGTGCTATCGGTGGAAGCTTCCCGACTGCGTCGATGCGCCTGCCAGCCCATCGTCAGGGCTGCGGCCAGCATGAAAGCACCAGCCGCCACATTGAGCGACGACAGGTCGGCATAAGCCTGATACAGCATCAGCAATGCACTGAGTCCCAGCATGAAGGCGATGGATGAGGCGACCCTATCCATGCCCTCACGGCCATGCATACGGTGTTCTGCTATCGACGCCATGATTCACTCCTCCTCTTGCAAAATATCCCGGTCAGGGCAAGCTTAACGTTCACTTATAACGCTCATTTTCCTGTGTGGGCTACCTTACTCAACTTCTGCCTGCGCATCTTGTTACCGATCAAGCTTCCCCTGGCTTCGCATGCCTGCTTGTCGCGCTTTTACGCTTTTACGCTTTCGGAAAAGATCGATGCATGCGAGAAGGCAGACGAAAACTGAATCAGCATGCAGGGAACCCCATTGCGCACAAGAGCTCTAGTCGAAAGACGCAGCATCCGGTGCAGCGCGGGCTTTCTGCGAAGCCGGCCATCTCCTGCCGTGCCCTGTGTTCAAAAGCTCCGCATCTCGACCGCACCAGCCGGCTGCTGAAAAAATCTGCCACATATTTGCGCAGGTATTGTTTTCGGTCATGGTTGAAACCATGCCATGCCAAAGCATAGTGAATGAAATGATACGAACGGATTTTGCGTCTCTTTTGCACCGCTTAAGGCACACCTGGCCCGTAGTTTGCTCTCTGTCCGATGCTTCTGGATGGAAGCCGGATGGAGGCTTGAGATGGATGCTTAAAAGAGGCCGACCGAAATTGCATAGACCGCAGTTATTTCCACCGGTAACCATGAAGGAAAGGAGGTCATGAGCGATAGCAGTGAACCAGAGGCGCTGACCTTTGCCTAATGCAGGTAGGACACGAACATGTGGCCTCTGAAGCGAGTTGAAACAAGGTGGTTAGGGCTGGACATCTGCCAATTGCAGCAGAGAGTGCCTGATGAATCGCGCCAGTCGGCAAAGGTGAGGCTTTAGATGAAAACGCTGATTACGCTGCAGCGTGCACTTTACGTAGTTCATTGGGTCGAATCTTTAACCCGTTGTAGCCGGTAGCTCGCCTGTTGCAACGATACTTTTAACCTAGGAGGTCAATATGAATTTTATTATCTGGATCATTATCGGCGGCGTTTTAGGCTGGCTGGCCAGCATCATCATGCGCACCAACGCTCAGCAAGGCATGTTGCTAAATATCATTGTAGGTATTGTGGGTGCCCTATTGGGTGGCTGGTTGCTGGCTCCGCTGTTCGGTACCGGCACGATCAACCAGAATGATTTCAGCATTGGTTCATTACTGGTATCGCTGCTGGGTGCCGTGATTCTGCTGGCAATCGTCAACATGGTGCGTCGCGGCACGCCACGTTGACCCTGCTTCAGTTTCCGGGGACAAGGCCGAAGAAGGCGCGGGCCAGGTAGCATTGCATTGCGCCGCTCTTCATCCTTGCATCCGTACCAGGGCTGAATGCCCGACCTCAAAAAGAGTCCGTGCATTGTTTCGCAGTGCACGGACTCTTGTTTTTTTACCGGCGCCAACCGGCCGTCCTCTTCAGAGATTTCCCCAGGTTCATGCCGGCCTTGTCATGTCTTGCGGCCGCACCCAGCTATCGAAATCCTCAGCACTCACATAACCGCAAGCAAGCGCTTCCTCCTTCAGCGTCGTACCCTTGCGATGCGCATCCTTGGCGATTTGCGCAGCCTTGTCATAGCCGATATGCGGTGTCAGCGCAGTTACCAGCATCAGCGAGCGCTGCATCAGGTCGGCAATGCGCTCATGGTCGGCTTCTATGCCGCGCACGCAGTGCTCGTCGAAGCTGCGCATGCCGTCGGCCAGCAAGCGTACGCTTTGCAGAAAATTGTGCGCGATCAGTGGCTTGAACACATTCAGTTCAAAGTTTCCGGAAGCGCCGCCGATATTGATCGCGACATCATTGCCCAGCACTTGGCAGCACAGCATCGTCATGGCTTCGCATTGCGTCGGATTGACCTTGCCCGGCATGATGGAGCTGCCGGGTTCGTTTTCCGGGATGCGCAATTCGCCCAGGCCGGAACGCGGCCCCGAAGCCAGCCAGCGTATATCGTTGGCAATTTTCATCATCGCAGCGGCCAGTGTCTTGAGCGCGCCATGGGCCGCCACCATTTCATCATGAGCAGCCAGGGCCGCGAATTTGTTTTCCGCACTGTCGAAAGGCAAGCCGCAACGCGTGCGCAAGACCGCTGCCACCCGCGCGCCGAATTCCGCATGCGTATTCAATCCGGTGCCTACCGCCGTGCCGCCGACCGCCAGTTCCTGCAAGGACGCCGCCATGGCGCGCACCGTTTTTTCCGCCCGCGTCAGCTGGGCCACATAGCCGGAAAACTCCTGCCCCAGCGTCAGCGGCGTTGCATCCTGCAAATGGGTCCGCCCTATTTTGACGATGTCGGCAAAAGCCTCGGATTTCTGCTGCAGACTGCTTCGCAATGCCGCCAGCGCAGGCAATAACTGGCGATGTATTTCCACACTGGCGGCCACATGCATGGCAGTGGGGAAGATGTCATTGGACGATTGTCCGAGATTGACCTCATCGTTGGGATGCACGCGCCGCTTCTGGCCGCGCTCGCCGCCGAGAATTTCCGACGCGCGATTGGCCAGCACTTCATTCATGTTCATGTTGGTCTGTGTACCGGACCCGGTTTGCCATACCGACAGCGGAAACTCCTGCGCATGCCGCCCCGCGAGCACTTCTTCGGCAGCTTGCATGATGGCTTGCGCCTTCTCCGGCGGCAGCTTGCCCAGCTCCAAGTTGGCTTGCGCGCACGCGTATTTCACCTGCGCCAGCGCCGTGATCAATTCATCGGGCATCTGTTCGCGGGAAATCGCGAAGAACTGGAGCGAGCGCTGGGTTTGCGCTCCCCATAAACGCTCTTGCGGAACCTCGATGGGACCGAAGCTATCTTTCTCGATTCTGGCTGCCATGGCGCGTGACTCCTGGAAAGTGAAAAGTAAAGGCGGCTGCTCTGCAAACAACCGCCGGTCTACTCTCTCTGACTCATGCCGCAGGAATAAATGCTGCGTCATATTTATTCTGCAAAGAGGACGCAACTGACCCGAAGCCGGAGGACGATGTATTTACAGCTCTATGGAAATATCTTTGTGGTCACTCGCCAAGGGTGCGCGGTCCATGCCGTAAAGCACCACGATCAAACCCAGCGTGGCGGCGACCAGGAACCAGGGACCGAATAGCCAGAATGCGAGCGGCACCATGACCAGGAAGGCGCGCATGCCTATGGTGTAATACATGCCGGCCAGGTTCAGGTACTGCGCAACGCGATCCGGTGCAAAGGCGCCCTGCGCTGCGGCCTTCGGCAGGCTGACCATGAACATCACATGGTTAAGCTGACGTACCACCATGACGAACGCGAAGAAAGCAACCATCAGCACCAGCAACAGGCACAGCAGTTTAGCCAGCCACCATTGCGGCAACTGCGCGCCGGCCAGGCTCAATACCTGCCAGGTCTGGGCACGTACATCGGCCTGCCCCACTAGGCTGAGCGTGCCCACGATCAGCACCAGCGAGGAAGTGGCCTTGAAGGTGGCAGCCATGACCATGTTGCGCAGCGTCTGCACCGCCAGCAAGTCTTTCGACTCGTTGCTCATGACATGCCTGACCCACAACAGGCGGACACGGGCATTCAGCGTATGGATGGTGCCCTCGGCACTGCGCCGTCCCTGGCGAAACAGGAAAAAATAATAGACCAGTACGATAAGTATGCTCAGGCCTATGGCCAGCATTTCATGAAAAGAGGCATGCATGCCGCTTCCCTTTCAAGCAAGACAAATGCAAGACAAATGACAGCCTGCCGCCAGCAGACTGTCGGCAGGTACCAGAGAAACAAACAGGAGATGAAGCGTGAAGCGGCTTAACTGAACCAGGCCGTGACCGAGAGCAGCAACAATAGCAGCAGCCAAAGCAGCAGCGAACGCCAGACCAGGCCGACCGTGCTTTGCAGCGAGCGTATCGAAGGCTCTTCGCCAGGCAGGCTTTCCGGCTCGGGCGCGGAAGTCTCCATGGTCAAGGCTTCGGCTTCCGGAACGCTGGCGGCTTTTTCGAGCGGCGATCCAAGGCGCGCACCGATTGCGCCGCCGCCCGTGGCCAGGATGATGCCGGTAGCCCGGTCTTCCCAGCGATGGGCGAAGTTGCGCCAGGCATAGATGGCATCTTCAAAATTGCCGACTACGGCAAAAGTGGCAGCCGTCAGCCGCGAAGGAATCCAGTCTATCCAGTAAAAAGCCTGCTGCGCGAACCGGCCGAAGGCTTCATTCTTCAGGTGATCCGGCTCCTTCCAGGCGCGCGCCAGATATTCGGCCACGCGATAGAAAACAGCCCCCGCCGGACCCAAAGGCAGGATGAACCAGAAGAACACGCCGAACACGCGCCGGTGCGTGGTCAGCATTGCCTTTTCAATCGCCAGGCGCGAAATTTCACGCACGTCCATGGCCACCGTATCCTGCTTGGTCCAGTCCGCCAGCAGCGAACGCGCAGTCGCTTCGTCGCCGGAAGCCAGGGCAAATTGAATGGAAGTGAAATAGTGGCTGTACTGCCGCATGCCCAGCGTCAGATAGACGATGACGATATTGAAGATCAGCGCGGTCAGCGGCCCCATTTTTGCGAATACCCAGTACAGCAGCAAGGTCGGCAGGGTCATGGCCAGTATCACCACGATCCAGGCCAGGCGGCCATGATCGATCTGGCCGGCATTGAACCATCCTTCGGCCCGGATTGCGAACAGGCGTACTGCGCCATGCACCGGATTTTCGGCACGCAGCGGACGGACTTGCTCAATCAACAAGGCAATGAGAATGGAAAAAAATGCCATCACGGACCTTCAGCAACTAAGACGTTTCATACGATAACGCAGGGCAACATTTGAAGCAATCGGAGAAAGAACGCCTATTGCGCCTGTCGTTTATTTTTACGTTCTTTTGCGCCGCTTTTCGGCCGACCGAATACTGCATGAAGGCAAAGCGCTTTACGCGCGCACAAAGTGAAACAGGTTGCGCAGGATGGTAGCGGTCACTCCCCAGATGAAGAAGCGATCGAAGGACATGGCATAGAAGGTGCGGCTTCCGTTGGGAAAATGCGCGGTGCGGCGCTGATGATTCATGCCATTCATCAGGAAGGACAGCGGCACTTCAAAAATTTCTTCCACTTCTTCCGGGTTGGGCTGCAGGACGATCGGCGGCTTGACCAGCCCCACTACCGGTGTGATGCGATAACCCGAATTGGTCCAGTATTCCGGCAGCAGGCCTATGATTTCGACATGGCGCGGATGCAGGCCGATTTCTTCCTGGGCTTCCCGCAAGGCGGTTTCCACGGTCGAGGCATCGCTGGGCTCCTGCCGTCCGCCCGGCAGGCTGATCTGATTGGCATGCGTATGCATATGGCTGGCACGCCGGGTCAGCAGGATATGCAAGCCGTCTTCTCGCAGGACCAGGGGAAGCAGCACGGAAGCATGCCGGGCATTTGCATTGGTCTGCTGTTGCCGCTGACCGAGCTCATCGGTATTTTCCGGCGCCCAGGACGGCGGGCTGGAAAAACGGGCGCGCAGCCAGTGAACGGTGAGTCTTTCTTGCGGGACCGGCGCCTCATCGGTGATGGCGTCTATGGTCGCGGCCAGGGGATCGAAGATCGGGTACGTCATTGAATGCGGAAGAGTTTCGAAGCTGACATTATGAAAGAAGTGTCCAACTTCTGCAGGGCAATAAAAAAAGGGCGCCGGATAGCGCCCTTTTTGTGTCAAGCCCGCAACAATTATTCTGCTGCTGCAGCTTTCTTCGCACCACGGCTAGGCAGTTTTTCCTTGATACGTGCCGACTTGCCGGAGCGGTCGCGCAGGTAGTACAGCTTGGCACGACGCACATCACCGCGGCGTTTCACTTCGATCGATGCGATCAGCGGCGAATACAGCTGGAACGTACGCTCCACGCCTTCACCGGAAGAGATCTTGCGCACCATGAAGTTGGAGTTCAGACCGCGATTGCGACGGGCAATCACTACGCCTTCGTAAGCCTGGGCGCGCTTGCGCGTACCTTCAACCACGTTCACGCTTACGATCACCGTATCGCCGGGGGCGAAGTCAGGGATGTTCTTGTTGAGACGAGCAATTTCTTCTTGCTCGAGTTGCTGGATCAGATCCATTTTCTAGCTCCTGAAACCATCTTGCTGGCGCTTTATCTTTTGCCCAGTAGAGGATGGGGTTATACACATGGTGACGAATCACCGCTTACTGCTTACTTCAAACTGCTTAAAAACTTTTCATCGGCCGCCGACAAGCTGCCGGCTGCTCTGGCGTCGGCGATCAGATCCGGCCGCTTGCGCAGCGTCGCCTGCAAGGCCTGCTGGCGCCGCCACTTGACTATCTCGGCATGATTGCCGCCCATCAGTACCGGCGGTACCGGCACGCTCTGATAGACCTCGGGCCGCGTGTAATGCGGACAATCGAGCAAGCCGTTGACGAAACTGTCCTCAACCGCCGACGCCTCGTCATTCAGCACGCCCGGCACCTGCCGGATTACTGCGTCCATCAATGCCATCGCCGGCAATTCACCGCCTGACAGCACGAAATCGCCGAGGCTGATTTCTTCATCCACGCAGCGGTCCAGCAAACGCTGATCCACTGCTTCATATCTTCCGCACAAGAGCACCAGGCCCGGCTGCTGCGTCAGCGACACCACTTTTTCGTGGGTCAGGGGCTGGCCTTGCGGCGACAGGTAAATCACCCGCGGCGCGGTAACACCTTGTGCCGTCTGGCGCGACTTCGCTGCCTCTATCGCGGCTTCCAGCGGCCTGGCCAGCATCACCATGCCGGGTCCGCCGCCATAAGGCCGGTCGTCCACGGTACGGTAATTGTCGATGGTGAAATCCCGCGGATTCCACAAGGCCAGTCCGCACCGGCCCTGCTCGAACGCGCGCCGGGTAATCCCCGAACGCGTCACCGCTTCAAACATTTCGGGAAAGAGCGTCACGACGTCAAATTGCATATCGCTCCCCTTCCCTGCGACGGTCCAATGAAAAGAGAACGCCTAGTAATCGCGTTCCCAATCAACCGTTAGTTTCTTGTTCGCCTGATCCACATCCTTCACGAACTGCTCGACGAAGGGGATCAATAATTCCTGCGGCTTCTTGTCTTCCGCTGCCGTCGGCATTGCCACTTGCAGGATCGGGTGGGCGCCGTTGTCCATCAATCCGGACACCGTACCCAGCACTTCGCCCTGCAGATTTTCCACCGCCGAACCTATCAGGTCGATCCAGTAAAACTCGCCCTCATCCAGCGGCGGAAAATGGCGGCGCGATATCTGCACCTGCGCGCTTTTCAGCGCTTCAGCCTGCGTGCGATCTTCCACGCCCATCAGGCGCGCGACCACGTCTCCGCTATGGATCCTGGACTCCAGCATGGCCACGTCGCGTACCTCGGGCTTGTCCAGCCACCAGGTCTTTGCATGCAACAAGGCATCCGCATCACCTGAATACGGAGTTATCCGTACCCAGCCGCGGATGCCATAGGCACCGGAGATATATCCGACTATTACCAGATCGTCAGGGAGAGACATCCCGTCAGCCGTGCAGCGAGGAAAACTTAAGCAGCAGCTTTTTTCGCAGACTGGTCTACCAGGCGAGCCACGGTAGGCGACAATTGCGCGCCCACGCCTTGCCAGTAGCTCAGACGGTCTTCAGCGATACGCAGGGTTTCCGCATTGCCGGATGCAACCGGATTGTAGAAACCGATACGCTCGATGAAACGGCCATCACGGCGATTGCGCGAGTCAGTAGCGACGATGTTGTAAAAGGGGCGCTTCTTTGCACCACCACGAGCTAAACGAATAACGACCATAATATTTCCAAAAAGTGTACGAACCCGGAAAAAGCCGTAAAGTATAGCCTAAAAATGGGTGCCGCGGCAATTACCGCGAGTGCGTTTGCCACCTGCTTCCCATCTGCCTGCCATCTTCTTCCCGATCGCTTTCCGGAATCTCTCCCAACTGGAGAGTGGCGAGATTATAGGGCAAGCCGCTCTACTAAAACCTCTGCACTTCAGATATTGTTCCGCCCTCGCCGGGAAAGACCCTCTTGCCTCCGGAAAACAATGATGGCTGCCGTACAATACGGCTCCTGTCATTTACCTGGCCCCGCATGAATGCGTCTCATAAAAACAAGACCTTCGCCACGCTGCTCACCGCCTTTTTCGGCTGCATAGGCTTTCACCGCTTTTATCTTTATGGATGGCAGGACATCTGGGGATGGATAAGACTGACAACGCTGCCCTTATCCGCAGTGCCACTATTGATGGCTCCGGACTTGCCATGGATCCTGACCACCAGCCCGCTCATCCTCTCGGTTTTCATCAGCACCATAGAAACCCTGGTCATAGGCCTGACACCCGATGAAAAATGGGATGCCCGCTTCAATCTGCATTCCGGCAAACGCAGCGGCTCGCGCTGGCTGCTGATCATCACCATGATCGTGGCCTTCAGCACGGGCACGACATTTTTCTTCTTTGTACTGGCTCGCACCGTGGACTTGCTTTATACCGGCGGCGCCTTCGGTTAAGTCTGGTGCCTGCCCAAAAAAGCAGCACCGGCTTTTAAGATTCGCACCAGCGCAGTGCCCTTTCGGCAATTTTTCGTCCAAACAAGACATTTCCCAGTGGCATAAATCCTGCTGGAAACAGGTTGGATATTTCTCCCTGTTTTCCCTTACTGCAGGAGTTGCCATGCCTTTCCTTACAGCGTCCGGCCGTTGCGCTTTCCTGGCTGCTAAATTCTCTCCCTTATTGGGCCTGCTTCTGATGCTGATGCCGGACATCGCAACCGGTCAGGAAATCTCGTCGGCCGCACCGGCTTTTTCTTCCCACCGCCCTGGCCCGGTAGATGCGGCAATGATCGATAGCGGCGATACCGCCTGGATGCTGACTGCTACCACGCTGGTGCTGTTCATGACGCTGCCCGGGTTGGCGCTGTTTTACGCCGGCATGGTCAGGCGCAAGAATGCACTGACCACCATGGCACACAGCTTCGCTGCCGCCTGCGTTGCCAGCCTGGTGTGGATCGTGATGGGTTACAGCCTGGCCTTTACACCGGGCTCGCCCTTCCTGGGAGGACTGGACAGGCTGATGCTGGAAGGGCTGGGGCTCTCCACTACCAACGGCACCGTCACCGTACACCCGCTTGCGCCGACCATACCGGAAAGCGTTTTCATGATGTTCCAGATGAGCTTTGCCATCATTACGCCGGCCCTGATCACCGGAGCTTTTGCGGAACGCATGAAGTTTTCCGCCCTACTGCTGTTTGTCGCCCTGTGGTCGCTACTGGTATATGTGCCCATCGCGCATTGGGTGTGGGCCCCTGGCGGCTGGCTGTCCAGCCACGGCGTGCTGGACTTCGCGGGCGGGACCGTGGTGCATATCAATGCGGGCATCTCGGGCCTGATCGCCGCGCTGATCCTGGGGCCGCGCAATGGCTTCGGCAGGGAAGCCATGCCGCCGCACAATTTGCTCCTGACCGTAGTGGGTGCTTGCATGCTGTGGGTAGGCTGGTTCGGATTCAATGCGGGTTCCGCAGTCGCAGCGGATGGCCGCGCTGGTTATGCGATGCTGGTTACGCAGGCGGCTACCGCAATTGGCGCGCTGAGCTGGATGACGATTGAATGGCACAAGCGCGGCAAGCCATCGGTACTCGGCCTGGTGTCGGGTGCCGTATCCGGGCTGGTTGCCATCACGCCTGCTGCGGGTTTTGTCGGCATCGGCGGCGCGCTGATTATCGGCGCGTTTTCCGGCATGCTCTGCTATTGGGCGGCCACCTCCTTAAAGTTCATGCTGGGGTACGACGACTCGCTCGATGTGTTCGGCGTCCATGCCATTGCCGGCATAGCCGGCGCGCTACTGACCGGCGTGTTTGCGCTGGAAGGCATAGGCGGTGCGACGGGCAATCTGGCAAGCCAGTTATACGGCGTGACGGTGACAGGCGTATATGCCGGCGTCATGACGGCAGCGCTGCTCGGCATCATCGCGCTGACCGTGGGTTTGCGTGTTTCCGCTGAGCAGGAGCGCGAAGGTCTGGATCTGACGCAACACGGGGAGAAAGTGCTATGAATACTCAGCAGCGCATCACTCTGGCCCAACTGGACACCCAGGCTTTTTCCCTGATGGGGCGCCTGCATGTCATTCTGCGGCGCGAGACGGGGCGAGTAACCGATATCGAGTACATGCGCCACGACCCGGACTATTGCAGGCATGTGCTGGAACTGGCGGAGCACATGGAGAATGCGGCGCTTCAGGAAATTTGTACGCGCCTCAGAGAGATTTTTTTCGGCACAGGCGGCCTTTTCATGATGCAGGTAGCCTTACCCCTGCTGGCGCCCAGAACGCCGGTATCCACCGCGCCTTCACTACCGGCTTCACCAGATGCTGCGGCGCCTGAAGCTGAAGGACAAGCCTATGTAGGGCGGCTACGCTAGATTTCCACGCTGGTCGTTTCCAGCAGGTGATAACTGTCGATTTTCCAGCTCGCGTGATCATCCAGCGTCATCAGGAAAATCGCGATCCACACGGTGCCGTTGCTATCGGTAATCGCCACTTCCTGCACGGCATTGCCGCCCACGACTTCGGCAGAAGAAAATTCCGCCTTGTGCGGACGATAAAGCGCCGGATACCATTCACGCACCACACCCAGCAACGCTTGCGGGCTGCCCAGCAAGGCCTGGGTTTCATCGCTGGCCATTTCGAAAGCGGTTTCCGCATCATCCATCGCAAAGGCTTCCAGCTGCATTTGCACCACGGCATGAATGGCATCGCTTTCATCCACCGCCGGTTCCTGGGCAAAACTACCGGAAGGCCAGAACAGGCTGATTCCCAATATCCAGGCCGCCAAGCCTGAGGCAAGCTGTCGCATGATTTCCTCCCACCGAGGACCGATACTGCTTAGTGGGCGAAATCCGGCAAAAAGTTACAGCGATTCAGAATTGATTTTCGTCCAGCGCCATCATGTATGCACTGCCCTGGAGGATGGCCGTACAGAGGGCGCCGGCCTGCGGCAGGAAATGGTCGGCAAAGAAACGGGCAGTGATGATTTTGGCTTTCAGGAAAGACTCGTCATTGCCACCTTGCTGCAAGCGCTCATGGGCAATCAAGGCGGCTCTCGCCATTTGCCAGCCGCCCAGCACGATGCCCGCCAGCTTCAGGTAAGGCACGCCTGCGGCGTAAGCGGCATGCGGATCGGATGGCAGGGTCTTCACTATGAAATCGACGGCGGCTTCATAAGCCTGCAAGGCTGGCGCAAGGCCCTTGGCTATGGCTTGCAAGTCTGTATGCTCGGCAGCGGCGAACTGGCGCTCGATAGACTGCATTTCAGCCAGCATGGCCCTGGCCACCTTGCCGCCGTCGCGCGCCGTCTTGCGCGCCAGCAGGTCATTGGCCTGTATCGCCGTCGTGCCTTCATAAATCGCCAGGATGCGCGCATCGCGATAGTGCTGGGCCGCGCCGGTCTCTTCGATATAACCCATGCCGCCATGCACCTGTATGCCGGTCGATGCCACATCGATCGCCATCTCTGTCGACCAGCCCTTGATGATGGGCACCAGGTATTCGTAGAAAGCCTGCTGCTTCCTACGTTCTGCTTCGTCAGGATGATGCTGCGCGATATCGGAAGCGGCCGCGCCCACATAGGCCAACGCACGCGCCGCTTCGATCTGCGCGCGCATGGATAGCAGCATGCGCCGCACATCGGGCTGATGGATGATGGTCAGCGGCTCGTCCGATTCGCTGGCCGGGTCGCGCGACTGCACGCGTTCCTTCGCATAGCCAACCGCCTGCTGATACGCGCGTTCCGCCACCGCCACGCCCTGAACGCCGACTGCAAAACGCGCGGCATTCATCATGATGAACATGGTTTCCAGGCCGCGATTCTTTTCGCCGACCAGCGTGCCGACTGCGCCGCCTTCATCGCCGAACTGCAATACTGCTGTCGGACTGGCCTTGATGCCCAGCTTGTGTTCCAGCGACACGCAATGTACATCGTTGCGCGCACCCAGGCTGCCGTCTGCGTTGACCAGGAATTTCGGCACCACGAACAGCGAGATGCCTTTTACCCCTTGAGGCGCATCGGGCGTTCGCGCCAGCACCAGGTGCACGATGTTTTCCGCGAGATCGTGCTCGCCGTAGGTGATGAAAATCTTGGTGCCGAAAATCTTGTGCGTGCCATCGGCTTGCGGTTCGGCACGGGTGCGGATCAGCGACAGGTCAGAGCCCGCCTGCGGCTCGGTCAGGTTCATGGTGCCGGTCCATTCGCCTGCGACCAGCTTGTTCAGGTAGGTTGATTTTTGCTGCTCGCTGCCGGCCAGCATCAGCGCTTCGATCGCGCCATCGGTCAGCAAGGGACACAGCGCGAAAGAGAGATTGGCCGCGTTGAGCATTTCCATGCAGGGTGTCGCCACGATTTTCGGCAAATGCTGACCGCCAAAAATTTCCGGATGACGCAATCCCTGCCAGCCGCCTTCCACGAAAGCCTGGAAGGCATCCTTGAATCCTTGGGCAGTCTGCACTTCGCCATTCACCAGCCCGCCCGGATTCTTATCCGCCGGCGCATTCAGCGGCGCAATCACTTCGCTGCAGAATTTCGCATGTTCCTGCAGCACCGCTTCCACCAGCTCAGGCGTTGCTTCTTCGCAGTTGGGCAAGGCTTGAACTTCATTCAGGCCGGCCAGTTCATTGAGAACGAACTGCATGTCTTTCAGGGGTGCGGCATAGGTCATGGCATCTCCGAAATGAAAACAGGGTTGGCGGATTTTCGCCGGGGATGGGGTCATCCTACCTGCGAGGCGAAAGCCTGCCAAGCCTCTACGGAGCCTTCAAACAGATGAGCTATGGGGATTTAAAACGGAGGGAGAGAAGCTCCTTCCCCTTCAAGGGGGAGGTGGGGAGGGGGATGGGGATGGGTTTCTT
>JAFAGG010000005.1 GCA_023422955.1 Pseudomonadota bacterium | reverse complement strand
GAGTAGGAGTAGGAGTAGGAGTAGGCGACAGGGATGCCACCAGCGGCTTGACGGTTCTGGTTGCTGCAGCCTGAGCCAGGCTGGGCAAGGCCCGCGAGGGAGGGGTCGTCTTGGTTGTCAGGCTGGTTTGGACGCCGGAGAGCCTGAACACGCAGACGATCTGCGCCAGGTTCGCCGCTTCTTCCTGCATGGACTGCGAGGCAGCCGCCGCTTCTTCCACCAGCGCCGCATTCTGTTGCGTGACCTCATCCATCTGCGTCACCGCCTGGTTCACCTGCTCGATGCCGGAAGCCTGTTCCTGGCTGGCCGCGGTGATTTCCGTCATGATGTCGGTCACCCGCTTCACGCTCTCGACCACCTGGTTCATGGTATTGCCGGCTTCTTCCACCAACTCTGAACCGGCCTCCACCTTCTGCACCGAATTGCCGATCAGTTCCTTGATTTCCTTGGCCGCCGACGCGGAACGTTGCGCCAAGCTGCGCACTTCGCTTGCCACGACCGCAAAGCCGCGACCCTGCTCGCCGGCGCGCGCCGCTTCGACTGCCGCATTCAAGGCCAGGATATTGGTCTGGAACGCAATGCCATCGATGACGGAAATGATGTCGACAATCTTCTTGGACGAGGCGTTGATTTCTTCCATCGTATGCACCACTTCCGACACCACTACGCCGCCCTTGACGGCGATGTCGGAAGCCGAGGCAGCCAGCTGGTTGGCTTGCCTGGAATTGTCGGCATTCTGCTTGACGGTGGAAGTCAGTTCTTCCATCGACGACGCGGTTTCTTCCAGCGACGAAGCCTGCTGTTCGGTACGCGACGACAGATTCTGATTGCCGCTGGCAATTTGTACGGAGCCCGTAGCGATTTGTTCGGTGCCCGCCCGTACTTCCGTCACTATGCGCGCCAGGTTCTCATTCATTTCCTTCAAGGCGAGCATCAATTGTCCGGTTTCATCCCTGGAGACGGTTTCA
This sequence comes from Pseudomonadota bacterium, assembly GCA_023422955.1. GTDB lineage: Bacteria > Pseudomonadota > Gammaproteobacteria > Burkholderiales > Burkholderiaceae_D > JAEZLB01. Next base: position 18,513 of record JAFAGG010000005.1, on the reverse strand, counting down.
ATACGTGCTGTCAGATCGCCCTGAGCGACGCGACGGGCGAAGGTCACTGCCTGGGCCAAAGGCTGGATAATGCTGCGCGCCAGGAATATTGCCAGCGCTATGCCTATGGCAAGGGAAATCGCCGAGACTGTGAGCAGCAGGGTGCGGGACTGGTCATTGTTGGCATGCACCGCCTCGGTGGCCTGCTCCATTTCCTTTTCCGCCGTGTCTATCAGGACTTCCATATCGTCGACAATCTGCCTGCGTAGCGGACTGCACTCCTCTACCAGAAACACGCCGAACTCCTCCATCTGATTTGCTTGTCGGTACATGCGCGGCCGATTCAGCTCCTTTGCCATTTGCAGAAGGCCTTTGCTGACCTTGGCAAAATCCGCATTGCCTGCATAGTGCGGCGCGACGGCGCTCAGCGCTTCCAGAAAGATTGCCTTCTGCTGGTCGAGGATATCGAGCTCCCGCATGGCATCGTCATCATCGGTAAATACATAGGCATTGCGTGCTGCAATGCCGGTTTGCGCAAGCGCTCCGCGTGCCTGATAAAGAGGCTGCAAACGCTCTTCCAGCATATTCTCCTGATGCGCAACGGTTTCATCTATGGAGAGCATCCGGAATGTCGAGAAAGCCGAAAGTGCAAGCATCATGACCAGAAGAATGCCGAATCCTAAAGTCAAACGCATGCCGATTTTTATATTCTGAAGCTTCATATCCCTCTTACCTTAGTCCTGTTAAGCAGCAGAGCGAAACGAATAAGTCTCCTGTCTGAAAAAGCTGCAAGCATCTCACAGTGGAAACGTCGATGCTTTCTCCCCCCAGGTTCTTTAGTGAACCCATTTCAGACTCCGCCTTTGGTATTTGTTTTTATATACATGCCATTTCCTCATCTGTTCCGGAAATGGACGACTCTATTACGGCACTTACTGTGAGAGCTTTAAAGAAAAGGTCTACTTGCTGGCTATATGCTTATTACTTTTTAGTTTTGTTTGTTATTGCGCAATGTTTCTGCGCAAAAATGGCAGTCGCGATGATCAATAAAAGCTCAAGTATTGAAAGTATTGATTACGAGTTCAAGGCAAGCCAAGGCAAATGCCAGATAGTAGGCGCCGTGCAGGAATGGCGATTGGCGTTCTGGTCCTGCTGGCCTGGATTGGCTGGTTGCTGCTGCGGCGCCGCAAGCGCCGTGCCGCATTTTGAGGGGCCGCACAGGAGTGCGGTTTTCGATAAGGAATTTAAGGCTTAAGCCGGGTTGATTGCGCTTAATAGCGCCGCCAGTTTTTCCGTGTCTACGGGTTTGGAAAAATGGTGATCAAATCCCGCTTCCAGCGCATGCTTTCTATCCTGCTCCTGCCCGTAGCCGGTAACCGCGACCAAGGTTGCCCTGGACGACTCCGGCTGCAGGCGTAGCCGCCGCGCCAGTTCATTGCCGTCCATGTCAGGCAGTCCAATATCGAGCAGATAAACCTGCGCCTTTTCGATTGCAGAACGCTCCAGCGCTTTTCGGGAGCTATGCTCGACGACCACCTCATGCCCCAATGCTTCCATCAGCATGGCCAGCATCTTGGCGCCATCGATATTGTCATCGACCACCATGATCTTCAATCTGCCGGTTGCGACGCTTTTACGTGCGCCATCGAATTCGATATCGGCCACACCGCCATGGTCGTTGACATGCGGCAGGCTGACAGTAAATCTGCTTCCTTTTCCCAGCCCTTTGCTGAAGACAGCTACGCTTCCTTCATGCAGCTCCACCAGGCTTCTTACCAGTGCCAGGCCTATTCCCAGCCCGCCCTGCGATCGATCCGAAGTGCGTTCCGACTGGGCGAACAATTCGAATGCACGCTCCACCAGTTCAGGCGTCATGCCAATTCCGTTGTCTGCCACCGTCATATTGACGCACTCGCCCTCGACCTCCATGGCGATCGTGATGTTGCCGCCTTCCGGCGTGTACTTGACGGCGTTGTTGAGCAGATTGGTCATGACCTGGACCAACCGCTTCTCATCGCCCAGAACAAAGGCCGATGTAGCCGGCATTTGCATGGTCAGGCGATGTCCACGCGACTCGATCAGCGGCTGAACCTGCTCAACCGTAGCGGCAATGATGCGCTTTGCATCGAGTTTGATTTTTTGGAGTGAAACCAATCCGCGCGTCACGCGCGAAACATCCAGCAAGTCGTCCACCAATCCTGTCATGTGCCTGACCTGGCGCGAAATGATGCGGCTCGCCTGTTTTACTTTATTCTCATCCATTTGAATCAAGCCCAGCAAGTCGGCCGCTGCACTGATGGGCGCCAGGGGATTGCGCAACTCATGCGCCAGCATGGCGAGAAACTCGTCCTTGCGGCGGTCCGCCTGCTTCATGGCCTCCTGGTACTTGATTTGTTCCGTGATATCCAGTTGTGCAACCACCGCGCCGATGACCTTCCCGTCCTGATCCTTGATGGGAGCGCCTGAATTGAGAAGGATGTAACGGGAGGGCGGCGTATCAAAAGACTCGATTTCGATGATGTCTGGTGGCGCTGCCTCACCGCGCAGGATGCGCGAGATGGTCCATTCGTGAGGTTCGATGCGTTTTCCATGCCGGCTTGAACCGTCGGCCCACCACCCTTTCCATTCCATGTAGTGGTTAAGGTCTTTGGTGATGGGATGATGAACGCCCCACAAACGCCGGTTTGCCGCATTGGAAATCGACATGCCTCCATCGGCATTGCTGACAATAATCCCGACCGGCACCGCTTCCAGCACGGCATCCAGCCGTGAACGTTCCGCCTGTGCCTGGCGAGCCGCTGCCAGCGCCCTGCTTTCACTGTCGCGCAATATTTGTTCCGATTGCTTCTTGCGAGTGATGTCCTTGAAAAGGATGGCCACTATGTTTTCCCGAGGCTCATCGGTACGGAAGGCATGTACATCAAACCAGCGATTCATTGCCTTGGCTTCATTCTCGAAATGTACAGGCTCTCCCGTTCTGGCCACACGCCCGTAGATGTCAAACCAATACGCATCGAGCTGCGGAACCAGTTCGCGTGCCGTCTTGCCGGTGGCATCGTGCAAACCGGTTTGCTGTTCGAACATGGGGTTCGTTTCCAGAAAGCGGTAATCAAGCGGCTGGCCAAGCGGATCGAACAGCATCTCTATGATGCAAAAACCCTGGTCTATGGAATCCAGCAATGTACGAGAGCGCCCTTCGCTCCTGCGCATGGCGGCTTCTGCCTGCAACTGCTGGGTGACATCCGTCGTATGGTGAGAGATGCATAACAGCGTGCCGTCGGGACCGAACAGCGGTATGTTGACGGCATTCCAGAAGCGCTCTTCGTAGCAGGCATTGCCGTCAGGGCCGACGACCCGGATCGGATAACTCTGCAAGGGCAAGGCATCAGGCTGGCCGGTTTCAATGACCCGCAGCAGCGAATTGCGCAAGGCCGGCACGCCGGTGTTTTCCGGGTCATCCGGATTTGCCGGGAAAGCTTCGAATACGCTGATGCCCACCAGGTCTTCCCGCTTTCGGGAAGAAGTCTGGAGAAATGCATCATTCACGGCAAGGATGATTGCTGCCGGCGTCGGCGACAACAAATAATTGCCGGTAGGAGAACTGTTGAAAGCCAGATCAAGCAAGGAAGATGAAGCCATGATGGAGGGCGGGCGAAAGGAGTCTCCCATTATAAATGCCTACCGTTGCGCTTACTCGTTCGTAACGCAACTTGACATCAACATCGCGAATCAGTCGCTCAGTCAACTGAGCCTGCCAGCCATCTCCTGCCGAGTCGGCACCAAGTTGCCGACTCGTTGTTTAATCCTGCTGTCAGCAAGCGGTACTGGAATCCGTGCTGCCCGGAATACTGGCGGGAACGCTCGCAGGAATCTGCGAATCTGCGGGAGTCGCATTCTGAACAATGGCGGCGCAATCCGTGCCGGATGAAATCACCTCTTCCGGGCCACTGAAAATCTGGTTCAGTGACGCGCCGAGAAGGAGGAAAACATTGGCCAGCAGGATAAAGCCAAGCAAGGGACCGAAACGGCTTTTGCCCAGTGCAGAGATGATGTCTTTGAAGCTCATGATGACTCAGGCAGAGTGAAAGAGGGAAGGTATTCGTGAAGCGCAGGCTAAGGCGCCACTATTTTCAGATTTCCGCCATTAGATCACGGCGCTGCGAGTCCACCAACCGCTATCTCCACCTGCCATCGCCAGTCGTCCGGCCCCGCGACCCTGCCAGCCCTGCATTACTTGATGCCACTTCTTGCCAGTATGTCCATGTAAATAGGATGGCGCATGAGAGCGCACTGCTCACAGCGTCTTGAAAAACGTGAATGTTAAGAGGGAAAATAGTTGGCGAATTGAAGCGCCGGGCTGGGCCTCAATACGGAATATCGATGAAGATTTACCCTGCGCCGGAACGTGCAGACCTGCAAGGATTCATAGCATCATATCGGTTCGTTGGAGGCTCGCCATGCGAGGAAAATCATTCAGTCTCGGAGTCGGCGTTGCAATAGGCGTCGCGATTGGCATGCTCATGGACAATATCGTCATGGGCATCGGTATCGGCATGGCAATAGGAATAGCATTGTCGCTAGAAAAATAATCCTGCACATTCACATGCGGCGGTGCCAAGCAGATGCTCAAGCGGGTACGGTGTCGTCGCGAGATCATTCGGAACTTTATCGCTAGCAACCACGCGCACCTTCTTTCTTGCCGCCGCCGGAAAATCTTGCGTCCAGATTTCTATAGAAGATTTTGCGGGCGCTTGCCTTTCTAGGTCTCTCCCCGCAGGCTCAGGGCGCTTTCAATGTCGCTGCGCGTCAGCTCAGGCGAGAGTCGCAAGATAAAGTCATAGACATAAGACCTCAGGTAGGCGCCTCTGCGCACCGCGATGCGGGTGACGTTCGGTGCAAACAGGTGCACGGCATCGATGGCTTGCAGATCCTGATATCCATTGTTCTCCATGGCCATGCCGGCGATGATGCCTATGCCCAGCCCCAGCGATACATACTGCTTGATCACGTCGGAATCCATTGCAGTCAGCACGATGTCAGTCTGCAATTCAGCTTCGCGGAAAGCCTGGTCGATATGGCTGCGGCCGGTAAAGCCGGCGTCATAGGTAATCAGCGGATACGAAGCGAGATCGTGCAGCGTGATTTTTTCCAGTTGGCTCAGCGCATGTCCTTGCGGAACCACCACCACGTGATGCCAGCGGTAGCACGGAAAGGACACCAATTCCTCGAACTGACTCAAGCCTTCGGTGGCAACGCCGATATCCGCTTTCCCGGAGATCACCCATTCGGCGATATGCTCGGGCGAGCTTTGCTGCAGCGCGATACGCACATTCGGATAATCCTTGCGAAATGACGGCACGACGCGCGGCAAGGCATAACGCGCCTGGGTATGGGTGGTCGCCACCGACAGCGTGCCGTGATTTTCGCCCGTATATTCCCTGCTCGCCTGGCGCAGGTTTTCCGCCTCCAGCAGCAGGCGTTCGACGATATGCAGGATATGCTTGCCGGGCTCGGTCAGGCCGGTCAGGCGCCTACCGTTACGCTCGAAAATCTCGACGCCCAATTCATCTTCCAGCTCGCGGATTTGCCGGCTTACGCCCGGCTGCGAGGTGAACAGGACATTGGCGACTTCGGTCAGATTGAAACCGCGCCGCACCGCTTCCCTGATGGAACGTAATTGCTGAAAGTTCATGTGTTATGTGTCCCTGCCCTGCATGGGCGCCCTGCTTCCTGTTCCAGGCGCCGAGGACCGGACAAGACGGGAGCCGCCCATGCAGCAGGCAGAATGAATTTTATGAATGAGTAAGATAGTTACACTTCGCCCTTATTATTAAAAATAATATTTACTCATTTCCACATAACAAAAACACTCAGTTTGATGTCTGATTCAGCAAGAAACTGGAGATAAAGCGCGAGGAGAATCGCTTGCGGTAGAAAGGTGAGCGACCGGTGCTTCCAGCGCGCTCCTGTCAGCCCTGACAATCGGGCTGGATGTCTGCTGCTTTCTGCGCGCTGGGGATGTACGCCGGTTGGCGGCTCAGGAAAACCTGCCCTGAAAATACCGGCTGGCAAGGCGCCGCTTCTCACACAAGAAGGCCAGTCTTCAAGGTTGATTGCGGCCTGCTGCGGGCGGTGCTGATTCGCGATGATGCATCGCCATTGAACCCTGCAGCTGGCTCACAGCGGCGCGCTACAGTCAGGCAGTAGTGTCCGCTGACAAGGATTTTTCCATTACCTGCGTCAAGTCCTGCACTTTCATCGGCGCTCCCAGCAGATAACCCTGGATCTGGTCGCAGTTCAAGGCCTTGAGCATGGCCAGTTGTGCCGGTGTTTCCACGCCCTCGGCCACTACTTCCATGTTGAGCGAATGGGCCAGGCGAATGATGGCGGCAACAATCGAATATCCTTTGTCGCTGGTGGTCATGCTGTTGATGAAGCTGCGGTCCACCTTCATCTGCTGCACGCCGAACTGCTGCAGATAGCTCAGGCTGGAATAGCCGGTACCGAAATCGTCAATCGACAGTTCGAACCCGGCCTGCTGCAGTTTTTCAATCGTGGCCAGCGTGGCTTCCGCATCCTGCATGGCAACGGTTTCGGTGATCTCGAACATCAGCAAATCGGGAGTCACGCCATGGTGAGCGGTAATGCTCAATATGTCTTCGACGATGCCGGGCGAGCGCAACTGGATCTGGGACAGATTGATGGCGATCTTGATCGGCTGTATGTCTTCCGTTTGCCACTGGCGTATCTGGCGGCATACCTCGTTGATGACCCAGCGGCCCAGCACGATGATCTGGCCCGACCGTTCCGCGATCGGGATAAACTCCGTGGGCGAGATCTGCCCGAGTTGGGCATGATTCCAGCGCAGCAGCGCTTCTGCGCCCAGGATCTTGTCGCTGCTGCAATCGAACTTCGGCTGGTAGTGAATGAAAAAGTCGCCCCGCTTCATTGCCGGCGGCAGGCCGCGCTGGATTTCGATGGCGCGCTTGAGCGCCGCATTCATGGAGGCTTCGAAGAACAGGTAGTTGTTGCGGCCATTGGTCTTGACCTGATACATCGCCGCATCCGCGTGGCGCACCAGGTCATCGACCGTGAGGCCATCCTCGGGGAACAGGGCAATGCCGATGCTGGGTGAAATGCGCAGGTCGCCCAGCCCGGGAATGAAACTGTCCTTGAAGCATTCGAAAATCTTTTCCGCGATATGGCCTGCCATGCCGGCATCCGGTATACCTTCCACCATCACGACAAACTCATCCCCGCCCAGGCGTGCCACCACATCTTCCTTGCGCACGATGCCTTTCAGGCGCGCCGCCAGTTCCTTGAGCACGGCGTCGCCTGCCGCATGGCCCAGCGTATCGTTGATGGTCTTGAAGCCGTCGAGATCGATGAAATACAGCGCGAACTTCGTATGCTTGCGATCGGCGCTGTCGATGGCAAGTTGTATGCGCTCAAACAGCAGGCTGCGGTTTGCCAGGCCGGTGAGCGCATCGTGCATGGCCTGATAGTGCAGTTTCTCGTTGACGTTCTGCAGGGATTTGACGTAGGCGGTGGTCTTTATCTGCATGCGCGCATCCAGCATGGACAGCACCAGCGTGATGGTCAGTATGCTGAAGGTGGCGCCGGCGACGGTAACGGCCAGCCAGTTGGTGCTGATGTCCGAGGCGGCCATGCAGACCGAGCCCAGCGGAAAATTTGCGGCAGCCATGCCGGTGTAGTGCATGCCGACGATGGCAAACCCCATGATCAAAGCTGCGCCGCAACGCCACAGGAACAATCTCCCGGATTTGTTGCTGCGCAGGGTGACGGCAATCCAGAGTGCGGCAGTCGCAGCGCCGACCGCCACCAGCAGGGACAGGCCGAACATCAGGGGATCGTACTGGATTCCCGGCTGCATCTGCATGGCTTCCATGCCGGTGTAGTGCATGCCTGCGATGCCCAGTCCCATCACGGTACCGCTCACGAGCAGCCGCAGCGGCGTCAGCCCGTCTTTGGTGACCAGGTTCAGGGCAAAGTAGGAAATGAGGATGGCAATCAGCAGCGAAAAGACCGTGATCGCAAGATCGTAGCCGAGCGGGATAGGCAGTGAAAACGACAGCATGCCGACAAAGTGCATGCTCCAGATTCCCAGCCCCATGGACAAGGCGCCGCCTGCCAGCCACCAGCGCCGGTGCGTCGGCTGGCCAATCGCAGCGATGCGCCCCGCAAGATCGAGGGCGGTATACGATGCCAGACTGGCAATGAGAAAGGCCGCAATGACCAGGGGCAGGCTATAGGAGGATTGCAGCATGAGGGCGGAAGCGGAGGGGCGACGGGATGCGATGTTTTCTTTAATACTTTAAGAAAAGAAAGATACAGCATCCCCTCTTTTTTTGCCAGAAAGCTTCTTCGCAAAGCGGGTCAAAGGTGTTGCAGAACTCCGTTGCCGGCCTGAGTCGCAGTCAACTCGCGATCAACAACAGGAGTACCAGGTCGACTCGGCCTGCCTCACACTTCGGCCGTTGTCCGGATGACGGTAATGCGGCTGATGAAAAATTCGCCATCAACGACGGAACGATGGGGAGTTCCCATGACATTGAATCCCGGTCCGCCATCGTCCAGCCATACCTGCGCCAGGGCATCGAATTCCTGGGGCTTGAGCTTGAGCATTTGCGAGGTGATGACAAACTGCGCGCCGGTTTTTTGCTTTCTTACGATATCTTCAAGGATGGCCATGTGAGCTTTTGTAGAGGAATCTTCGTTGTGGAAGGACGGGGCGATGCAAAAACGATCAATCAATTAATTGATCGCCAATCAGCCTGGCTTCAAACCGGCGGCCCGTATCAGCGCCATAAATCATGCACATTTATCATCCGCTTTTTCCATGTACGGTCGGCATAGCCGGCATGGATGATTGTCTGCCTGTATGCCCTATCTGCCTGCCGGACATTTGAACTCGCAGCTCGGGCCCGATCTTCCTACCCAGCTGCCGTCCGGGCACTGCCTTGCATCCTGCGTGCACATTACCCGTTCTTCAGGCTGGACCGGCGCATTTTTCTGAGGGGCTGATGCGGGAGCGTGCGTGCAAGCGCCTATCAGCGGCAGCGCAAGCATGCCGGCCAGCAGTGTTTTGACATTCATTTTTTTCTCCAGTAAGTCAGTCATGCCGGATGCCGCCATGCCGGCGCTTCGCCGGCGTGGATTAGTCATCAAGAAATCCGCCCTTGTAAAAACTCCAGGCCGTGCCGTCATGCAGATAAAAATAACCATCGGCGCAATCGTCCTTGCCGGGAAAGTAATCCCGATAAGCCTTGGGAATCAGCCTGGCGAGCTGTTCGTCGGACAATTCGTCGAATTCTTCCGGGGTGATCGGTTGCCCCACTCTTAATCTTCTGGATTCCATTCAAGCCCTTATTTTCTTGTTTCCTTGCTTTTCATATTCCCATCCGTTCAGAAAGCAGTCAGCCCGCCTTTCATCCCGGCCCGCTATTTTAATAAGCTTTTCCTGCCCCGCGCTCATGCGATTGCATAATCATTCCCGCCCTGCCTGAATCCGCCCGCACTTGGTTCCATGCGTCTTTCCGATTGGTGTTACACTGCCCCCGCGTTGGTTTTCTTATCAGCCTGCTTGCCGACGTCCGCGATCAGATCCTCTTTCCGCGTTTTATTCCCTAAGCGATTCCCCTAGACTGGTTCGTGCCAACGCACGCAAGGCGGATTCCGGAGCCCTTCTCTATGCATTTCACCGATCTCGGCTTGTCCGAAGATATCCTGCGTGCCGTTTCCGAACAAGGTTACGACCAGCCCACCCCCATTCAGGCGCAAGCCATCCCCGTAGTCCTGCAAGGACACGACCTGATGGCCGCTGCCCAGACCGGCACCGGCAAGACTGCCGGTTTTACGCTGCCGGTGCTGCAATTGCTCAGCAAGCGCCCTGCCGCTGCACGCGGCAGGAAACCGCGCGTCCTGGTGCTGACGCCGACCCGCGAACTCGCAGCGCAGGTGGAAGACAGCGTGCGCACCTATGGCAAATACCTGCCGCTCAAGTCAGCCGTGATCTTCGGCGGCGTCGGCATGGGCCAGCAAACCCAGCTCTTGCGTGCCGGCGTCGACATCATCGTGGCCACGCCGGGCCGCCTGCTCGATCACGTTGGCGAAGGTAATCTCGACCTGTCGCAGATCGAGATTTTCATCCTGGACGAAGCCGACCGCATGCTCGACATGGGTTTCATCCATGACATCCGCCGCGTGACCGCACTGCTGCCCAAGAAAAAACAGACACTGATGTTTTCGGCGACCTTCTCCGACGAGATCCGCGCGCTGGCAACGACTTATCTGCACAACCCGCAACAAGTCGAAGTGGCACGCCGCAACGCCACCGCCGACATGGTCACACAAAGCGTCTATCAGGTGGACAAGGCGAAGAAACGCGATCTGCTGATCAAGCTCATCGAAGACAACAACTGGCACCAGGTATTGGTCTTCACGCGCACCAAGCACGGCGCCAATGCGCTGGCCGAAAAGCTCGACAAGGCCGGCATCCGCGCTGCCGCGATTCACGGCAACAAGAGCCAGAGCGCACGTACCCGCGCGCTGGCGGATTTCAAGAGCCTGAAGCTGCATGTGCTGGTGGCGACCGACATCGCGGCACGCGGCATCGACATCGACCTGCTGCCCTATGTCGTGAACTACGAGTTGCCGAATGTGCCGGAAGATTATGTGCATCGCATCGGCCGTACCGGGCGTGCCGGCAGTACCGGCCAGGCGGTGTCGCTGGTGTGTGTCGATGAACACAAGCTGCTGCGCGATATCGAACGTCTGCTCAAGCGCGAAATCGAAGTCAAGGCTGTCGCGGGCTTCGAGGTCGATCCTCGCATCAAGGCCGAACCGATAGAAAACGGGCGTCGCAGCCAGAGCCCACGCGGTGCCGCGCCTTCCGGACAACGCAAGCCGCAGCAACGCGGTTCCCACGACAGCAAACCGTCTGGCAATCGTCCTGCCCGTGGTCGCGGTACGGAACGCGCAAGCAGCGAACGCAGTCGCACTCAGTGACACAACACGCGGCCGGCCAGCTTCCTGCATGGCCGTGCTGCTGAGTCCGGGCGCTTGCGCCTCCAGGTGCAAGCCGTCCACAGATAAAGGTGAACATAATGGCCAGGAAGGAAAAACTCGACCCGGAAACCGAGGCGCTGATTCAATGGTGCACGGAAGTGGAAGGCTTTCTCGTCGCCGCAGGCGCAAGCCTGAGCGAGGCTCAGGAACATATCGAAGAACAAGTGGAATGGTTCACGGATATGTTCTATGACGGCCTGACGCCCGAGCAAGCAGCCAAGGCGGCCTTGAACGATTGAGGCGGCCTCGCCTTAAAAATGCCGCGTTCTGAACGCAGTATTCAAGGCGCGCTCTGCATCAACGCTCTGCCTCAGCAGAATTTCCCTGCAACATCGCGTTGCAGGGAAACGATCTTCATCCTATATCCAGTACGACCTTGGGTCGATTTGCAGCGTGGATATTCCTGATCCTCGCTGCGCCTTCCCCTCTGTCCCGCTTCGACTTTGCCTGGTCGGGCGAACGTCCCACGCCCTGCTCTGTCTATCAACAATGCGCCGTCGTGCAGCATGCACCTTTCAGCCTGCGCACTGTGACGAGAGCGTGTTCCGCAATTTGAATATCCGATGTCCGACTGGCAATGACATTTTCAGTCATCGTCCCAAGCTGGAGAAACTGCATGAGTTCCGAAGAGACCAAGGCCATCCTGACACTTAGCCTGCTTGCTGCCTTTGTAGATGGCAACAAGCATGAGCGCGAGCGGGAAGAAATAAAACGGATCGCGCAAGGCCTGACCGGCGATGAAGGCATACACCTGCCCTCTCTCTACCAGGACGTGCTGATGAAACGCGTATCGGTGGCCGATGCGGCGCGTGCCCTCGCTTCGCCCGAGGCGAAGCAGCTCGCTTACGAAATGGCGGTATGCGTGTGCGATGCCGACGGCAAGCATTCGGATGCGGAAGAACAGTTTCTGAATGCCTTGCGCGCCGAACTGCAACTGGAGGCAAGCTCGGCCAATGCTTTCATGCAGTCGGCGGATACGCTGTCCGAAGCGCCGCTGGATGCGGGTGGCATAGAGCCCAAGGTGCCGCTCAACAATGCCGACGAGGCCGAGCTGGATCGCATGATTCTCAATGCATCGATTCTGAACGGCGCACTGGAGTTGCTGCCGGAGTCGCTGTCCACCATGGCGATCGTGCCGCTGCAGATGAAGCTGGTCTACCGCATCGGCAAGGCCAAGGGGTTCGAGCTCGACCGCGGTCACGTGAAGGATTTCCTCGCCACCGCCGGCGTGGGCCTGACCTCGCAATACCTGGAACAGGCCGGTCGCAAGCTGCTGGGCGGCATGCTGGGCAAGCTCGGCGGCGGACTGCTGCGCGGCGCCGGCAAGCAGGCGGTCAGTTCCGGCATGAGCTTTGCCAGCACTTATGCGCTGGGGCATGTGGCCAAGCGCTATTACGGCAGCGGACGCACTCTCAGCACCCAGATGCTGCGCGACACCTATGCCAGCATCATGCAGGAAGGCGAACGTCTGAAAACCCAGCATCTGCCGGACATGCAGAACCAGGCCCGCAGTCTCGATGCAGCAAAAGTCATGGCGCTGGTGCGGGGCACCTGATCTTCAGAATAAACGCTTAATTAAGCGCTTAATGCCTTATCCCGGCTGGCTGGGCGACATTGCGAATAGGGGGCTTCCCGGTCAAAGCCTCTATGCGAGGTGCCCGGCCTAGAAGGGCCGGGGGCCGAGGCCCGCGTCAGGGCGGCGCAGCTTCGCCTAAGGAGGCGCAAATGATGGAAGTCATCCTGCTCGTCGCCTCCTCCTTCTTCTTCCCTTAGCCTGTGCACGCTCGTATGCATTTCAGCAATGATATGCTTACGTACGTTTAACATCCTCCCTGCGTCCTGCTGCAATCAGGACAAGAGCAGATTTTTTTCGCACAAAAAGAATGGAAGAACCGTAATGAGGCCTTTCAAGATCGAGATCTTTTCCGACGTGGTATGTCCCTGGTGTTTCATCGGTAAACGGCGAATCGAAGCAGCCATGCAGTATTACAAGGAAGCGCATCCCGGAGAGCGCCTGCCGGAAATCGTCTGGATGCCCTTCCTGCTTAACACTGCGATTCCTAAAGAAGGCCTGGATAGAAAAAAATACATGCAAAGCAAGTTCCCGGAAAAGGCGGATCCTGCTGCACCTGCACCTGATGTGATCAAAGCCGGCCAGTCAGTCGGCATCGATTATCACTTCGAACGAATCGAACGGCAGCCCTACGTCATCGATGCACATCGCCTGATTCGATTTGCCGAACACCGTGATGCAATGGATGCTGTAGTGGAAGCCTTGTTTCAAGCTTATTTCGTCGAAGGAAAAGATATTTCACGGCATGAGCTGCTGCTCGATATAGCCAGGCAATCCGGCATGGATGCAGATGAGGTATCGGCCTATCTGGCCACGGAAGAAGATGTGGAATGGGTAAAGGAACAAGCCAAGCAGGCACGTGACCTGGGGATAGATACCGTGCCGTTTCTGGTGCTGAACGGACGCCGTGGAGAATCGGCCATCCAGTCCGTCGAGGCACTGGTGAGCCTGCTGGAGTGGAGTAGGCGTGACGCGGCTCGTCCCAAGTGGCTGCCCTCCATATTCTGATTGCGTTACAGCGGACGCTACATATGGTGGTAGCCGATATCGGAACGCACCTTGCCGCGGAATACCCAGTACGACCAGAAGGCATATAACAGGATGACCGGCAGCAGGAACATGGTTCCCACCATCAGGAATTGCTGCGACATGGGCGCGGTGGCGGCATCCCACAAGGTAACCGTGGGAGGAGCGACGTAAGGCCAGAGCGAGATGATCAGGCCGGTGAAAGAGAGAAAGAACAGGCTCAGTGCGCACAGGAAGGGCAGCACGTCTCTGCTCTTCCTCAGCGAATCCCACAGCAGCCAGGCAAGCACAACGGTGAGCAGCGGCACCGGCGAGAAATAAAGCAGGTTGGGCATGCTGAACCAGCGTTCGGCGATGCGTTCATCCATCAGCGGCGTCCAGATGCTGACCATGGCGATGAAAATCAGCAGTCCTGCTAGCGCATAACGCGATACCCGTCCTGCCCATTGCTGCAATTCGCCCTGGGTTTTCATGTACAGCCAGGTCGCGCCCAGCAGCGCATAACCCACCACGAGTCCCGCGCCGGTCAGCAGCGGAAATGGCGCAATCCAGTCCCAGCTGGTGCCGGAAAATGCACGTCCTTCGACGGGAAATCCCTTGATGAAATTACCCAGTACGACACCCTGAGCGAACGTGGCGAGCAGCGAGCCGTAGGTGAATGCCGCATCCCATATTTTCCTGCGCGCGTGCGGCACATCGCGGAACTCGAATGCCACGCCGCGGAAAATCAGGCCAAGCAGCATGATGAGTATGGGGAAATACACTGCCGGGATGATGATGGCGAAGGCGAGCGGAAAAACCGCCAGCAATCCGCCGCTGCCCAGGACCAGCCAGGTTTCATTGAAGTCCCAGATCGGCGCCACCGAAGCGATCATCAGGTCGCGGTCTTCCGGCTGGCGTCGGAACAGAAAGAGGATGCCCACGCCCAGGTCGAAGCCATCCAGCAGCACATACATCAATACCGCGATGGCCAGAATCACCGCCCACAGCGGCACGAGGTCAAGAGACATCCGGGGCTCCTTTGCGCAGACTCATTGCCTCAGAGGTGGAGTCGGTAACTGCAGACAGCGGACGCTTGGGATGGGCCATGTTGTCGAACTGCTCTGCATTCTCTGCCGTTGCGGGACCTATCCTGACCAGCCGTCTCAGCAGGATCAGGCCGCCGCCGAAGATGAACAGGTAGGAAATCATGTAGGTGGCCAGCGAGATGGCCACATCGTTGGTGGTCAATGAAGGCGTGACGGCATCCGAGGTGCGCATCAGGCCGTAGACCACCCAGGGCTGCCGCCCTACTTCGGTGGTGGTCCAGCCCGCCAGCACCGCGATGAAACCGCTCGCTCCCATGTAGGTGCACAGCCGCAGATACCACTGCGTCTCGAACAGCGTGCCGCGCCGCCACAGGAACAGGCCGGCCGCCACGGAGAACAGCATCAGCACGCCTATGCCGACCATGATGCGAAAAGCGAAATACACGATGGCGACCGGCGGCCGGTCTTCCGGCGGCCACTCCTTCAACCCCTTCACTTCGCCGTTGAGGTCATGGGTCAGATAGAGGCTGGCCAGCTTGGGAATGGCGATTTCGAAATGGTTTTTTTCCGCCTTTTCATCGGGAATTGCAAAAATCGAAGCCGCCACGCCGGTGCCCGTCTCCCACAATCCCTCCATGGCAGCGACCTTGGCCGGCTGATACTTCAGCGAATTGATGCCATGCAGGTCGCCGATGAAAATCTGCAGCGGCACCATGAACATGAGGAACAGCAGCGACATCCTGACCATGATCCGGCTTTCCTGCAGCGAGCGCTGATGCCGCAGGTAATAGGCGCCGACCGCCAGGATCACGAATCCCGTTGTGACGAGAAACGCCGTAACCGTATGGGCCAGCCGATAAGGAAAGGATGGCGTGAAAATCACGTCGAACATGCTGGTGGGGAAAAAGCGGCCATCGATCATCTCGAAGCCGGCCGGCGTCTGCATCCAGCTATTGACGGCCAGGATCCAGAAGGAAGACATGATCGTGCCCAGGGCCACCATGATGGCCGAAAAGGCATGCGCCCAGGGCGGCACCAGTTTTCGGCCGAACAGCAAAATGCCGAGGAAAGCGGCTTCAAGGAAAAAGGCGGTCAATACTTCGTAGGCCAGCAGCGAACCCACCACATTGGACGTGGCATCGGTGAAGCGGCTCCAGTTGGTGCCGAACTGGAACGGCATCACCAGGCCGGACACCACGCCCATGCCGAAGGACAAGGCGAATATCTTGATCCAGAATGCCGACAGCCGGCGTATGGTTTCGTCCCTGCCTATCCAGTAGCGCACCTCGAGCGTGGCGACGTAACAGGCGAGCCCTACTGTAAATGCCGGCAGCAGGATATGAAAAGCGATGACCCAGGCGAACTGGATTCGCGACAGCAGCAAGGCATCCAAAGACCATCTCCCTTAGACAAGGAAAGCCGATTTCATTGCTGGGTGCAAAGCACGGCAACAGGAATTTGATGGAAGCCCTGCGCAAATGTTCGCAGGCAATGTAGCGATTCACACAGTGCGTGACTTCAATCAAGCCTTATTGAACACTCCGGAGCAAGCGGAAATCCTTGCCGGCAGACGGCGGGATGTGCCGACGCTGCTTCAGGGGCTGCTGAGTTTCATCAGTACCAGCCCGCCAATGATCAGCGCTGCGGCAAGTACTCTCATAAAGCTCAGCGTCTCGCCGAGCGCCACGATGCCGACGATGAAGGCGCCGACGGCGCCGATACCGGTCCAGATCGTATAAGCGGTGCCGAGCGGAAGCGTGCGCATGGAAAGCGACAGCAAAGCGAAGCTGGCTATCATGGTCACTATCGTGATGGCGGAGGGAATGAGGCGGGTGAAGCCGTCTGAAAGCTTCATCGAATAAGCCCAAACGACTTCCAGAAGTCCGGCGACTAACAACATGATCCAGGCCATGATGGCTCTCCTTGCAAAAGAGCCGGGCCGTCCCGGTCAAGATATTCCCATCTGGGGGAGGTCGTCCTCCTGATCGCTGCCCGCGAACCGGTCTGAAGCAGATGGATAGCGGGAACTGGAAGTTGTCAGTATACCGCAGGCATCAAGCCGCTGCTCGATATGCCATGGTGCGCGCAGTAGTCTATGCATCAAGCATTTCGATGCATAGCCTCATTACAATTCATTATTCAATAACAGAATGCTGAACTATGATGCAGACGTAGAGAACTTCTACGCATCAAGACGGCAGGACAGCAGGAGCCAATGAATCTGCCGCTTATCAGCAGGGAGAACTTGAGTTCAGGAGGAGCGCAACATGAAAGCGAACCTTATTCCTTGTCCCGATTGCGGTGCATCGGCGGAAGTCGAACAAGGCTGCTACGTCGGCATGAGCCTGACTTACAGCTATGCGCATTGCACCAACCCGGGCTGTCATCTGCATCGCCACACGCTGCATTTCACGGCCCCGACTCCGCTGGAAAGCGAGCTCAGGGCGGCGCAGTCATGGAATGAGCGCTATGCCGGCACGGTGCCCATGGGACAACGCAGCACTCGGGAAATGCCGGCGCGCACCCGTACGCGAGCAGTACCCATGACCGGGCTGCATGCATGATGCAAGCCGCCGCGAATCGGCGCTGCCGCGAGAGTCCTGGGCCGGCCTCGCGGCAAGGGCAAGAGGCAGCAAGCCTGCGGCTTGTTTTGTGAGATGCCGGATGCTGCGCTCAACGGCTCCTGGGCTTGTTCTTTTCCTCGTTCTGCCTGGAAAATGACTCCTGGGCATTGTCTTCCGCGCTGACGTTCCAGCGCTGAGACCAGTCCGGCTCTTCTTTCACCAGTTCGCGCAGGATCTCAAAGGCGGTTTGCATGGCGGCGGATTCGCGATTGCGCGAATACACCAGATACACCGGATAGGAAAATTCCGGTGCATTCTTGACCTTTTTCAGCAGCCCGTTGTCGATATACATCTGCACTACGCGAGTGCGAAAGTAGCCGGAGCCGCCGCGTTGCAGGATGTACTGCAGCGCGAGCGGACCGAGATTGAAGGATAAGGCGGGATTGGCGAGTTCCGGCAGCGCGATATCGTGCTGCTTGCGAAAGGCCGGACCCCAGTCCACATAAATATACGGATCGGGATGGTTGACCGAAGCCACCTGCACCAGTTTTTCTTCCATCAACTGTTCCACCTGCATGCCGGGCCAGTATTCGGGCCGATACACCAGTGCCGCATCCAGTACGCCGCGCTCCAGTTTTTCCTGAAGTATGCGTCCGTCCGATACTTCGATATGGATGGCATGAGAAGGAATCTCTTCTTTCAGCCGGCAGGCCCAGTTCAGCATCACGGGTGTGGACAGGCTGACTTCTCCGCCGAAAGCCAGCAGCGCATTGAATCCGGAGGGTAAGGGAAAGTGATGCCGCGCCGCGTCCCAGATCTGGACCAGCTGGCTGGCATAACCCATGAACCTCTCCCCGTCATCGGTCAGCTTGGCGCCGGAGCGGTTGCGGATAAACAGCTTGCAGCCCAGTTGATCTTCCAGGTTCTGCACGCGGGCCGTGACGGTGGTTTGCGTTACGTGCAGGCGTTCCGCAGCCGCCATGAAGCTTCCGGTCCTGACGATATCCAGAAAAGTTTTTGCCAGCTCGATATCCATATGATTCGCCTTGACCAGAAATCATGAAGCCGGCGCATGGCGGGCCACGCACCGTACTGGTTTCATAGTAGTCCGACGAAATAAAGGTAGGGTGATTTGAATGAACAATCTTGTCATTGAGGAGAGATTGAAAAGAAATTGAAAAGAAATTGAAAAGAAATTGGAAAAAGAGCAATGGCCTGACTGAAAAACAGGCGTCTCCTGCCGGAACAATTATTC
>JAFAGG010000105.1 GCA_023422955.1 Pseudomonadota bacterium | reverse complement strand
GTTCCAGCGCGAAGCCGGCAAGCTGAAGAATGCCAAGTGGCTGGCGCAGGGCACGATCTATCCCGACGTGATCGAAAGCGCGGGCAAGGGCAAGAAGGGCGCACATATGATCAAGAGCCATCACAATGTCGGTGGCCTGCCGGAAACGCTGAACCTGAAATTGCTGGAGCCGCTGCGCGAGCTGTTCAAGGACGAAGTGCGCGAACTCGGCGTGGCGCTCGGCCTGCCGCACGACATGGTGTATCGCCATCCTTTCCCGGGACCGGGCCTGGGTGTGCGTATCCTGGGCGAAGTGAAGAAGGAATTTGCCGACCTCTTGCGTCGCGCCGATGCAATCTTCATCGAAGAGTTGCGCAATACGCCGATTCCATTGCCGGTCGAGCTGGCGCAAGGCGAAGTCGTCGGGCACTTCCACAAGAACTGGTACGACGCGACCAGCCAGGCTTTCGCAGTGTTCTTGCCGGTGAAATCGGTAGGCGTGATGGGCGACGGCCGCACCTATGAATACGTGGTTGCGCTGCGCGCAGTGCAGACCCAGGATTTCATGACCGCGCACTGGGCGCACCTGCCGCACGACCTACTGGGCCGGGTCTCGAACCGCATCATCAATGAAGTACGCGGCATCAACCGCGTGGTCTACGATATTTCGGGCAAGCCGCCAGCGACTATCGAGTGGGAATGAAGCTCTTATGTAACACCATGAGTGCGAAATAGAATGGGGGCATGCCCATCAATTTCATCGACTTTGAGAATCTTGTAAGCTCTTTTGGGAACAAAGGATCCAATGGGCAGACCCATGGCAACAGAGGGGACATCGATAGACGAGACGGAATTGGCTACGCAGCTCCGCACACGCGGCTTGGTTCGTACTGTTGCGGATCGGGAGTGTCGGCGTCTGGACGATAACCATTCTGCGTTGCTCGAGACGCTCGCGACCATATTGAACGCTACTGATGCGCCACCGATTGACCTCCATATCGAAGAAGCGCTGGCGGAGTTGGAGGGGCCGCGCTTCTTCCTCGTCCAGCATGTTCTATGCGATCTGATACCCCTTCTGAACGTAGATCAGGACGTCCTTCTTGCCTTCGTCGCACGCCTGCTCGATGCAGGCGGCAACGATCTGGCTGCTGGCGCCTCTAGTACCGCTTTTGGGGAATGGACGAAGAAAGATCCAGCCAGATCTTCCAGGGTCTACGAAGCAGCACGTGCTGGCGATAACCTCGCTCTGCGTCAACTGTTCACGGTTCTCCTAACGAACGCTGATGCTGAGGAAGGCCTCATTTTCACGCAAGCTGACGAGCGGGAGGCGAAGCTGGCAGCCATCTCGGCATTAGGTGCCATGGAGTTGGGTGAACGCTACGATGAGGTGTTCGACACCCTGCTCCAAGGAGCGTCCAGCAACGATGAAGACATCGCGCTCCGGTCCCTCGAAGCGGGCTATCGCGCCGCTGCACAGCGAAAAAAACTTGCACCAGTCGGCTTTGACGAACAACTCGAACGGGTTATTCAGACGAGAAGTCCCTTCGCGATCCACTTGGCAGTGAACCTGCTGTGGCTTCACCGGGTCTGTCTTACAGAAAACGCTATTGACCTGTGCCTTGATGCCGCTACGGATGTTGACCCAGATAGCGCAGGCACGATTTCGCACCTCGACCATGCCGCATATCAGCTCGTGGGTGCTGGGCATGCTGAAAAAGTGATTTGCCTGCTGAGTGAGTTATTTGATCGCTCAAAAGGTCGGATTACGCTGAACGCGTTCCAGAGCACTTACCACGCGCTGCAAAATGCCGGCTCTGAGGTGCTGGGTAGCGCAGTTGTGTACTGGCTGCTGAACGGAAGTAGGCACACCCATCAATGCGTGGCTAGCGAATTTTGCGACTTTGAAAACGATGACCCTCCCTTCTCCATCCCCACCTCATCTCTTCCGTTAGATCCATCGGATCAATTATTCCTCTGCCGTAAGGCTATTGGATGGTTCTTCATTGATCCACTGGCCGCAGTTGCCATACCGTTAGCTGTGCTTCGCCATGGGTCTCCAGATATCAAAAACGACGTCCTTGATCTGATCTACCACCCTTTGCTCGTGAGCTATGGAGACAGGTTGAAGAGCTACCTTGAGCGCTACGTCGCAGACGGCGGTGTGAGCACCCAGGATCTTGCTGAACTGCTTGCACGAAAGACAGCACTTCATGATGAGATGGAAGGCATTGAATGTTTGGTCGAACTGCACCCCAGCGAAATGCAGCGCGAGACGGAGCGTGTTCGGTGGCACGAGCAGATGGAACGGGGCATGAAGCAGGGGAGTAGGAAATCCATTTTTGATGATCTCGTCACCAAGCAGTACATCCTGTACGGCCGATCGTCGTTGACGCCGATCCATACCGGAAAGGGCACCACGCATCTCACCGAGACCGAGATGAAATCGTTTGCCATCTCGTCCGAGTTATCTCTCCTCAGTATCGTTGACCCGGTTGGCCTCGAGCATATGCTTATCCATTTCAAGCTTGAGCCACGAGAACAGCAATGAAACTTGTCGTGATGCATTATCTGCGCTCGCTGCGTGAGCGCGACGAACTCGACGCTATTTTGCCCGATCTTCTGGCTGAGAGTGGGTTCGAAGTTCTAACCCGTCCCCGTCGTGGCACGCGGCAAGCCGGTGTCGACGTCGCTGCAGTCGGACCCAATCCTGATCGCGATGGTGTTCGAAGCCTGTTCCTGTTCACAATCAAGTCCGGCGATTTGACGCGAGAGCATTGGGATACTGGTCAGCAAGCCGTGCGACCGTCGCTTAATGAGACTCTGGATGACTATATCCCGAACCGCATCCCACCTCATTTTGCGGATCTGCCCGTCGTTATATGTGTCTGCATGGGCGGCGAGATGCGCGAGGATGTTCGCTCCCAGTGGAGCGGTTACTGTCGGGCGAACGAGAAAGCCAACGTTCACTTTGCCGAATGGAACGGGGATCGTCTATCGGATCTGATCCTCAGCGGCATGTTGCGTGCTGAGTTAATTGAGAGCGAGAATCGGGGGCTGTTTCAGAAGGCGCTAGCGATGCTTGATCAGCCCGACGTCGCTTATCGGCATTTCCATCACTTACTCAATGTCATCTTCACTGAGCCGAAGAGCCAGGCAGAGCGCACACGCCAGCTACGCAAGGCCTACCTGTGCCTTTGGATACTCTTTGTATGGGCTCGCGATGCCGATAACCTTGAGGCAGCGTATCGAGCATCCGAGCTGGTGCTCCTACGCAGCTGGCCCCACTGCGATAGTACCCGTCTGCGCAAGGGGGCGATGCAACAGGAGCGGCTAGCTCATTTCGATCAGGTCTTTAAACTGCACCTAATCATCGCTCGCCTTCTGCTTGTCGAGAAGATTGGCCCGTTCGCCGACAAGCACTATGCGCTTTCAATGGCTGTAAATTCACGCAACGCGGTAGACATCAACATCGCGCTGTTCGAGACGCTGGGGAGATTGTCTCTCCACGGACTATGGCTGGATGCCATCAGTGCCGGGGAGGACGAGGCATTCGCGCAGGCAATGAGTGAAGGGGCGGACAATGTGCTCAACATAGCGATCGGGATGCTGAACGCGAACCCGGTGCTTGTCGTCCCCGTTCGTGATGATTTCACGATCGAACTGGCTCTGTTCATGCGTCTCGCAGACGTGCGCGGCCGTCTATCCAATGTCGCTGACTACATCCGTAGCATGTCGGACCGCCTGTGCTACGGACTGAGGATTCGGCAGCACTATCCGACGCCGACGACAGATTATCGAGATGTCCTCGCCCATCCCAGAGACCGCAGCGACGCATATTTCGAAGAGCATACACGTGCGGGGATTCTTTACACCTTCGTGCTCGCTTGGCTTGCGATGATAGGAGATCAGGAGCGAGCAGAGCATTTGCGCAGCACGTTGTTAGAGCACGCTCCGCACATGACCCACCAAATCTGGATTCCCGACGCACGAACGGATGAAGTTTTCTGGGACGGTGATCGAGATCACGGGGTGTCGGTACCAGGTCTGCCACTCAACGACTCGCTAGAGGCTGTTTTTAATCTACTGAATCGCGTGATGAAAGAGCATCCGCTGGATGAGCGAGTAAGCGCTGTTCGAAGTCGCCTGACTCCAATCCTCCTCACGGCTTGCCGCCACTATCGCATACCTGTGCCACCGCACGTTTGGCAAGGTCAGGATCGTTCCGTACCGGACAGTACCGCCACCCATCAAGCAGCATCGGATCCCGAGATGCAGCAATCACAAGGTGGGTAGCTTTTGGTACGAACACGCTCCGCCGCAAGACAGGCCCGACTAGATCAAAGGCGAAGGCAGCAGATTCCGCAGTAGCTAATGGAGGTTCCAGTCCATGGTATTTTCATGGCATTAGGCGACCATTAGATTATAAGTTGTTGAAATGTAAGTATTTTTTTTGAGATGTAATAATCGAGTGGGAATGAATTGCAGAGGGCGCTCCGACCGGCCCCTGTCTCTGCCTCGAAACGGAATATTGAAACCACCAGCGAGTAAACTGATGAACACCAACGAAAAGATCTATTCAGGCAAGACCAAAGACCTGTACGCCCAGCCGAACGGCAACATCCTCCTCGTCTTCAAGGACGACGTTACCGGCGAGGACGGTGTCATCGATCCGGGCGCCAATACCGTTATCGGCCAGGTCGAAGGCAAGGGCCGTAAATCCCTCGCCATGACTGACTACTTCTTCAAGTGCCTTCACGCCACCGACATCCCCACCCATCTCGTGCGCGTTGACCTCGAGCAGGGCACCATGGAAGTCCGTCGTGCCGAGCCACTGGGCAAGGATGTCAGCGGCGCAGGCGGCTTCGAGTTCATCTGCCGCACCCGACCCTGGGGCAGCTTCGTCCGCCGTTATCAGCGCTACATTCGAGACACCGAGCGCAAGCTCGACTATCTCGTTGAAATCACCGTCAAAGACGATGAACGCGGCGACCCCCTCATCAACGACGACACCATCCTTGCCCTCGGTCTCCTCAGTCCGTCACACCTCGAGCAGGCCAAGGACATCACCCGCCGCGTGTGTCGAATCGTCGAAGCCGACTTGCGTGACAAGGACCTGACCCTGATCGACATGAAGATCGAAATCGGTCTTGTTGACGGCGAGGTCGTGGTTATCGACGAGATCTCGGCCGATGCGATGCGCGTCATGGACAAAGAGGGCAAGGTGCTGGATCACGGGACTGTCTGCGAGAAGCTGATCGGCTAGGGGCGACGCAGCTGGCCTGTGAGGTGACAGGGCGACTCCGAGCACGGGAGTCGCAACGCTACTATCCCTCGCCGAAAAGCTTGGCCAATTCGGCGTGCTGGTGTGCGAAGCACATGCCTGCACGCCGTCACAAGCTTACAAATTCCGCGGCGCATTTATTGGACATGGCCCACGCCCATCAAGGCGGCGTCCGGGCAAATGCCTCTGCCAGATAATCCACCATTACCCGCACTTTGGCCGGCGGTCGGCGATCCGGTGGATAGAGCACGTGGATTCCGCCCAGCTTCATCACCGGCTTGTCCAGTTCCAGTACCACCAGCTCGCCCCGACTGACCGCTGCGCACACGATGAAGTGCGGCTGATAGATGATGCCCTGACCGGCCACGGCAGCGGCCAGCAGCACATCTCCGTTATTGGCCAGCAGATTGCCGTTGACCGGAACCCGTATTTCACCCTCGGCGCCGAACGCCCACTGCTTGCTGTCCTGCATGGCGGACAGGGTGTAGCTCAGGCAGTTATGCTGCGCCAGTTCGCCGACAGTGCGCGGTACGCCACGGCTATCCAGATAGGCTGGCGCGGCGCAGACTTTCATGCAACTGTCACCCAGCTGGCGGGTCTGCAGGGGACTGTCCGCCAGACGCCCAATGCGAATGGCCAGATCCCAACTGCCTGCAATCAGATCCAGTTGGGCATCGCTCAGGCCCAGCTCGACCTTGACTTCCGGGTGTCGGTGGCTGAACTCCGGGATCAGCGGCGCCACAAAACGGGTGCCGAAAGATAGCGGCACATTCATGCGCAGCAGGCCGGTAGCCTTGATCCGTTGCGAGGTGGCTGCGGCTTCGGCCTCGTCGATCTCCGGCAGGATGCGCTGGCAGGCTTCCAGATAATTGCTGCCAGCTTCGGTCAGGCTCAACTGGCGAGTCGTGCGATGGAATAGCTTGACCCCCAGCCTGGCCTCCAGCGCATTCACATGTTTGGTCGCCATCGCGGGTGACATGCCCAGATGACGGGCTGCGGCGGACAGGCTGCCGGTACTGGCGGCACGGACAAATACGCGCATGCTGGTGAGCCTATCCATTCAATTTGTCCTTTTCATTTCCTACTATTGGTATGAAGTCTTGGTGCATTTTAGCTGGTTCTCAGCGCATGAGGAGAAAGCCATAATGAAAACCATGTTCTTATCAACGAGCGAGATGTCCTATGAGCAATAACCAGACTCAACGCCAGCCAGCGCTGTTCATTCCCCATGGAGGCGGCCCGTGCTTCTTCATGGACTGGAATCCGGCCGATACCTGGGTGGGCATGGCTAATTTTCTCAAGGGTGTAGCGGCGACCTTGCCCCAGCGTCCCGACGCCATCGTGCTGGTTTCGGCGCACTGGCTGGAGCCGCAGTTCACCGTCACCGGGCACGCTCGTCCGGAACTGATCTACGACTACTATGGTTTCCCGCCGCACACCTATGAACTGACTTATCCGGCGCCCGGCCAGCCGCAGTTGGCGCAGCAGGTAGCCGAGCGCTTGAACAAACAAAGCCTGCCGGCACAGGTAAATCCCGGTCGGGGCTTTGACCACGGCATGTTCATCCCGCTGAAACTGATGTTTCCGGGGGCGGATATTCCGGTGATCCAGTTGTCCCTGCGCCGCGACCTGGATCCGGCGGCCCATCTGGAAATGGGGCGAGAGCTGGCAGCGCTGCGTGACGAGAACATCCTGATCGTCGGCAGTGGCATGAGCTTTCACAACATGCGCGCCTATGGCGATACCCGCTTTTCAGCCCTGTCGGATCAGTTTGATGCCTGGCTCACTTCGGCGGTGGAAAGCCCTGCCGACGAGCGTGAGCAGCAGTTGCAGCAATGGACTGCAGCGCCCCATGCCCGCCAATGCCACCCGCCGGGGGGCGAAGAGCACCTGATCCCGTTGCTGGTCGTCGCAGGCGCGGGAGG
Organism: Pseudomonadota bacterium; assembly: GCA_023422955.1. Classification (GTDB taxonomy): domain Bacteria; phylum Pseudomonadota; class Gammaproteobacteria; order Burkholderiales; family Burkholderiaceae_D; genus JAEZLB01. Next base: position 18,025 of record JAFAGG010000105.1, on the reverse strand, counting down.
CGAGGCAGCCGGCCAGAAAATTTATTCAGAACGGGTCATGCAGACCACCATTTCAGCATTTCGCTTCGATTGACGGTCGAACTCATCAGAAGTCGCTAATTAAGCTGCTAATCAGTAGCCGCCATGAAGCTGAAACCACTTAAAGGAGTTGCAACATGATTATTGATCTTTCAGGTAAGACTGCCATCGTTACCGGTTCCACCGGGGGTATTGGACTGGCGATTGCCACGGGCCTGGCCAAAGCCGGCGCCCAGGTAACTGTCGTCGGTCGTGACCAGGGACGGGTGAATGCGGCAGTCGCCGCGGTGAATGCCGCCGCAGGTCGGGATGATGCCAGCGGCGTGGTGGGCGATCCGGGTACAGCGGATGGAATTGCAACATTGATTGCTGCCCGGCCGCAGGTGGATATTCTGGTTAACGGCTTGGGTATCTACGGCGCACGGGAATTCTTCGATATCGATGATGCCTTGTGGGACGAATACTTCCAGGTCAACATCATGAGCGGCGTACGCCTGTCGCGTCATTACGCACTAGGCATGCGCGAGCGTGGCTGGGGCCGAATCCAGTTCATCTCAAGTGAGTCGGCATTGAACATCCCAACCGAAATGGTGCATTACGGCGTCAGCAAGAGCGCCTTGCAAGGTCTTTCCCGTGGTCTGGCCAAGGTGCTGGCGGGAACCGGCGTGACGGTGAATACCATTTTGCCGGGACCGACCCGCACCGAAGGCGCCATGCAAATGATGGCTGACCTGGCTGCCGAGCGCGGTGTCACCGCCGAGGAAATGGAAAGTCTGTTCCTCAAGGAAAACCGTCCTTCCACGCTGCTGCATCGTTTTGCCACGCCGGAAGAGGTCGCAAATCTCTGTGTTTATGCCGCTTCGCCGCAAGCCAGTGCCACCACCGGTGCGGCATTGCGCGTGGAAGGCGGTATTGTCGAAAGCATCGCCTGACGCAAGGTGTTTCCTGACGCTCTAAAGCCTTGCCGCGGTTAAGCCGCTGGCAGGGCAAAGATGCGCGATCGCTACAACGCTGTGCATTGTTTTCGCATCTGAGATGAAGCCACTTTGCGCTTTGTTTTGCGGTCCAAACAGAAAACTTGGAAGGAGCTCGATCAATGAAACTGTATGTTTACGACCATTGCCCGTTCTGCGCCAAGGCGCGCATGATATTCGGCCTGAAGTCCTTGCCGCTGGAGCTGAATTTTTTGCTGGAAGATGACGCCGATACGCCGACCAAACTGGTTGGCAAGAAAACGGCTCCCATACTTCGGAAGGCAGATGGCAGCCACATGGCCGAGAGCATGGATATCGTGCACCATGTCGATGGCCAGCAGGGCGAGCGGGTTGTCACGTCCGTAGAGGAAAATAGCCCGATCAAGGTCTGGCACGACGCCGCCTGGCGGCCCATTCTCAATCTCGCTATCCCTCGTCTGGCCGATGCCGACTTCCCGGAATTCGCAACGCCGGAAGCGCGAGCGGCATTCAAGGCCCGGCAGACCAGGAACTTCGGGAATTTCGATGAACTGATAGGCCGTACCCCGGAACTGGTGCGCGACATCGAAGGACAACTGGCCAAACTGGATGAGCTGCTTGCCGGACGTGAGCAGGTGGATGCCGACGACTTCTTGCTTTACCCGTCGCTACGCATGTTGAGCATCGTGAAGGGAGTCAGGTATCCGGCCAACGTGAAGCGCTACATGCAGCGCATGGAGCAAGCCACCGGCGTAGGCCTGCATTTCGACCAGGCCTGCTAAGGAATCGGGAGGCAAGCCTCTCATGCGAGCTGGGTAAGCGGTATCGCGTGTCACCCTGCGAGGATGATTTTTTAATGTTTTGAATGAAGGACCCGGACAAAAGCGTTATAGTCGCAGCTTGTCATCGAACGGGAAGTTACGTCATTGGTTTACAGCGTCAAGGAAATCTTCTACACCCTGCAGGGCGAAGGCGCACAAGCCGGTCGCCCCGCAGTGTTTTGCCGCTTCGCCGGCTGCAATCTCTGGACCGGCCGCGAGCAGGACAGGGCGACGGCTATCTGCAAATTCTGCGATACGGATTTCGTCGGCACCGACGGCGAGCGCGGCGGCAAGTTCACTAAAAGCGATGAGCTGGCAAGCGTGATCAACAGCCTGTGGCCCGTCGATCAGCCGCTCAACAAGTACGTGGTGATTACCGGCGGGGAACCTTTGCTGCAGGTGGATGAGGCGCTGATCGCCAGCCTGCACGCGCAAGGATTCGAGATTGCAATTGAAACCAATGGCAGCCTGGTTGCGCCACCCGGCATAGACTGGATTTGCGTCAGCCCCAAGATGGGCGCGCCGCTGGTGCAGCGTTCGGGACATGAACTGAAGGTCGTGATTCCTCAGGGTGGGCAGAAGCTGGAAGAATACGAGCAGCTGGATTTCCGCCATTTTTTCCTGCAACCCATGGATGGCCCGGACAAGGAAGCCAACACACGGCTCGCGATAGAAACCTGCAAGCAGCGCCCCAAGTGGCGGCTGAGCCTGCAAACCCACAAACTGCTACAGATACCGTAACCCATGATTACCATTACCCGACGCCTGGAATTCGATGCAGGCCACCGCATTCCGGATCACAAGAGCCAGTGCCGCAACCTGCACGGCCATCGTTATGTGCTGGAGATCACGCTGGTGGGAGAGGTGATCAAGGAAGAGGGCAGTTCCGACAACGGCATGCTGATGGATTTCTCGGATGTCAAAACGCTGGCCAAGCAGCATCTGGTCGATGTCTGGGATCATGCCTTCCTTGCTTATGAAAAGGACACGGCGGTGCGGGAGTTTCTCGACAGCCTGCCCGGCCATAAAACTGTTGTCATCGACCGCATTCCGACCGTGGAAAATCTGGCACAAACCGCGTTCGACATCCTGAAACCTGTGTATCGTGACCGCTATGGTACGGGTCTTCGCTTGCACAAGATCGTGCTGCATGAAACGCCGAACTGCTGGGCGGAAGTCACCGATACAGAAGCCTGACCAGGCTGCAGCAAGGCGCGATGCGAGCCTTGCTGAATCTCCCGTTAAACATCTCCGAAAACCACATGCGCGACGAACTCTTCATGCAACAGGCGCTGTCCCAGGCACACAATGCCTGGGCGCTGGGTGAAGTGCCGGTCGGTGCGGTCGTCGTCAAGGATGGGCAGGTGATCGCCACCGGCTTCAACCAACCCATAGGCACGCACGATCCGACCGCGCACGCGGAAATCATGGCGCTACGCGCGGCTGCTGAAATATTGGGCAACTATCGGCTGCCGGGTTGCGAGCTGTATGTGACGCTGGAGCCTTGCGCGATGTGCTCGGGCGCGATGATGCATGCGCGGCTGGCACGGGTGGTGTTCGGTGCCGGCGATCCCAAGACCGGCGTCTGCGGTTCCGTGTTCAACCTGTTTGAGCAGGGTAGGCTGAATCACCACGCCGAAGTGACAGGCGGCGTGCTGGCAGATCAATGCAGCGCCTTGCTGAAGGATTTTTTTGCCGAGCGGCGCCAGTCGCAGAAGAAAATTGAACTCGCAACTTCAGTCGAAACTTCTCCCATCGTCGTTGAAGAGCTGGACCCCGACCAGCATGGTTTTTGAATGATGGCTTACGCTCCCTGCATCGCAATAGTTTCCCCCAGCGGTTACGCGCCGGATCAGTCTGCGGTAGAACGCGCGATCGCTCGGCTGGAAGCGCGCGGCTGCCGCGTGAAATGCTTTTACGATCCGGCCGTCCTGCACCAGCGCTTCGGCGCCAGCGATGAAGCGCGGGCAGCGCAATTACACGCAGCCGCGCGAGATCCAGAAGTGGAAATCGTTCTCGCGCTGCGCGGCGGTTATGGCATGAGCCGCCTGCTGCCCTTGCTCGATATTCCGCTGCTGGCCCGTAGCGGCAAACGCTTCGTCGGGCACAGCGATTTCACCGTGCTGCATATGGCTTTGCTGGCGCATGGGCAAACCGTCAGTTATGCCGGCCCCATGGTCTGCAGCGACTTCGGCGGCGAAGCCCTGAGCGAATTCACGATGCAGCATTTCTGGGATTGCCTGTCTCAGCCCACGCATGAAATCAGCATGGAAGCTCAGGGCAATCCTCGGGTTTCGGTCACGGGGCCGCTGTGGGGCGGCAATCTTTCCATGCTTTGCCACCTGATAGGAACGCCTCATTTTCCGCAGATGGAGCAGGGTATCTTGTTCGTGGAAGACATCAACGAGCATCCTTATCGCGTCGAACGGCTGTTGCTGCAATTGCAGTACGCCGGTGTGCTGGAAAGGCAGCAGGCGCTGGTGCTGGGCGACTTCTCGGGTTATCGCCTGGTTCCTTATGACAACGGTTATGACTTTGAGACGATGGTGAATTATCTGCGGGAACGCTTGAGTATTCCTGTCGTGACGGGATTGCCTTTCGGTCATATACGCGACAAGGTGACGTTGCCAGTCGGCGCACAAGCGACGCTGCGCAGCACTCCGACGCATCTTCATCTTTCCATGTCGGCTCATCCCATGCCGGCATAATTCGGCATAATTCCCTACTTGCCGCATTTGCAACCAGGCCTGTCCGGGGCCTGAGCCCGCAGTGATAGAATGACGGGTTTTACAGCTTACTGATTCAAGGGTTCTAAGTGCTTTCCACCGCAAACATCACCATGCAGTTCGGCCCCAAGCCGCTGTTTGAAAATATTTCCGTCAAGTTCGGCGAAGGCAATCGTTATGGCCTGATCGGCGCGAACGGCTGCGGCAAATCCACCTTCATGAAAATCCTCGGCGGCGATCTCGATCCGACTTCAGGCACCGTCATGCTCGACCAGAACGAGCGACTGGGCAAGTTGCGCCAGGATCAGTTCGCGTTTGAAGACATGCGCGTGCTGGATGTCGTAATGATGGGGCACACCGAGATGTGGGCAGCCATGGCTGAGCGCGATGCAATTTACGCCAATCCGGATGCCACCGATGAAGATTACATGGCGGCGGCCGACCTGGAAGCGAAGTTCGCCGAGTACGACGGCTATACCGCCGAAGCGCGTGCCGGCGAATTGCTGCTGGGCGTGGGTATTGCGATTGAAGATCATCAAGGTCCGATGCGCAATATCGCGCCGGGCTGGAAGCTGCGCGTGTTGCTGGCGCAAGCGCTGTTTTCGAACCCGGACATCCTGCTGCTGGACGAGCCGACCAACAACCTGGATATCAATACCATCCGCTGGCTGGAAAACGTGCTGAACCAGCGCGACTCCACCATGATCATCATCTCCCATGATCGTCACTTCCTGAACCAGGTGTGCACGCACATGGCGGACATGGACTATCAGACGCTGAAAGTCTATCCCGGCACTTACGACGACTACATGCTGGCCTCAAGCCAGGCGCGTGCGCAGCAACTGGCGGTTAACGCCAAGGCCAAGGAAAAGGTCGTGGAACTGCAGGATTTCGTGCGCCGCTTCTCGGCCAACAAATCCAAGGCGCGCCAGGCGACTTCGCGTGCCAGGCAGATCGACAAGATCAAGATCGAGGATGTCAAGCCCTCCAGCCGCCAGCATCCTTTCGTGCGTTTCGAGCCCGAGAAGAAACTGCATCGCCTGGCGGTGGAGGCCAGCGGTATTTCCAAGGCCTATGATCGTCCTCTCTTCACCAACTTCAGCATCATGGTGGAAGCAGGCGAGAAGATCGCGATCATCGGCGCCAACGGTGCCGGCAAGACGACCTTGTTGCGCTGCCTGGGCGGCGATACCTGTGGCCTGCAGCCGGACAGCGGCAGCGTGAAGTGGGCGGAAAATGCCAGTGTCGGCTACATGGCGCAGGATCCAACCGAGGAGTTTGCAACCGACAAGAATCTGACCGACTGGATGGGGCAGTGGACCCAGGAAGGCGACGACGACCAGGCGGTGCGCTCGATACTCGGCCGCCTGCTGTTTTCCGGCGACGACGTGAGGAAATCGGTGAAGGTGCTGTCGGGCGGCGAGAAGGGCCGCATGGTGTACGGCAAGCTGATGCTGGGCCGCCATAACGTGCTGCTGATGGACGAGCCGACCAATCACATGGACATGGAATCCATCGAGGCGCTGAACATCGCGCTGGAGAAATACACGGGTACGCTGATCTTCGTATCGCATGACCGCGAATTCGTGTCGTCGCTGGCCACCCGCATCCTGGAAATCCGCGAAGACGGCATCGTCGACTTCCAGGGCAACTACGAAGATTACCTGGCCAGCCAGGGCATAGAGTAAGCCTGCCGGCGATCAGGCTGCGCAGGCAAACAGCAGCAGCTCGAGCTCTTCATCCTGCCGGATGGCGGCGGCTTTTCCTTTCGCCGTCGCCAGCGTTCTCAGATAGGCCGGACGCAATTCCGCCAGTGCCCGGGTGGTGCGCGCGCTTCCCAGCGAACGCAGGAAAGGCGCCACGGCTGCCGGCGAAAGATCGCGCAAGCCATTCAGATAGCAAGTCTTGATGGCATCGAATAAGGTGGGAAATTCATCCGGCAAGGTCTTGGCCGAACGGCGCTGCCAGTGATCATCTTCCATGGTCATCGCGCTGCCTTCGCACAGCAGTTCGCGTGGAAGCGGGATGTCGGCGGGGAAAATGGTGTCCAGAATCAGCGAGGTTTCCGTCGTCAGGATTTTTTCCCTGACTGCCTTTTTTGTCCTGCTTCTGCCGCGACCGCGATGATCGGAAGCGCGTGCATTCTGGGAACTGTGCCTGGGAGATTCCGGCGTCTTTTTTACGCGGACGATGAATCCCTCGCGCTCCAGTTCGTGCAGCAAGGCGTCGGTCAGGCCGAGGCCGGGATAGGTCGTCGCCAGATCACTGCCGCTTCGTTTGCCATCGATGAGCAGCAGGATGCTGCGAAGCCGCAGTGACAGTCCATACTTGCGAGTCGAGATTTCCTCGCGGCCCTTATCCGTTTTTCGATACCAGTTTTGCACCATGATCTGCTCCAACCCTTGCTACCTCGATATGCCTGCTGCAACGTCTGTGGCCAAACAGGGTAAACTGGCAGCCATTTCAGACTTCGGTACTTGGTTTTGCTTCAGGATGAAAACAGAAAAATATTGCTCCTGAGCATGGCTGATTATCGAACTTGATCGATGAAGAACAAGGCTTTTAACAATTTGTTATAAATCTGGATTGTTGAAAAGACTACTGAAAAAATTGTTGAAATTGCGCAGTCAGGAAACTGCGCTCCCTAGCCACTCCAATACCCAGTAATCGCCCGCCAGAGGCGTATGCTTATTGACAGAGATACCATCATGCAAACTGAAGAAATCAAGACGGTGCAGTTCGATCTGCCGCGCATGAAAACCGGCGTGACCGCCACCGAAGACGCCTGGGCGCGCGTGCCCGTTGCGCCCTCTCCGGAAGAGAAAGCGGAACTGAAGGAGCGCATCAAGCGCCTGCTGAAAGAGCAGCAGGCAGTGCTGGTGGCGCACTATTACGTGGATGCCGATTTGCAGGATCTGGCCGAGGAAACCGGCGGCTGCGTGTCGGACTCGCTGGAAATGGCGCGTTTCGGTCGCGATCATCCGGCCAAGACCCTCATCGTGGCGGGCGTTCGCTTCATGGGCGAGACAGCAAAAATCCTGAGTCCGGACAAGCGCATCCTGATGCCGGATCTGGATGCGACCTGCTCGCTGGACCTGGGTTGCCCGGTCGATGAATTCTCGGCTTTCTGCGATGCCCATCCCGACCGCACCGTGGTGGTGTATGCCAATACCAGCGCAGCCGTGAAAGCGCGCGCCGACTGGATGGTCACTTCCTCCATCGGCCTGGATATCGTCGCTCACCTGCATGCGAAGGGAGAGAAAATTCTCTGGGCACCCGATCGCCATCTGGGTGGCTACATCCAGAAGCAAACCGGCGCCGACATGCTGCTGTGGCAGGGCTCCTGCATCGTGCATGATGAATTCAAAGGTATAGAACTGGAATTGCTGCGCAAGGAGCATCCGAATGCCAAGGTGCTGGTGCATCCGGAGTCGCCGGCCCACGTGGTTGAGCAGGCAGACGTGGTGGGCTCCACCTCGCAATTGATCGCCGCCGCGCAAAATCTGGATGCGCCGGAATTCATCGTCGCGACCGACAACGGCATTCTGCACAAGATGCGCATGGCAGCGCCCGGCAAGATCTTCATCGACGCACCCACTGCCGGCAACAGCGCGACCTGCAAGAGCTGCGCGCATTGCCCGTGGATGGCGATGAACAGCCTGCAGAACCTGGCGGAAGTGCTGGAGTCGGGCCGCAATGAAATCCATGTCGATCCGGAAATCGGCCGCAAGGCTTTTACCTGCATAGACCGCATGCTGGCTTTTGCTGCGGCACGCAAGGCCAATGTGCAGCCGTCTTCGGATCTGGCCAAGGAACAGAAACTCTTTTCCGGCATCGGCCCTGCATGAGCACGCTGACCAATCCTTTCACTCCCTTCGATGCGGACCTGGTGTCGGCTTTCGAGGCGAATATCTGTGCCGCCCTGCAGGAAGATGTGGGCACCGGCGACGTGACCGGCAAGCTGGTGCCGGAAGGCCAGTGGAGCCTGGCGCGGGTGATCGTGCGCGAAGAAGCGGTATTGTGCGGCGCGCCCTGGTTCGAAGCCGTGATGATGCAGGTGGATGCGCGCCTGCGCATCACCTGGCGTCATGCAGAAGGCGCGCTGATGCCGGCCGACAGTGAAGTATGCACGATAGAAGGGCCGTCACGTTCATTGCTGACTGCCGAGCGCAGCGCACTCAATTTTCTGCAACTGTTGTCTGGCGTGGCTACCGCAACCCGGTGTTACGTGGAGGCGGTGCAGGGCGCGAAGGCGGCGATACTCGATACACGCAAGACCTTGCCCGGTCTGCGGCTGGCGCAGAAATACGCGGTGCGCGTGGGAGGCGGGCAGAATCAGCGCCTCGCCCTGTATGACGGCATCCTGATCAAGGAAAACCATATTGCCGCTGCCGGCGGCATCACGGCTGCATTGAAAGCGGCGCAGGCGCTCAATGCCGCCGTGACCATCCAGGTCGAAGTGGAAACCCTGGAGGAGCTGGGCGAGGCCTTGCAGGCCGGCGCAACATCCATCCTGCTCGATAACTTCAGCCTGGAGCATATGCGTGAAGCAGTTGCGCGCAACCAGGGCAGGGCGTTGCTGGAAGCGTCGGGCGGCGTGAATCTGGATAGCGTGAAGGCGATTGCGGCAACGGGCGTCGACCGCATTTCCATCGGCAGCCTGACCAAGGATGTCAGGGCCACCGATTATTCGCTGCGCATCATAGGCTGATGCGCCTTTCTCTTTTTTCTCTTCTTTTCCTTTTTCTTCTTCCTTACCGCTGAGCCGATTGCTGGCGCTCTCTCGGCGTCAGCACCGTCGGCAATGCCTTGGGCAAGGTTTCCGGATAGTCCTGGGTGAAATGCAGGCCGCGGCTCTCGTGCCGCGACAGCGCGCTTTTCACGATCAGGTCGGCCACATCCACCAGGTTGCGCAGCTCCAGCAAGTCGCGCGTGATGCGGAACAGCGAGTAGTAATCGTCGATTTCCTGCTTCAGCAGGCGTATGCGATGCTGCGCGCGTTCCAGCCGCTTGGTGGTGCGCACGATGCCCACGTAGTTCCACATGAAGCGGCGCAACTCATCCCAGTTATTGGCAATCACCACTTCCTCGTCCGCATCGGTCACGCGGCTTTCATCCCAGGCTGGTAGCGGCAGTGACGGCGGCGGCGACGATTGTTCGATGTGGCGCGCGGCGGCGCGGCCGATGACTACGCATTCCAGCAGCGAATTGCTGGCCAGGCGGTTGGCGCCGTGCAGGCCGGTGTAGGTAGTTTCACCCACTGCATACAGTCCGGGCAGATCGGTGCGGCCATCGGTATCGGTGACGATGCCGCCGCAGGTGTAATGCGCGGCCGGCACCACCGGGATCGGCTGCTTGGTGATGTCTATGCCCAGTTCCAGGCAGCGTGCATAAATCGTCGGGAAATGATGCTTCAAGAATTCCGGCGACTGGTGCGTGATGTCCAGGTCCACATAATCCAGACCGCGCTTTTTCATTTCAAAGTCGATCGCACGCGCGACCACATCGCGCGGCGCCAGTTCGGCACGTTGGTCGTCGTGTTCCAGCATGAAACGTTTTCCCGCTGCCGCACCGGCTGCGGCCGGCAGCTTGAGCAGGCCGCCTTCGCCGCGCACCGCTTCGCTGATCAGGAAGGATTTCGCATACGGGTGATACAGGCAGGTCGGGTGGAACTGGATGAATTCCATGTTGGCTACGCGGCAGCCCGCGCGCCAGGCCATCGCGATGCCGTCGCCGGTCGCGGTGTCGGGATTGGTGGTGTACAGGTAAACCTTGCCGGCGCCGCCGGTAGCCATCACGGTATGATCGGCGGCAATGGTCAGTACCTTGCCGCTCTGGATATCCTGCACATACAGGCCTACGCAGCGCTGCGGCACTGCGGCGCCGAGCTTGGCGGTGGTGATCAGGTCGATCGCGTAATGATGTTCCAGCAGCGTGATGTTCGGATGCGCGCGCACCTTCTGTTCCAGCGTCATCTGCACGGCGGCGCCGGTGGCATCGGCGGCATGAATGATGCGGCGCTGGCCGTGGCCGCCTTCGCGCGTCAGGTGATAGCCGAACTCGGTCTCATCCTTGGTAAAGGGCACGCCTTGCTCGATCAGCCATTCGATCGCTTCGCGTCCGTGTTCGACGATGTAGCGCGTCGCGCCTTCATCGCACAGACCTGCTCCTGCGGTCAGCGTGTCGGCAATATGCTCGTCGTGGCTGTCGCCGGAATCCAGCACTGCGGCAATGCCGCCCTGGGCCCAGCTGCTCGCGCCATCATTCAGGCGACGTTTGGAGATGACCGCGACCTTGCGGCTTTGCGCCAGGTGCAGTGCGACGGATAGGCCGGCAAGACCACTGCCTACGATGACGACATCGAATTTCATAAGATCGGAGAGTGAAGAGGCTGTGGCATGCCGTACTGTCTGGCATCATGCAGCAGGTTAATCATTATGCGTCGCATATGATAACCCGAAGCTTTTACTGCGTTTGAAAAGATCCTATGAGAAAAATCGCGAAATGGACGGCGTTGCTGCTGGCGGTAGGAATTACGGGTTCGCTGCTTGCCCTGTTTGCCTATGGGTACCTTAGTCAGCCGCAGCTGAAAGGGCAAGTGGCTTTGCCGGGCGTGTCGGCGCCGGTGGACATCGTTCGCGACCAGGAAGGCATTCCGCATATCTATGCCCAGTCCGAGCAGGATGCCTGGTATGGATTGGGATTCGTGCATGCGCAGGACAGGTTGTGGCAGATGGAAATGAATCGCCGCCTGCCGGCGGGGCGGCTGGCCGAAATCCTGGGACCGGGAGCCGCCGGCACCGACCGCTTCATGCGCACCCTGGGCGTGCGGCGCAATGCGCAAGCGATCTACGACAACATGGCGCCGGATACGCAGGCAGTGCTGCAAGCCTATGCACGCGGCGTCAATGCTTACCTTGAACACCGCAAAGAACCTTTGCCGCCGGAATTCCTGATCACCGGCGCACCCGCTCCCGAGCCGTGGCAGCCTGCCGATTCGATTGCCTGGCAAACCATGATGGCCTGGGACCTGGGCGCGAACTGGAGCCAGGAACTGTTGCGCATGCGCCTTGCCCAGCGCCTGACGCTGGAACAGATCAACGAGTTCATGCCGCCTTATCCGGGCGACGCGCCCATTCCCACTCGCGATTACACGGGCACATACCGGGAGTTGGCGGAGTTGAGCGAACAATTGCGCAGCATCGCCGCGCTCGCGCCTGCGTCTCATGTGGAAGGCAAGGGCTCGAATGCCTGGAGCCTGGGCGGCGAACATACCGCGTCCGGCAAGCCCTTGCTGGCCAACGATCCTCACCTGAGTCTGTCCGCGCCGGCCTTGTGGTATTTCGCGCATCTTTCCGCGCCCGGTTTCGAAGTGGTGGGCGCGACCATACCGGGCGCGCCGGCGGCCATCCTGGGACACAACATGCGCATTGCCTGGGGATTCACCAATACCGCGCCCGATGTGCAGGACCTGTTCATAGAGCGCATCCATCCTGAGAATCCTGCTTTGTACCAGGCACCGGACGGATGGAAGGAATTTTCACGCCGCACTGAAATCATCAGGGTCAAGGGAGAAGCGGACCAGCAACTGGAAGTGCGCGAGAGCCGGCATGGACCCATCATCAGCGGTGTGCTGCCGGTCGTCGAAAGAACCGGACTGGATAGCAGTAGCCATGTGATGGCATTTTCCTGGACCGCCTTGCGCCCCGACGACATGACGCTGCAGGCAGCGATACGCATCAACCGCGCGCAGGACTGGACGGGTTTTCTTGATGCCGCGCGCGACTTCCATGCGCCGCAGCAGAATATGCATTACGCCGACCACGAGGGCAATCTCGGCTTCATCGCGCCCGCTCGCATACCCGTGCGCGGCCAGGACAACGACCTGATGGGACTGGCGCCGGCGCCCGGATGGGAGGCGCGCTACGACTGGCAGGGTTTCATTCCCTTCGAGGAATTGCCGCATTTTTACAATCCCGCGTCGGCGCGCATCGTCACCGCCAATGAAAAAATCGTGGCCAACGATTATCCGCATTACCTGGGCAGCGACTGGGCTTTGCCTTATCGTGCACAGCGCATCCATGCCTTGCTGGATGAGATGCCGCATCATACGGTGGAGAGTTTCGCCGAAATGCAGGCCGACCACCTGTCGCTGGCCGCGCGCGAGCTGCTTCCTTTGCTGCTTGCGACGCAAGCGGCGTCTCCACGCGCCGAGCATGCGCTGACCCTGCTGTCGCGCTGGGATGGCAGCATGGATGCCGATACGGTGGAGCCGCTGATCCATAATGCCTGGGTACGTGAGGCTTCACGCATGATGTTCGAGGATGAACTGGGCGAAGCGCTGATGCGCGATTACTGGGAGCTGCGCAATGTCTATCAGCCCATGGTGAATGCGCTGAAGGATGTGAACGGACAAAGCCGCTGGTGCGGCAGCCAACTGTCCGGCACGCCGGCCGACTGCGCGCGCTTGCTCACGGAGTCGCTGGAAGCGGCGCTGGTCGACCTGGAGCGGCGTTACGGCGCCGACATGGCGAACTGGAAATGGGGCGAGGCGCATGCGGCGCGTTCGGAGCACCGGCCTTTCGGCCGGCAGGCCTTGCTGGCGCGGCTGTTCGATATCCGCGTGCCTACGCCCGGCGACAACTACACCATCAACGTTGGCCGCCACAGCCTGGCCAATGAAGAACAGCCCTTTACCAACCGCCATGCCGCCAGCCTGCGCGCGATCTATGATCTGTCAGACCTGGAGAATTCGCGCTTCATGCATTCCACCGGCCAGTCCGGCCATGTGCTGTCTGCGCGTTACCGCAATTTTTCACAGCGCTGGGCAGCGGTCGAATATTTCACCATTCCCGTCGATAGAGTGCGTGCTGAAGAAAACAGCCTCGGCACGCTGACGCTATCGCCGCAGTAAGGCAGGAAGCGATCAGCCGGGAATCACAGGTTTCACACGCGAAGCCGCTTCCCTGGCGCGCTGGCGAGCTGTTTCCACGTCTGCAGCCGTAGCCAGCGCAACGCCCATTCGCCGGCGCGCAAACGACTCCGGCTTGCCGAACAGGCGGATGTCGGTGCCGGGCCCGGCAAGCGCCTGTGCGACGCCGTCGAAGGCAATGCCCTTGGCATCGTGCTGGCCGTAAATGACGGCCGACGCGCCCGGCGCTTTCAGGCGGGCATCGACCGGCAAGCCGAGTATCGCTTTCGCATGCAGTTCGAATTCGCTCTGGTGCTGGCTGGCCATCGTCACCATGCCGGTGTCGTGCGGACGCGGACTGACTTCGGAGAACCAGACCTGATCGCCCTTGACGAATAATTCGACGCCGAACACGCCCAGTCCGCCCAGGTTGTCGGTCACTTTTTTAGCGACATCGCGTGCCGCGTTCAGCGCTTTTTCGGACATAGGATGAGGTTGCCAGGATTCCACGTAATCGCCCTGAACCTGGATATGGCCGATGGCATCGCAGAAATGCGTGAGCACCTTGCCGTCGCCATTTAATGCGCGCACCGTCAGCAGCGTGATTTCGTAATCGAAGTCTATGAAACCTTCCGCGATCACGCGTCCGGCAGCCACGCGTCCGCCCGCTGCCGCATGCTGCCACGCCGCTTCCACCTGATCTGCGTTATCCACCTTGGATTGTCCCTTGCCGGACGAGGACATCACCGGCTTGACCATGCAAGGAAATCCGACTGCGGCGCAGGCCGCCTGCAATTCTTCCAGCGTGTCGGCGAATTGATAGGGTGACGTGGGCAGTCCCAGTTCTTCGGCAGCCAGCCGCCTGATGCCTTCGCGATCCATGGTTAGCCAGGCGGCGCGCGCGGTGGGAATCACGGTTACGACACCGGCATCTTCCAGTTCCATCAGCTTGGCGGTGGCAATCGCTTCGATCTCCGGCACGATCAGTTGCGGGTTTTCCTTTTCTATCAATGCCTGCAGCGCCTCGCCATCGGTCATGTCGATCACATGGCTGCGGTGCGCGACCTGCTGTCCCGGCGCATCTGCGTAACGGTCGACTGCAATCACTTCCACGCCCAGGCGCTGCAAGGCAATGATCACTTCCTTGCCGAGTTCGCCGCTGCCCAGCAGCATGACTTTGGTGGCGGATGGGGAGAGAGGCGTGCCGAGGCGAAACGGTGCGGAGGTCATGGCGAAGAAGATGATGAATGAGAGGTTGGGGCGTGTGCAGTATCTGTCACTATCTGCCCGAAATGGCGCAAGTATAAAGGATGGAGGCAGAAAGCCGCGAGCGATTGGCATTTATTACGGGCATAAACATTGCGGGGTATAAACGCCGGACAAGAGCCGCTCAGGCAAAACGCTTGGCTTACAATATCGCTCTTTATTGCACAGGTTTCAGGGGAAGGAAAACACCATGAATGCGCCGATCGAAACGCCGTTTCTGAAAGCGCTCGGCATCGAGTTTGTTTCCATGAATGAGGGCAGCGCGGAGATCGCGCTGGAACTGAAGGATATGCACATGAACAGTTGGCAGGTCACGCATGGCGGCGTCAGCATGACGCTGCTCGATGTCGTGATGTCGATGGCGGGGCGCTCGTTGCAGCCGGAAGCCAAAGGTGGCGTGACGGTGGAAATGAAAACCAGTTTTCTGCAGCCTGGCGGCACGCCGGGCGCAAGACTGGTGGCAAAGGGAAAAGTGTTTCATCGTTCGACCACCATGTGCTTTTGCGAAGGCGAGCTGTGGGAGGGCGAACGGCTGGTGGCGAAAGCCATGGGCACTTTCAAGTATCTGAAGCGCCTGCGCGGCGCGGAAAAGCAGGAGCAGGAATGAAAACCTTTCGTCGCATCGTCCTTGCCTCCCGCCCCCAGGGA
Organism: Pseudomonadota bacterium; assembly: GCA_023422955.1. Classification (GTDB taxonomy): domain Bacteria; phylum Pseudomonadota; class Gammaproteobacteria; order Burkholderiales; family Burkholderiaceae_D; genus JAEZLB01. The sequence continues at coordinate 2,682 of JAFAGG010000105.1, read as the reverse complement.
AAACTGCTCACCGACAATTTCCGCATCGAAGAGGCAGCGCTGCCCGAGCTGAACGAAGGCGACGTGGCCGTTCGCAACCATTACCTGTCCATCGATCCCTACATGCGCGCGCGCCTGGATGAGGCGCGCAGCTATGCGCCGCCGCAGGCGCTGGATGCGGTGATGATAGGCGCGACCGCCGGCGCAGTGACGGCCTCGCGCCACCCGGATTTTCAGCCGGGCGACAAGGTGGTCGGCATGCTGGGCTGGGCCGAGCAGGGCGTGGTTGCAGGCACGCTTCTGCGCAAGGTCGATGATCGCCGCATTGCGCTGCAAACCTATCTGGGCGCGGCCGGCATGACCGGCATTACCGCCTGGTACGGCGTCACGCAGATTCTTCAACCCAAACCCGGCGAAACGGTGGTGGTGTCGGCGGCCACCGGCGCGGTGGGCAGTATCGCTGCGCAACTGGCGAAGCAGAGCGGCTGCCGCGTGATCGGCATCGCCGGCGGGCCGGAAAAGTGTGCGTATGCAGTGGAGGTGCTCGGGCTGGATGCCTGCATCGACCATCGCCAGCCCGGTTTGACTCAGGCGCTGGCCCAGGCGGCTCCGCAAGGCATCGATGCGGTGTTCGAGAATGTGGGCGGCGCCTGTCTCGACGCGGCGATTGCGAATGCCAATCCGCATGCCCGCATCGCGCTGTGCGGAACGATAGCCGGCTACGATGGACAGCCGCTGGCGATTGCCGAGGTGCGCAACCTGGTTTCCATGCGCATACGCCTGCAGGGCTTCCTGATCACCGATCACCTGGATCTCTGGCCGCAGGCCATCGGCGAACTGGCGGACAGCATTGCCGCAGGCAAGCTGATCGTGCAGGAGTCGGTCGTGCAAGGATTGGACGCCGCGCCGCAAGCGCTGATGGGTCTGCTGGAAGGGCGAAACTTGGGCAAGCAGCTGGTGAAGCTGATTTGAATTGATGATATTGCGCGCAATGAAAATTCGCATTGAAACCGGCGACTGGGAAACACTGAAGCAGGCAGCACAAGCAGTGCGCTACCAGGTATTCGTGATCGGACAGAATATTCCGGTCGAGCTGGAATGGGATGAGATGGATGCGCTCAGCCTGCATGCGATTGCCTGTGATGAAACAGGCAGGGCGGTGGGCACTGCGCGGCTGCTGCCGGATTTTCACATCGGCCGCATGGCGGTGCTGGAGTCCGAGCGCGGCAGGGGCATAGGCGGTCGCTTGTTGCAGACGATGATGGAAGCCGCGCGTCAGCGTGGCGCTGCGGAAGTGGTGCTGAACGCCCAGGTCGATGCCATGCCTTTTTACTGTCGCCACGGTTTCGTGGAAGAGGGCGAAGTGTTCGACGACGCCGGCATTCCTCACCGGCGCATGCGACATCGCTTCGGCCCGGCCTAGCGGATCAGTTTTTCCTTCAGTACCGCGCCAGCCTGCGCATACAGGTGCACGATGGTCGATGCGCGGGTGCCGTATTCCGGCGTATCGATATAGACCGAGGACAGCGTGCGCTCCCACTCTATGGGCACGCCGGTCTTGGGCAGCCTGCAATCCGATGCCTTGGTGGTGTCGGTCAGCATTTCGAAATACGCTTCTTCCGGCGCGCCTTGGCACAGCAGGCTGGCGAACTGCGCCTTGGTCCGCACCACCTTGGGCCAGGGACTGTCCAGCGTGCCGTTGCACAGGCCGTAGATGCCGGGCGACAGCAGTTTGCCGTTGCGTTCGTCATCGGTCTGCGCATTGGTGAACCAGATCAATTCCCGGCCATTGCCGACCAGCAGATTGAATTCGTTGAAATGCTCGCCTTGGTCGGCGATCTCGGCGATGTAGTCGGCGGGGCTGGCGTCGGAGGTCAGATAATTCGCGACCAGCAATCCCCGTGACGGCGATTTCGCGCCACGGGAAACACCGTTGCGCACATTGGTCACGGCAGCAAAGCGGCCGCTTTTGCTGATGCCCATCCAGGTGCCGCGATGCTGCAAGTCGCGTCCTGCGTAGATGTCGGGATGATCGTCCCACCAGGACGCGGGTGCGCTGGGGCGTTCATAAAATTCGTCGCGGTTGGCGGCGGCGATCAGGGGAGATGTGGGCAGAATCTGCCAGGCAAAAACGATCAGGCACATGAGGCGCTATCCAGAAAATATTCGATATGGCGAGGGCCATGGATCAGTGCAGGCAAATCTGCTTCATGCACCGCTTGTTGCAGCCGGGCCTCGAAACCTTCCGGAACCGCAAGATAAACTTCCATCCAGGTATGCATGCCCGACTCTTCGGCGGGACGGTGCTTCAGCGCAGCCTGGATACGATATTGCACTTTCAATTGGGCCTGCATCGCCAGCACGCGCGCCTTCAGTGGCTGCGCATGCTCGGTAGCGGCCCGGTAATACACATACATTTCCATCACGAATCGTTATCGGTCGGCAGCGCATACGGCAAAGGCATGACCTCCAGCATCGGTCCGTCGACCGAACCGAGATGCAGGTTGCCCTGGTCCAGCAAACCGATCTTGAGTTCAACCAGGCATTCCACCTGCTCCAGTGCAGCGATTTCGGCATTGACGATCATGCCGCAGGGCTGCTGTGGATCGCTGCTCGAATAGACTTCCTGGCCCGCGGCAACCGTGTCCTCGGTGCTGACCAGGGCGCGCACCATGCGCCGTTTCAGCTTGCCCAGATACTGGC
>JAFAGG010000084.1 GCA_023422955.1 Pseudomonadota bacterium | reverse complement strand
ATGTGCGCCGGCAGTGATCAACGCGGCGCCATTTTCTCTCACTTGGTTAAAGAGTGCAAAAGCGGCGATCTGCGCCTCCGCCGACAGGCGCTCGCAATCGTCGACCAGGTACAGGCGGATGGTCGGTTCGAAGGCAAAGGCTGCAGGGTCGTCATCGCTTTTCAGATAACGCGCCTGGGCGGCATGCTCCACCGCGCGCAGCAGGTGGGTCTTGCCTGAGCCGGGCTCGCCCCATAGATAGATGAAACGATCGGATAAGGCGGCAGCATCCGTGACGGCCAGCTGGGTCAGGCGCTGCAGCAGTTCCTGATTCCTTCCTTCGACGAAGGAATCGAAGCTTTGCGGCTTGGGCGCTTCCAGGTTAAGCAACAGCTGTCTCATGAATCAGGACTCTTTGTAAAAGCTGCTGTCCCGGTAGGACTCGTTGACATGCCGCAGGGCGACCGCCAGTACGGCGAAGGCCGGCAGCGCCAGCAGCACGCCGGCAAAGCCAAACAGCTGACCGAAGGCCAGCAGCGCAAAGATGACGGCCAGCGGATGCAGGCCTATGCGCTCGCCCACCAGGTAAGGCGTCAGTACAGTGCTTTCTATCACCTGGCCGACACCGTAAATAATGGCGACGGCAATCAGGCCATAGAAGCCTTCAAACTGCAGGAAGCCTGCAATCAGCGCCAGCGTCAGTCCCAGTCCAAATCCGACGTAGGGAATGAAAACCAGCAGGCCGGTCAGTATGCCGACCGGCAGCGCAACGTCGAAGTCGGCAAAGGCCAGTGCTGCCGAATAATAGACCGCCAGAATCAGCATCACCAGCAACTGGCCGCGCAGGTATTGGGCCAGCAGCTCGTCGGCTTCCGAGCTGATCGCGAGCGTCTTGGTCAGCCAGCGGCGCGGAATCACATTGGCAGCCCGGGCCAGCAGGCCGTGCCAGTCCAGTAGCAGGTAAAAAAGCACGACCGGGACCAGGAACAGCGTGGCCAGCCAGGCCAGCACCGCCGTGCCGCCTATGCGTGCCGAAGCCAGCAGTGCATTCCAGATCTGGTCGCCGCTGGTGCTGAGGTATTCCGTTACCATCTGCCGCAGGCTGGCGCTGTCGAGCTGGATGTCGATACCCATTTTCACCAGGTGTGGCGCCAGTATCTGCTGCATGTGGACCAGGAAGTTGGGAATCCTTTCCTGCAGCAGAGGAATCTGCTTCTGCAATATCGGCGCCACGATCAGGATCAGCACCAGCAGTATCACGACCAGCAACAGCATCATCACTACCACGGCAAGCGCACGCGGCATCTTGATCTTGCCGATACGGCAGGATGCCAGCCAGTCTACGCCGGGATTCATCGCGTAAGCGAGGATGGCGGCAATCATGAAAGGCGTGAGAACCGGGCCCAGCAAGACCAGTATTGCAATCAGGGACGCACCGACCGCCAGCCATAGCAAGGTCTGTTTTCGTTCCGAAGTTAAAGAAAATGGCATGTGGTGACAGGGAAGGGCGGTCGTTTTGTTAGAATAGCGCTTTTGCCGGTCCAGTTGCCGGCAGTAACTTCCGTATTCTACCGTCTCTCAGCCGTCAATTACATCATGAGCAATCCTTCTTCCGTTTCCCTTTCCTATCGCGACGCCGGTGTCGATATCGATGCAGGCGATGCGCTGGTTGAAGCCATCAAGCCCTTTGCCAAGCGCACCATGCGGGAAGGCGTGCTGGGCAGCATAGGGGGATTTGGCGCCCTGTTTGAAATCAGCAAGAAGTACAAGGAGCCGGTGCTGGTTTCCGGTACCGATGGCGTGGGCACCAAGTTAAAGCTCGCTTTTCATCTGAACAAGCACGACACCATCGGCATCGACCTGGTGGCGATGAGCGTCAACGATATCCTGGTGCAGGGCGCCGAGCCGCTGTTTTTCCTCGATTATTTCGCGTGCGGCAAGCTCAATGTTGCTACCGCTACCGACGTGGTCAAGGGCATTGCGCAGGGTTGCGAACAGGCGGGCTGTGCCTTGATAGGCGGCGAAACCGCTGAAATGCCCAGCATGTATCCGGATGGCGAATACGATCTGGCCGGTTTCGCGGTCGGCGCCGTTGAAAAATCGAAGATCATCGACGGCAGCAAGATCGTTCCCGGCGACGTGGTGCTGGGTCTGGCCTCGTCCGGCGCGCATTCCAACGGCTACTCGCTGGTGCGCAAGATCATCGAAGTCGCCAAGCCCGATCTGCAAAGCGACTTCCATGGCCGCAAGCTGGCCGACGTACTGTTGGAACCGACGCGGATTTACGTCAAGCCGATGCTGGCGCTGATGGAAACGCTGGAAGTCAAAGGCATGGCGCATATCACCGGCGGCGGTCTGGTGGAAAACGTGCCGCGCGTCTTGCGCCCGAATCTGCAAGCGGTGCTGCATCGCGATGCCTGGACCATGCCGCCGCTGTTCACCTGGCTGCAGCAGCACGGCAATGTGGCGGATGACGAAATGCACCGCGTCTTCAACTGCGGCATCGGCATGGCAGTCATCGTTGCAGCCGATCAGGCCGATGCGGCGATCAAGCAGTTGCGCGCGGCAGGTGAGACTGTCAGCCGTATCGGCGAGATCCGCGAGCGTCCGCAGGATGAAGCGCAGACTATCGTGATCTAAGCGATGGATAGCGAGAGCTAGATAGATTTAAAAAAAATTAAAGGCCGCGTCAAGCGGCCTTTTTTGTGCCCATTTTGTGCTTCGGATTACCAGCGCCAGCCGAACCTGGCCTGGTAATGAGTCGTGTCGCCGGTACGATCCGCCTCGACCGCGAAGTTCATCACGCGCAGGTGGAAATTGGCGCCGATGAAGTACTTGTCCTGATGAAGCCGCTCGCGGGCCAGTCCCATACCCTCATGAGGATCGCTGTCCATCCACACGCTGCCGATGCCTGCGTAAGGCGTTACCAGGGAAAACCCTTTGGAGAGGGACAAATCGAAGCCGTGTGTATTCATTTCCAGCCAGTCGCTGCCTTGCAGGGTACTGTAGCTGGCGCGCAATCCGATGGTGGGCAGCACCATGCTGTCCGGAATGAGCGCATAGCTCGCTTGTGCGCCAATCAGCCGCAAGTCGCTGCCCGGCACGCTGCCATAAGAGACGCCCATGTCAAAACCGAAGGGCAAGGCCTTATGAGCCTGCAAATGCGTGGGTCGCAAGGCAGGGTCGTTCATGTCGGTCAGCTGGTAAGCCTGGGAAGGGGCCGGTCGCATTGCGCTGCGGTCGAAGCCAATGGCAAAGCTATTGGTGCTCAGGGGAAGGGCCGCAACAGGCCTGGAATTCAGCGAGGCTGGCGTATCCGCGAATAGCTGAAAGCGAGACGGTGCTTCCGCAAGGCTGGCGGTCGACAGGCTGCTGAGGATGAATGCCGCTGCAAGATGACTGACACGCATGGGACTCTCTCCAAAGAGTGCGGTTAGGCTCCTTTGTAAAGAAGTATAGATAGCGGGATATTGATAAAAAACGACTTCTTGGCGCTTTCGCGGAAAAACCACATTGCGACTGTAAGTGATTGTTAACAACATTTTTCCCCGGCTCGAAAGCCGACTTTAATTTGGCCTATGCATTGAAAATTATTTTTCTTTTAACGAAAACATGTGCCGCCATCTTCTTAAATAAGGATCCGCAGGCGTCTGCTTCTCAAAAGGACAGGAGGGTGCTGGAAGTTTTAAAGTACTGCTCCTACAATGCATCTAGTGCTTGCATATATCACTGTTTTTTTATACAGTAGTGCTTGCGCCTGAAAAGGCATTTATTTCCTTTCTGACGAAAGAATCCCCATGGAAGATAAAAAATCTGTACCGAATTCGGAAAAGGGTAAAGCGCTTGCTGCGGCCCTGGCACAAATTGAAAAGCAGTTTGGCAAAGGATCGGTCATGCGCATGGCGGACGGTGCTGTAGCCGAAGAGGTGCAGGTCGTTTCCACGGGCTCGCTGGGTCTGGATATCGCGCTGGGTGTAGGCGGCTTGCCGCGCGGCCGCGTGGTGGAAATCTATGGTCCGGAGTCCTCCGGTAAAACCACGCTGACTTTGCAGGCGATTGCTGAAATGCAGAAGCTGGGCGGCACCTGCGCCTTCATCGACGCCGAGCATGCGCTGGACACCATCTATGCGCAGAAGCTGGGCGTGAATGTGTCGGAATTGCTGATTTCCCAACCGGATACCGGTGAACAGGCGCTGGAAATCACGGACGCCCTGGTGCGCTCCGGCGGCGTCGACATGATCGTGATCGACTCGGTCGCCGCACTGACGCCGCGCGCTGAAATCGAAGGCGACATGGGCGACTCCCTGCCCGGTCTGCAGGCCCGACTGATGTCGCAAGCCTTGCGCAAGCTGACTGGCTCGATCAACCGTACCAATACCCTGGTTGTCTTCATCAACCAGATCCGGATGAAGATCGGCGTGATGTTCGGCAGTCCCGAAACCACGACTGGCGGCAATGCGCTGAAATTCTATGCGTCGGTGCGCCTGGATATACGCCGTACCGGTTCGATCAAGTCCGGTGACGAAGTGATCGGTAACGAAACCAAGGTCAAGGTCGTCAAGAACAAGGTGGCGCCGCCATTCAAGGAAGCGCACTTCGACATTCTCTATGGCGAAGGCACCTCGCGCGAAGGTGAAATCATCGACCTGGGCGTGGATCAGAAGATTGTTGATAAGGCCGGTGCCTGGTATAGCTATAACGGCGATCGTATCGGCCAGGGCAAGGACAATGTTCGTAATTACCTGAAAGAGCGCCCGGAAATGGCGCGAGAAATTGAAAACAAGGTTAGGGCTGCGCTGGGCGTGCCGCTGCTGGCTGGTACCAGCGCTGAAGGCGCTCCAGGCAAGAAAGCCAAGGAGCCCAAGGAAGCGAAAGAGCCGAAGGAAATCAAAGTAGAGGAATAAGTCCTCGTGGTACGCGCGCCAACCCGGGCGCGTGCCTATTTCGGGCTGCACCTCGAACCGGGGTCGCAGCCCGTTTTCTTTTACGCTCCGGAATCTCGAGTCGCGCCAATCCGGCCGTCCTTGTCATTTCTGATATTCCCATTCCCGCTATTCCCGACATCTATGCCCGCCTTGAAAATCAGCCTGAAAGCCCGTGCCCTGCGTTACCTGGCAGCGCGTGAACACAGTCGCATCGAACTGGCGCGCAAGCTCGCGCGTTATGCTGCGGAAGGCGAGGACGTGGAAGCCCTGCTCGATGCATTGGAAGCCGCCAAGTTCTTGTCTCAGGAACGCTTTTCCGAGTCCCTCATCAACCGGCGCGCCGCGCGCTTTGGCAATCAGCGCATACTGGCCGAACTGCAAAGCCATCAACTGGACGAGGCGCTGATTTCAGAGGTGAAGGCAGGACTGGAGACGGATGAGGCAGGGCGTGCCAAGGAGGTCTGGCGCAAGCGTTTCGGTCGTCCTCCCGCCGATGCCGCTGAACGCGCCAAGCAGATACGTTTTCTGATGCAGCGCGGCTTTTCGCATCGCGCCATACAGGCTGCCTTGCGCAATTCCGACGAAGACCAGGACTAATTTCCTCGCCACATTGCGAGCGCAGCAATGCCGTTCGCCAATGCTTTGGGCGCCTTTCCTATTCTGATTTTCTTCCCTCTGTGGAAAGGTGGTTGCAGCTTGACAGCTGTGCTACACTTTCGCCGTTTTTGCAGTGCCGCAGCAGCGGCCGTTGCCGTAGTGCGAAGCGGCTATGGCGTGCGGTTTGCGGGCAGAGCTGGCCGCGACATCAGGCAGGTTTTCCTGCTTTTCTCACGCACCGTTTCCCGTCACCTCTTTCCGGGTTGGTCGTAAGGGTTTCCCTTAAAGGATGCAGGCTTCACGCGAAAAAGGGCATGACGCCTTGAGGACAGAGGATTTCCATTGAATTCAAAGTTCTGAGGCGAATGGACCATTTCTTTTCCGTTTTTCATCATTGGCGCTCGCTTGACCGACGTCAATGTCAAAGCGGTATTGAAAGCAGTACCTTACGCTACCCCTGGCATTAAGGAAGATACAAAAAGGGGAAGTTCAGCGGCGGACAGCAGGCAAAAGCAGCATTTGTGCAATCCGCTTGGGCTGGATGAAAACAAGGAGCAGCGTCAGATTTTCCATTCAATCGCCATGCGTGCGTAACGCAAGCTAAACGGCGATTGCGAAATTTCCCGTGCCGGGCAGCGAAGGCGCCCGAGGCGGAGCGAACCAGTTTAACCATCTGTTTTTTTCTATTAGAGACTTGAAGGGAAGCTCGCATGAAAATCCATGAGTATCAGGGTAAAGAAATCCTCCGTAATTTCGGAGTGACAGTTCCGCGCGGTATTCCGTGCCAGTCCGTTGAAGAAGCGGTCAAGGCAGCGGAACAGCTGGGCGGCCCGGTGTGGGTGGTGAAAGCCCAGATCCATGCAGGCGGTCGCGGCAAAGGCGGCGGCGTGAAAGTTGCCAAGTCCATGGATCAAGTGAAGGAATATGCGAGCCAGATCCTCGGCATGCAGCTGATCACCCATCAGACCGGCCCTGAAGGCCAGAAGGTTCGCCGTCTGCTGATCGAAGAAGGCGCAGACATCAAGAGCGAAATGTATGTCAGCATGGTGACCGACCGTGTTACGCAACGCGTGGTGCTGATGGCATCTTCCGAAGGCGGCATGGAAATCGAAGAAGTCGCACACGAGCATCCGGAACTGATCCACAAAGTGGTCATCGATCCGGCAGTCGGCCTGACCGACGCCGATGCCGACGACATCTCTGCGAAAATCGGCATTCCCGCAGCCTCCATCGCGGATGCACGCAAACAGCTGCAAGGCCTGTACAAAGCCTACTGGGAAACCGACGCATCGCTGGCTGAAATCAACCCCCTGATCCTGACCGGCGACGGCAAAGTGATCGCACTGGACGCGAAGTTCAACTTCGACTCCAATGCGCTGTACCGCCAACCGGAAATCATGGCTTACCGCGACCTGGACGAAGAAGATCCGGCTGAAGTCGAAGCTTCCAAGTTCGATTTGGCTTACATCTCCCTGGACGGCAACATCGGCTGCCTAGTGAACGGCGCCGGCCTGGCCATGGCTACCATGGACACCATCAAGCTGTTCGGCGGCGAGCCGGCCAACTTCCTGGACGTAGGCGGTGGCGCGACGGCCGAGAAAGTGACCGAAGCCTTCAAGATCATGCTGAAAAACCCTGGCCTGAAAGCCATCCTGGTGAACATTTTCGGCGGCATCATGCGCTGCGACGTGATCGCGGAAGGCGTGATCACCGCATCGAAAGCCGTATCGCTGAACGTGCCGCTGGTAGTCCGCATGAAGGGCACCAACGAAGACATCGGCAAGAAGATGCTGGCCGACTCCGGTCTGCCCATCATTGCGGCTGACACCATGGAAGAAGCTGCGCAGAAAGTCGTCGCAGCCGCCAACGGAAAATAATTTGACAGCAGCGTTTTCCGCTTGAGCGGAAAAGCCAGGTTATAAGGAAATTACATGAGCATCCTGATCAATAAAGATACCAAAGTCATTACCCAAGGCATCACCGGCAAGACCGGCCAGTTCCACACCCGCATGTGCGTCGAATACGCAAACGGCAAGAACTGCTTCGTCGCAGGCGTGAACCCGAAAAAAGCCGGCGAAGATTTCGAAGGCATTCCTATTTTCGGTACCGTCAAGGACGCCAAGGCACAAACCGGCGCGACCGTTTCCGTCATCTACGTTCCGCCCGCAGGCGCAGCGGCTGCGATCTGGGAAGCGGTTGAAGCCGAACTCGATCTGGCCATCTGCATCACCGAAGGCATTCCCGTTCGCGACATGCTGGAAATCAAAGACCGCATGAAGAAAGCCGGCAGCAAGACCCTGCTGCTGGGCCCGAACTGCCCCGGCCTGATCACGCCCGACGAAATCAAGATCGGCATCATGCCCGGCCACATCCACAAGAAAGGCCGCATCGGCGTGGTATCGCGCTCCGGCACGCTGACCTATGAAGCAGTCGGTCAACTGACCGCACTGGGCCTGGGCCAGTCTTCCGCAGTCGGCATCGGCGGCGACCCGATCAACGGTCTGAAGCACATCGACGTGATGAAGATGTTCAACGATGATCCGGACACCGATGCAGTGATCATGATCGGCGAAATCGGCGGTCCTGACGAAGCGAATGCGGCTGAATGGATCAAGGACAACATGAAGAAACCGGTAGTCGGCTTCATCGCGGGTGTTACCGCTCCTCCGGGCAAGCGCATGGGCCACGCCGGCGCGCTGATCTCCGGCGGCGCCGACACCGCTGACGCCAAGCTGGAAATCATGGAAGCCTGCGGCATCACCGTCACCAGGAACCCATCCGAAATGGCGCGTCTGCTGAAAGCGATGCTGTAATACTCGCAAGTCCGCAGTACTGAATAACGGGAAGCTCAGGCTTCCCGTTATTTTTTGTGCCGTTCAAATGGGCTGGTCATTTGTATCGTGCAGTCAGTCTCGAGGTATCGTTTCTGTTCATGGCGCTTGTCTTGCTTCATAATCGGACAGCATCGAGTTCATTTATCGCGACTTTTTACTCAGGCTGACATCCCTGCATGGCTTCTTCCTCTCTCCTCGAATTCGCCGGCCTCACCGACGTGGGACGGGTGCGCGAAACGAACGAGGATGCGATCTTCATCCATGAAGAACTGAAGTTTGCTCTGCTTGCCGATGGCATGGGCGGCTACAACGCGGGCGAAGTGGCCAGCGAAATGGCGGTGTCGGGTATCCGGGAAAAGCTGGAACAAGGCTTGCGCCGTCGGCGGTTTTCTTTTTTCGGCAAGCAGGGCGACCATGTTCGCCAGCTTCTGACTGAAGCGATTGCCGAGGCCAATCAGCGCATCTACCAACATGCGAGAAGCGATCCCTATTACTACGGCATGGGCACCACCCTGGCCGCCATCGTCTTTCACGGCAAGCGCGTCACCATTGCCCATGTCGGCGACTCGCGCATTTATCGATTCCGGAATAGCGAACTGGTGCAACTCACGCGCGACCATACCTGGGTGCAAAGCCAGGTCGATGTCGGCTGGATGAGCGAGCAGGAAGCGGCAATGTCGGAATATAAAAATCTGCTCACACGCGCCCTTGGCGTGTCCGAGCAGGTGAGCGCTGATATCGACGAATTCGAAACCCTGCCTGAAGATATCTACCTGCTCTGCTCAGACGGGTTGACCGACGGCGTCCCGACCGAGGAAATAGCCGAACTCTTGCGGCAGGCCGGGCTCGGTCCGGATGAATGCGCCAAAAAACTGGTGCAAAGAGCAAATGAGGCTGGCGGTTATGACAATGTTTCGGTCCTGGTGATCAAAAATACTTCCAAGTAAACCTGCCCGTCTGCAAGACGATCAACAGGCTTAGGGCGTGCCCTCAATTAACGTATTGCAAATAGAACGATTTAGCCCTGCGCTTCTCTATGCAGCAAAGGAGGATGCGACATGGTTCGACGCTATGCATTACGAGACGATCAATGGGAGCGGATCAG